>JAAYIH010000031.1 GCA_012523545.1 Bacillota bacterium
CAACAGCCGGTTTCCGACCTCTGTTTGTGGTTTGTCTTGCCGGACGGGACAATTCCCAAGACATCCAAAGATATCTGCCTGATTGCTGCGACGCCCGAGCAAATTGGCAAAGCGAAAGTGCGTCTGGCAGTAGCGGGGGGAACAGCAAAGGCCCGGGCTATATTTGCGGTCTTGCGCACAGGTTTAATCAATGTCCTGGTGACAGATGAAAGGACTGCGGAAGAGCTGGTCACGATGAAAGAAGCAATGCCGGATTAATCCCCGTGCTGTTGCATTTTGGTCCAATATAAAAGTAGAGTTTGGCAATGCCGCTCGGTGTTATCATTTGGGTGGAAATCGCTCCGGGACTTGACTTTTCCCCGTTCCAGGGCATAAAATAGAACACAATAACGAAAAAGGCGAGGAAGGGGACAGTAACGCCCCGGGCATTGCCAGAGACGCGGCCAATTGGTGGGAGGACGCGATTGCCCTGAGCGCGAAGATCACCCCGGAGCCGGTTGCCTGAACCGCCAGTAGGGCAACCCGCAGGCATGCGTTACATGCATTGGAGTGACAGGCATGCGCCTGTAAGCAGGGTGGTACCGCGGTGCAAATCGTCCCTGGGTCAGTTGACCCGGGGTTTTTTCATATTGCTCCAAAATTACAAGCGGAAAAGAGGGTGATTGCAGTGAAAAAATTCCCCGAACTTTCAAGGCAGCCGGTGGCGCAGCGGGAGGAAGAGCTGGCCGCCTACTGGGACGACATCAATTTGCTGGAAAAAAGCATCAGCACCCGCGCCAATTGCCGGCCCTTTGTCTTTTATGAAGGGCCGCCTACAGCCAATGGTCGCCCCGGCATCCACCACGTCATTTCCAGAACCCTCAAGGATTCCGTCTGCCGGTACAAGACCATGGAAGGTTACATGGTCAAGCGCAAGGCCGGCTGGGACACCCACGGTCTGCCGGTGGAAATCGAGGTGGAGAAACAGCTGAAGCTGACCAGCAAGCAGGACATCGAGCGTTACGGCATCGAGGCCTTTAACAAAAAGTGCCGGGAGTCGGTTTTTGCCTATGAAAAGGCCTGGCGGGATATGACCCGCAAGATGGGTTATCTTCTCGACCTCGAGAATCCCTACATCACCCTGGACAACGACTACATCGAAACGGTGTGGTGGTTGCTGGACCAGTTCTTTAAGCAGGGCTTGATGTACGAAGGGCACAAAATCCTGCCTTACTGTCCCCGGTGCGGCACCGGCCTGGCTTCCCACGAGGTGGCCCTGGGCTACAAGGAAATCAAGTCCGACACCGTCATCGTCACCTTCCGGCGCAAAGATGCCGAGGAATACTTCCTGGTCTGGACCACCACTCCCTGGACCCTGGCCGCCAATGTCGCCCTGGCGGTGCATCCCGACGTCGTCTACGTCAAGGCGCGCCAGCAGGGCAGGCTCTACTGGGTGGCCGAAGACCTGGCCAGCCAGGTGCTGGGTGAAGATTACGAAGTGGTGCAAACTGCCCGGGGCCGTGACCTGGAGGGCATTGAATACCATCAGCTCATGCCTTTCCTGACAGCCGACAAAAAGGCCTTCTATGTCACCGTTGCCGAATTTGTCACCACCGAGGACGGCACCGGCATTGTCCACATCGCCCCCGCCTTCGGCGAGGATGACTTCAATGTGGGGCAGAAGTACGACCTCCCGGTGCTCAATCCTGTGGACGAGACGGGCAAGTACTTTGAAACCCCATGGGCCGGCCGCTTTGTCATGGATGCCGATGTGGACATCATCAAGTGGCTGGCCGCCGAAAACAAGCTTTATTCCAAGCAAAAGGTCGCCCACAATTATCCCCACTGCTGGCGGTGCACCACCCCCTTGCTGTACTATGCCAAACCCGGTTGGTACATCGAGATGACCCGCCTGCGGGATCAACTCATCGCCGCCAACAATACTGTGCAATGGTACCCCGCCTATGTGGGTGAAAAGCGCTTTGGCAACTGGCTGGAAAATGTCAACGACTGGGCTCTGTCCCGGACCAGGTATTGGGGCACGCCTCTGAATATCTGGCGTTGCCAGTGCGGCCATACCACGACGGTGGGCTCCCGGGAGGAGCTGCGCCGGCTGGCCATCGAGGAAGTGGACGATTCCCTGGACCTGCACCGGCCCTATGTCGACGAAATTCACCTCCGCTGTCCCCGGTGCCGGGGCGAAATGACCCGGGTCAGCGAGGTCATCGACTGCTGGTTTGACAGCGGCGCCATGCCCTTTGCCCAGTACCATTACCCCTTTGAAAACCACGATCTCTTTGCCGAACAGTTCCCCGCCGACTTCATCTGCGAAGCCATCGACCAGACCCGCGGCTGGTTCTATTCGCTGCTGGCCATCTCCACCTTTATCAAGGGGGTTTCCCCCTACAAGCGCGTCCTGGTCAACGACCTGATCCTGGACAAAGACGGCAAGAAGATGTCCAAATCCCGGGGCAACACCGTCGACCCCTTTGCCCTTTTTGAAAAGCACGGGGCCGACGCCGTGCGCTGGTACCTGCTCCACGTGTCCCCGGTGTGGACGCCTACCCGCTTCGACCCCGACGGGCTGCTGGATGTGCAGAACAGGTTCTTCGGAACGCTGCGCAATGTCTACACATTCTTTGCCCTCTATGCCAACACCGACGAGCTGGATCCCCGGGAATTCTTTGTCCCCTACCGGCAACGTCCCGAGCTGGACCGCTGGATTCTGTCCAAGCTCAACAACCTCATCGCCGCCGTTCGCACGGCCATGGACAATTATGACCTCACCCGGGCGGTGCGCGCCATCCAGGAATTCGTGGTGGAGGACCTGTCCAACTGGTACATCCGCCGGGCCCGGCGCCGGTTCTGGGCGTCGGAACCGGATGCCGACAAACAGGCGGTCTACAACACCACCTATGAGGTGCTGGTGACGGTGGCGAAGCTCATCGCACCCTTTGCTCCCTTCACCGCCGAGGATTTGTACCTCAAGCTTTGCCCCGGCGAGGTCTCTGTGCATCTGGCCATGTATCCCCAGGCCGACCCCGCTCTGATTGATCCCGAAGTGGAGGAACGCATGGACCTGGCCCGCAGCCTGGTGGGCCTGGGTCGGGCCGCCCGGGAGCAGGTGAAGATCAAGGTTCGCCAGCCCTTGCGCAAGATCCTGGTGGACGGCAAGTACCGGGAGCTGCTGACCGGCCTCGTTCCCCTCATCCAGGAAGAGCTCAATGTCAAGGAAGTAGAGTTTGTGGCCGACCTTAGCCGGTATATGGATTACCAGCTGAAACCCAACTACCCCGTAGCCGGTCCCGCCCTGGGCGCAAGGATTAAGGAGTTTGCCGGCGCCCTGGCCCAACTGGACGCCGCCGCGGCCGCTGCCAAACTGGAGGCCGGGGAAGAAATCGCCGTTACCCTGGCCGGCCAGGAAACCATGATTTCCAAAGACCTGGTCAACGTCACCATCACCGCCCGGGAAGGCTTTACCGTGGAAATGGAGAACAACCTCTTCGTCATCCTGGACACCACCCTGACCCGGGAACTCATCGACGAGGGGCTGGCCCGGGAATTTGTGTCCAAGGTCCAGCAACTGCGCAAGCGCAATGACTACCAGGTGACCGACAACATCCGCATCTACTACGACGGCGACGACGAGGTGGCCGCTGCCGTCGAGGCTTTCCGGGATTACATCCAGCGGGAAACCCTGGCCCTGAGCATTGAACGGGTAAAAGACCCCGGCCTGGAGCGGCAGAACCTCAACGACCACATGACGGGAATCAGGACCGAGAGAGTATAGGGTTGTCCGGAAACACTTTCCAGGGGAGGGGTTGGATGTCCAGAACGGCTTTGTTCAGCTTGTTGGCCATTGCCGTGGTGCTGGCCATCTCCTTGGGCGCCGCCGCGCTGACCATTTTGGGCCAATACCGGGCCGTGGTGCTGGAGGTCGATGAGCTTAGGGCGGCCCTGGCTGCGGCAGGCGCGCGGGAAGCCGCCCGGGTGCAGGAGCTGGAGGCGGAAACGGCCAGATTGCAGGCGGAGAACCAGGCCCTGGCCGGCCGGATTTCCCGGGCCGTCTGCGGTTTCGTCCGCATTGAAGATATCGATCCCACCATTGTCATCGACCTGCGCTATGCCACCGCCGACAACTTCACCGGCAGGCAGATTTACCCCCGGGCGGTGGCCATCCTGCGCCCCGAGACGGCGGCCAAATTGGCAGCTGCCAATGCCGAGTTTCGGGAAATGGGCTACACCCTCAAGGTCTGGGATGCCTACCGGCCTGCCTGGGCCGAGCGGGAACTGTGGCATGCCACAGACCAAAAGGCTTACGTAGCCGATCCCCGGTATCCTTCCCGGCACAACCGGGGGACCACGGTGGATGTCACCCTGGTGGACCGGGAGGGCAATGAACTGGAGATGCCCACGCTCTTTGACGAATTCAGCCCGCGGGCGGCACGCAATTATTTGGGCATGACGGCCGCCGCCCGGGCGAACATGGAACTGCTTACCGAGGTCATGTTGAGAAACGGCTTTTCCACCATCAGCAACGAATGGTGGCATTTTGACGATGCCGACTGGCGCCAGTATCCCGCCGTCGACATCAGCTTTGAGCTGTTCATCGACGATTAACTGTTTGTTGCCCTGCCAGCCCCGGAGCGGGCAAAGCCCGCAGCCGGCCGGGCAGGGCACAATTGCGGAGGTAAGAGCATGTCCCCACAGTCCCGGAACGAAGACATGGAAAGGGCAGGCGCTCTCCTGCCCCCCGGCCTTGCCCTGCGTTGGTACGACCGGCTGGATTCCACCAATACCCTGGCCCTTAATGCACCCCATTTGCCCGCAGGCACAATCATCGCGGCCGACAGTCAGAGTGCCGGGCGCGGACGCCTGGGCAGGGCGTGGCACTCGCCGCCGGGGCTCAACCTGTACTTCAGCCTGGTCCTCTGTCCCTCGCTGCCCCGCCAGCACTGGGGAGGTTTTTCCCTGGCCGCCGGCGTCGGAGCGGCCCGGGGCCTGGCGGAACTCAGCCTGCAGCCCAGGTTAAAGTGGCCCAACGACGTCCTGTTGGAGGGGGAAAAACTGGCTGGCATCCTGCTGGAGTCAGGGAACGGGCGCCTGACAGTGGGGGTAGGGGTCAATGTCAACCAGGAAGACTTTCCTCCGGATCTCCGGGCGACTTCTCTGCGCCGGGCAACCGGCCGCAGCTGGAGGCGGGACCTGGTGCTGGCGGCTCTGGCCGGGCAAATCTGGCACTGGTGCCGGCTGTGGCAGGAAGGCGAATTTGAGCGGGTAATCGGCGCCTGGCGGCGGTACGATGTTATCCTCGGCCGCTGCGTTACCGTCCTGCGCGGCGGGGAGGCCATTGAAGGCGTTGCCGTCGACGTTGGCGCCGACGGTGCTCTGGTGGTGGAGGATTGCGACGGAATTCGCCATGTCTTGCACAGCGGTGAGGTAACGTTAAAAAAGTGAAAGGGAAAAATTGGCTGATACAAGCGGCAAATTGGGGCTTGTCCCTGTTGCCGCTTTACTAATATAATGAGATTATGCAGTAAAATACAGCCTAAATTGTCAATTGTCCGGTTTTCAAGCAGGAATGACCGGTAAATTGTCGAATTGATACAGGGGCTGAGTACTAACAGAGGGAGATGAACCAATTGATCTCGTTTATAAACGTAAGTTATGCCTACCCGAATGGTACCAGCGCTTTGCACAATGTCAGTTTCCACATCGACAAAGGAGAATTTGTGTTTTTAGTCGGCCCCAGCGGCGCCGGCAAATCTTCGGTATTAAAGCTTATTTTTCGGGAAATTGTCGCCAATTCCGGCCAGGTCTTGGTGTTGCAGCGCAATTTGTGCCGGCTGAGACGCAAGGAGATTCCCTACCTGCGCCGCCAGATTGGCGTCGTCTATCAGGATTTTCGCCTTTTGCCCGAAAAGACGGCGGCAGAAAACGTCGCTTTTGCCCTGGAAGTGATTGAGGCCAGTTCCAGCGAGATCAAACGGCAGGTGCCCAGGGTATTGGGCATCGTCGGCCTAAAGGGCAAGGAAGACCGCTTCCCCCACCAGCTTTCCGGCGGAGAGCAGCAAAGGGTAGCCATGGCCAGAGCCCTGGTCAACAATCCGCCTCTGTTGGTCTGCGACGAGCCCACCGGCAACTTGGATCCCAACACCTCCTGGCAAATCATGTGCTTGCTGGAGCGCATCAACCAACTGGGCACCACGGTGCTGATCGCCACCCACGACAAAGAAATTGTCAACAGGATGGGCCGCCGGGTGCTGGAGCTAAACAACGGCGTACTGGTCCGTGACGACCACAAAGGAGCATATACCCATGAAGCTTAAAAACTTTGTGCACTACTGCAAAGAAGCTGCCCAGGGAGTGTTGCGCAACGGCTGGATGACGGTGGCCTCGGTTACCGTAATGGTCCTTACCCTGCTGATGCTGGGTATTTTTGTCATTATCAATCTCAACGTAATGCAAATCACCGAAGAAATAAAAGAACAAGTGGAGCTCATCGTTTACCTGGAAGACGAAGCCGACCACCAGTATTTGCGGCAGCAGATACTGGAACTACCGGGTATTGCCCGCCTCACCTATGTCAGCAAGGAAGAGGCTTTGCGCAGGATGCAGGAAGAGCTGGGAGAGGACATTGCCGATGCCCTGGAGGGCAGGAATCCTTTGCCCGCCAGCTTTGAAATACAGGTGCACGATCCCGAAACCATCGGGGAGGTGGCCGACGCTATTGAGCCCATGGCTGGCGTGGAGAGCGTCGACTACGGCAAAAAGGTTGTGGAAAGACTCTTTGAATTTACCAGGATACTGCGGCTGTTCAGCATGGGCGTCATTGCAGTCCTGGCCGTTATGGCGCTGTTTCTGATTGCCAATACCATTAAGCTCACCGTTTTTGCCCGGCGCAGGCAAATCGGCATTATGAAATTTGTCGGCGCCACCGACTGGTTTATCCGCTGGCCCTTCATTTTGGAAGGAATTTTCCTGGGCCTGCTGGGGGCCCTGACGGCCTACCTGGTCTTGTTTTACGGGTACTGGTACTTGTACGCCAAGGCCAGCGCCTGGTTCTACCAAAACTTCCTGTCCGTCAAACTGGCTACGCCCGCCCTGGTGGGCAGGGAACTGCTCAAACTTCTCTTCGCTTTGGGCGCCGGGATAGGCGCCCTGGGCAGCGGGATTTCTGTGCGCAGATTCTTGGACGTCTAGCATAGGTCTAGCATAGGGGGAATGGGTATGAAGAGTTGGTTAAAAATTGGCGCTTTGGTGTTGATGCTGGCGTTCATTGCGGGGGCGATGTCGCCGGCCCTGGCCAACATAGACGAATATTTGCAGGAACTGACGGAAATTCAGAAACAGATAAGAGAGCTGGAGGCCCAGGAAAAGAAAGCCAAGGATGAGATGACCAAGGTGGAACTGGAGCTGAAAAAGCTCAAACTCATCCTGGACGACGCCCGGAACAGACTGGCCCGGCTCAACGAGCAGATTGCGGAACAGGAAGTGCAGATCGAGGAGCAGGAGAACGCCATTGCCGCCAAAGAACAGGAAATTGCCGAAACCGAGGCGTATCTGGCGGAGCAGACGGGATACATGGAGCAGCGGCTGCGCATCATGTACAAAAACGGCGCCGTCAGCTACCTGGAGGTGCTGTTTTCCGCCACCAGCTTCCCGGATTTCCTGTCCCGGCTGAAGTTTTTGGGCGCTATCATCGACAGCGACGCCAGGCTCATTAACGAAGTCAAGGAAACCAGGGACTGGCTGACCCGGGAAAAAGCTGCCCTGGAGGAAGAACTGGAACTCCTGGTGGCCCGCAAAGAGAAGCTGGAAGCCGACCGGGCAGCTGCCAAGGCCGAAGAAGAGAAGGTGGCATCCCTGGTTGCCGCCCAGCAGGACAAGCGCAGTCAACTGGAGAAAAGTGTAGCCAAACTCAAAGCAGCCCGGGGAGAACTGGACAAGAGGCAAGCTGAGCTGGAGCAGGATATCAAGCGCTACTACGACTCCAAGGAGTGGCAGGACGGGGAGGCGCCGGAGGTTTTTTGCTGGCCGGTTCCCGTAACCCGTTACGTCAGTTCTCCCTTCGGATGGCGCACCCTGTACGGCCAGCCCAACTGGCACCGGGGCATAGACATCGCCCCGTCCCATATCTACTGGCCCGGCAGCTCCAGATATCAAGGGACTCCCGCCTACATCCTTGCCGCGGCTCCGGGAACGGTGGTCATCTCCAAGTACCACGCTTCCTACGGGTACTACGTCATGATTGCCCACGGCGGCGGTTATGCCACCTTGTACGCCCACATGCACACCTCGCCCATGGTCAAGGTGGGGGACCAGGTGACCATAGGGCAGAAGCTGGGCATAGTGGGCAGCACCGGA
>JAAYIH010000032.1 GCA_012523545.1 Bacillota bacterium
ATGGTATGAAACTGGTACTGGAAAATGTCAACCGGATTTATGAAAAAGGCGGGGACAAAACCCAGGCCCTCTGCGACATCAACGTCAGTTTTCACGCCGGCGAACAAGTAATGATAATCGGAGAATCGGGGGCGGGGAAATCCACCTTGCTCAACACCATCGGCCTGCTGGACCGGGGCTATACCGGCCTGTACAGCATCGACGGGAAAAACGCACGGGAGTATTCGGCCAAAGAGCAGGCAGTGCTGCGCAACAAGATGTTCGGCTACATCTTCCAGGAGTACGCCTTGCTGGAATCGGAGTCGGTCTACGACAATGTCCGGGTGCCCCTGCTCTACTCCGACGTGCCAAGGCGCAAACACCGGGAGTACATCGAAGAGTCCCTGGAGCAAGTGGGCCTGAGCCGGTATATCAGGAAGAAGGTCAAATACCTGTCGGGGGGCGAGCGCCAGCGGGTGGCCATTGCCCGGGCCCTGGTCAACAAGCCCCGGGTCATCCTGGCCGACGAGCCCACGGGATCCCTGGACAGCAAGAACCGCCAGATAATATTGGACATTATTTATAACTACCTCGACGACACCAAGATCCTGATCTTTGTCACCCACGATCTGGAGAACAACCGCAGGGGAGAACAAAGGATACTGCAACTGCAGCAAGGGAGATTGAGTGCCTGTTAAAAACCCAACCGCCGGCCGGGCCGGCGGTTGGTTATTTTTTACCCGCATTTGTTTTGCTCGTTCCGTACTTGCGCCAGGCCAGCACTGCGCAGCCAATGGCGCCGTCCCGGGCGGCCTGCGGCGAGGCAAAGTGCAGCGAAAAGCCCACAGCTTTGTGCTCCAGGCGCAGGCGCAGGCGCTGGCGGATGCGGGCATTGGCGGTGACGCCCCCCACCAGGAGGACATCCCTGCAGCCGGTGGCCTGGCCCGCCGCCAGCAATACTTTCTCCACGGCCTTGGCAATGCAGTCCTCGACCCCTCGGGCCAGTTCCCGGGGGTCCGCTTCCCCCACCAGGCGCAAAGCGGCGCTTAAGGGCCCGGAAAAGCTCATCTCCATCCCCCGGACGGGGCTGGGCAAGCGCACGCTCCCGGCGGCCCCTTGGGCCAGCTCCTCCAGGCTGGGGCCGGCGGGAAAGGGCAGGCCCAGGGCCACGCCCACGCCGTCGATGAACTGGCCGGCATTGATGTCCCGCGTCTCCCCCAGCACCTTAATGCGGGGAGGTTCGTCCCACTCCACCGCCAGCACCTCGCTGGTACCCCCCGAGAGGTGCAAGGCGAGAAACGGCTCCCGGGGCCACCACCCCGCCGACCACAGGCCGGCCGCCAGGTGGTTTTGCTGATGGCTGCACTCCAGGCAGGGAATGGTCAGGGAGCGCGCTACTACCCTGGCAAAGCTCGTCCCCGCCGTAAAAACCGGCATGTAGGAACCCTCGGCGTCCCGGGGGCGGGTACTGACTGCCACCGCCGTCAATTGGCCGGCAATATCCTCGGGCAGCTGAAATATTTCCGGGAAATGGCGGACATGCTGGAAAAAGGCCTCGGCCTGGCGCAGGCCGCGCTTGCCGGCAGGCACATCCAAAAGGCGCCGCTTTTCCCAAACCAGTTGCCCACGGTTGTCCAGTACTGCGGCGGAAGTGGTGTAATTGCTGGTGTCGATACCCAAAAAGTACACGCTACCCCTCCAGCCTGGCCGCCAATTCTTCCCTGCGCGCGCGAATGCTGTCCAGGATGCCGTTGACAAAAGCCGGGGAATCGGCGCCGCCGTATTCCTTGGCCAACTCGACAGCCTCATTGATGGCCACCGCCGGGGGTATGTCCGTCCCCAATAGCTCCCAGGCGCCCAGACGCAGTATGGCCCGGTCGACCCGGGCCAGGCGGTCCGCCGTCCACCCCCGGGCAAACTCGGCGATGATTTGGTCCAGGATGTCCTTGTGAGCCAGCACGTTCTCCACCGTCTCCCGCAGAAACTGCTGATCCACGGGATGGGGAAATTCCTCCAGGGCCAGGGCATAGTCTATGGGTTGGCCGAAGTCGGCTTGAAAGAGCAGGGTAAAAATAAGTTTTCTCGTCGCCTTTCGGGCCATTGTCCGTCCTCCTCGGCAAAAAAAAGCGCCTTCCCCTTAGCGGGAGGGAAACAGACGCTGGAAAATCTGTTCTAAAGTTTGGTCGCCGTCAAACTGCTGGCCGATGAAATACCCCAGTCCGACGCATAACAGCACAAACACCATCCGCCAGAACCCCAGCCAAATGATGAGCAGGGCGAAGAGAAGTCCCAGCAACGCCCCAATCCACCGGCGGGGAACCTTGGTCAAGAAGCCTTCCATCTGCTCTCACTCCTTAACGGAGCACAACCCGGCTGCGGGGGCCGGTGCTCACATTTTCCACCAGTACTCTGACCTCTTCAATGCTGATACCGGCAACGCGCAGCACGTGCTCCTTGACTACCTTTTGCAGTTGCGCCGTCAATTCGGGTATGGATTCCTCGGCAGCAACGACAACCCTTATGTATACGCCCAGGCCCTCGTTGCGGGGATAAAAACTGGTGCGCACCTCCCTGACGGCCCTGAGCTCTCCTGCCGCCTGCTGGATCAAAGTGTCGATGGCCGCCATGGACAGGCGCACTTCGCCTTCTTCCCCCTGCAAAATAGCCCAGCTGGGGGCTTGGCCACGGTTGCGGCCGCGGAATTGCAGGGCGAACAGCCACAGAGACAAACCGACAACCAGAGCAAATATCGGGGCAAAGTAAAAGCGGCCGGCAACAAATTCCACGAAATCAGCTATGATTACTCCGGCGACATCCAGTATCGGGACCAGCATTAATAGTGCGGCTGCTGTGGCGACCAATAGCGCCCAAATAGCTGTGAAAAGAGCTCTCAACAAAACACCCCCTGTTTAATTTTTCAGCGCAAAGTTGCCGTCGATGCAGTTTCTCCCTCGGAGGTGGAGTGCAACTTTACGCCCTGGACATGAACGTTGATTTGCACAACTGTCAAACCCGTCATATTTTCAATGGCCTTTTTGACATTTCTCTGTACTTCCCTGGCCACATCGGGAATGCTGAACCCGTAATCGACGATGAGGTACAGATCTATGGCAGTTTCCGTCTCTCCCACAGCAACTTTAACGCCTTTGGTGAGGTTGCGTTTTCCCAGGATTTCGGCGATTCCGCCCACAAAACCGCCGCTCATTCCGGCTACCCCCTCAACTTCCAGGGTAGCCAGGCCGGCGATGATGGACACTACTTCGTCAGCAATGCGAATGGTACCATAGCTCTGTTCGCTTAATACCATTTCCTTCTTCTCCTCCAAGGGGCAGACCTCCCACACAAATTATTCCTGCATTTACGCTAATTATACCAGATTAACCCCGCTTAACCAACTACTTGCTGCTTTGGCACGAGATGCTGATTTGCGAAGCCCTGAATCCCGTGGATTGCGCCGCGATTTGGGCTATGAGCCGGATTTCCGCCGACGACAGTTCCGGCGCATCCACGATGACAATGGCCCCATCCTGCTGGACGATGAGGATGGCATTCTCGTAGCCCTGAGCCTTTATGGCATTTTCCACCAGCAATTCCGTCTCCATTAAGGCTTGCAGCTCCAGGATTCTGGCTTCAGCGGACTTTTTTGACTCCTCGGTTACATTGGGGTTGTTGACCATCTGTTGCAGGAGATCCAATTCCTGGCTGCGCACCCGCTCCCGCTCCAGGCGGTATTCGACAAAAAACTCCTTGCCGCCGTTGGGGACCCAGTCGGCCGGGTCTTGGCCGATGGTCTCAACATCTTCCCCTTCGCCGTTGCCCTGCTCCTCCTGCATTTCCCCGCCCTGCCTCACCGGCAGCAGCTGACCAACCCCGTCGGCAATGTAAACCATGTACACCGCTGCCGCCAACAGCACCACCAGGACAAAATAAGCGGCAGATTTGGGTACTCTCATCATGTCTATCCCTCCTAACGCCCCTTTTCGATGGTAATCCTGTGCACCGGCACGTCCAGCACCCTTTGCACAGCCCTGAGCAAAGTCTCCCGCACTCTGGGATCGTCGGCGCCGGCGGCCACGACCAGGACGCCCCGAACCCGGGGCCTGATTATCTTTTCGATCACCGGCTCTTCCTGGTTGCTGGTGCGCACGATAACCAGCTGGCCCCGCTCGTCGTATTCCACCTGGTCCCTGACCCCACCCTGGTTATCTTCTTCCCGGGTGGTGCGGCGGCTTACTTCCCGATTGCGGGCGTAGACAACCTCCTGCTCGTCGTCCAGAGTGAGCATCACCCGCACCTTGCCCACCCCCGCAATGCCGGAGAGAATGCTTTCCAGCTCCTCCTGCAGCTGTTGCTGGTAATTGGTGTGCGTAATTTTAGGGGCGGGCGGCGGCGTTTGCCGCGGCGCAAAGAAGTTGGGCAGCAACAACAGCACAACTCCCGCCAGCCCCAAAAACCATATCAGGAACTTGTTTTTGCCCCAATTCTGCTTGATGCCGTGCAAAAAATCCTTAATACTGTTGGCCATCTGCTTCACCTCCGCCGGTATAAACCCAGACCGATAGAATATCTTCGGAAACCCCCAGGCGGCGGGCCAGGGCGGCAACCGTCCCCGGAGCGGCGCTTTGCCGGTTGTCGGCGAACCGGCCGCCGATGCGGACGGGGGCCACCGGCGTTATGCCCGGCTGGCCGGGACGCAGGTTCACCTCCAGTTTCTGTAATTCCGCCGGGTTGCCGTACTGGTCGTAGGCGACGGTCAAATCCACTTCCACTTCGTAACCGGGATACTCCTCCGCCACCAGGTCCCTGACTTTTTCCGCCAATTGCTCCTCCACCAGTGCCTCGGCCTGTTCCCGGCTCCAGCTCCCCGGCGGCAGGGCATACCTGCCCGCCGCCGGTGCACTCAGCGCCAGCAGGCCTTCCCAATTAAGGGGAGCCCCCCGCAGCTCCAGCAAGGGCTGTAACAGCAGGGCGATGACCAGCAAACCCACCACCAGGCGGACATAGGCGCGCAAACTGCTTCTGGGCAGGAGCAATTCGCAAAAGGCGGCGAATATGGTCAGCAACATCAGCTTTCGGGTCAATTCGAAAATGGTCTGCACCCTTTCACCTCACCATCACCATAATATTGGCCGCCGCCACAATTATGGTGACAATCATAAAAAACATCAGGGCCACGGCCACCACTGCGCCGATTACCGCGTACACATACCCGGCCATTGTCTCCAGGGTGTCGCAGACCGCATCTTCGCCCAGGGGCTGGAACAGGGCCGCCGCCCCCCGGTAGATCAGCGAAACGGCGAAAAGCTTCAGGACCGGGAAAATACAGATTATGACCAGGCTGACCAGTCCAAAGACGCCGACGGAGTTTTTCAGCACCAGGCCGGCGCCCGCCACCGTCTCCATGGCGTCGGCAAACATGCTTCCCACTACGGGGATAAAGGCTTTGGCGGCAAATTTGCCGGTCCGCAAGGCCACCCCGTCGGCCACTCCGGCCACGGCGCCGTTGATAATCGTTACCCCCACAAAGAGGGTGAAGGAAAACCCCAGCAACACCAGTGTTCCGTCCCGAATAAACCGCGCCAATTTGTTCAGGCCCAGCCCGGCCAGCATTTTGTCGGCCAGGGCCAGCAAGGCCGAAACCAGCAGCAGGGGCAGCACTACGTTGCTGACCAGCAGCCCCACTATCCCGGCCGCCGTCACCAGCACCGGCTGGAATACCGCAGCCGCTGCCAGGCTGCCCAGGCCGGCCAGCAGGGCCAGCATCACCGGGACCAGGGCCAGCACAAAATCAGACATACCCTGGACGGTGCGGCGGGCCAAATCCAGGGCCAGGGAGAAAGAATACATGCATACCGTAAGCAGCACCAGAAACACCACCGCCCGGCTGACCTGGGCAACTCCTTCGGCGGCGAAGGCATTCTGGAGGTTTCTGAGCAAAGCGCTGAACACCGCCAGCAACACCAGCTGACCCAACAGGGCGCAGTTGGCCCAGAGCTCGTGGAACAAGAAGCGGAACAATCCCGCAATCAGTCCCGAAAAGTCCAGCGAGCCCAGCTCCCGCCAATTAAAATCCGGCAGGTACTGGCCATACTTTTGCTGCAGCACCTGCCATTCCCGCTCCAGGATTGTGGTATCCACCGGTTCCGTACCGGCGCCGGCGGCGAGGGGGTATAGGGCCATGAGCCCGGCCAGCGCAACAGCCAACAGGGTCCTCAAGGCAATAACCTCGACACGGTGTCCAGGATGGTGGTGATAATAGGCGCCGCCAGGATGAGGATCATGACCTTGCCCGCCATTTCCACTTTAAAGGCCAGGGCGTTTTCGCCGGCATCCCTGCATATCTGGGTGCCGAACTCGGCAATATAGGCGATTCCTAAAATGCGCAGCAAGGTGCCCAGGAAAACCATGTTCAGGTCGGCGCGCACCGCCAGCCCTTCCAGGACGTTGAGGACTTCCACCAGCTTCCAGGCTATCAGCGCAAAAACCGCCAATCCTGCTGCCACCGAGATTTGCACCGCCAGTTCCGGCTTCTCCTGGCGGATTACAAGTATCAGCGCAGCTCCAACCACGGCCAGGGCGACAATCTGCAATATGCTCACGGCATTCACCTCAATAGATGTTGAATATCGTGCGCACAGCATTAAACAGGCGGCCGATCATATTGACCACAAACATCATCACAATGACGACTCCCGCCAGAGTCAGGAGCTGCGCCTGTTCTTTTTTGTCCGCCTGGGTCAGGACCTGGGAAAAGACCATGATCAAAATACCTATACCGGCCAGTCTGAAAAGCAGGTTGACGTCAAATTCCACTGCCGTTCCCCTCCCCCGTCAAAGCAGGATCAATACCAGCGCCAGGCCCGAAAACACGCCCAGGTAGCGCCAGATCTTTTCATTGGCAATCCGGGACCGTTCGGCTTCCAGTTCCAGGTGACGCAATTGTTCCAGGTGCAGGTCCAGCTGCCTTCCCTGCTGGACAACGTCGCCGGCGCCCAGGACCTGCATCAGGTTTTCCAGGAGGGCGTAGTCGGCGGGCGCAAGAGCCAGGCCGCGCGGTTTTACCTGTTGCCAGGCCCAGGGCAGCCCCCGCCCGTCGGCCCCGGCCAGAGCGGCCTCCAGGTCTGCGAAGAGCTGGCCAACAGGCATGGGCGTTGCTTTGGCCACTGCCGCCAGGGCCTGGGGAAGGGGGGTCTGGCGGAACCTGATCTCGCCGCTCAGCACCGTCAGGGCAAACTGCAGCTGCCGCAACTGCTGGGGCCGGCGGCGAAAGGTTTCCGCCATGGCAAACCCCAGGCTGGAGGCCGACAGCACTATCATGGCAGCAGCCAGCAAGCGCAACATCAGCCCACCCTCCTGTACAGCCACCGGCCATGGGGCAACTGTACCACCCCGGCCAGGGCGGGTATGCCCTGGCAGCGGGTCAGAATCACCCCGCGCTGAAAACAGCCGCCGTCAATCAAGCGGCGCAGCACGGGGCGCTGCAGGGCATCGGCCAAGTCCCGGGCATGGGCGGTGGTAAGCACCGCCACGCCGGCGGCCAGGACATTTTCCAGTGCAACGGCATCGGCCTCGACGCCGATTTCGTCGGCGGCCACCACCTGGGGTCCCATGGAGCGCACCAGCATGATGAGACCCTGATCCCTGGGACAGCCGTCCAACACATCGGTGCGGGCGCCCACGTCCAGCTGGGGAACGCCCCGGTATGAGCCTGCCAGCTCCGAGCGTTCGTCCACCACTCCCACCGTCAGGCCCAGTTCGTCGCTGATGAGTCGCACCAGATCCCGCAGCAAAGTAGTCTTTCCGCAGCCCGGGGGAGACAGAATCAGGGTGTTGCACACCCTCCCCTCGTGGATCAGCCACGGCAATACCGGCTCCCCTACCCCGGGGAACTGGCGGGCAATGCGGAAATTGAGCGAACCCAGTTCCGCCATGGCCGTCACTTTTCCATTGGCCACCGCCACCCGGCCCGCCACGCCTACCCGGTGCCCGCCCTGAATGGTGATGTATCCCTGCGCCAGTTGCTCGGTGAAAGCGTAATAGGAATACTGGCTGAGGATGTTCATGGTCTCCCTGATGTCCTCCACCGTCAGCTGCGGGGAAAGCCAGGCCTGCTGGCCGCCGCCTCTGAGCAGGATGGGGCGGCCGGGGCGCAGCCGGATTTCTTCCACCCGGTCGGCTTCACCGGCCTCCAGCCGGGCCAAAGCGGAGCGTATTCTGGCGCCCAGCATGGGCAAGACCTGTTGCTGCCAGATGTCCTGGTGCCGGAGAGCCAAAAAAACACCCCCTTGCAATAATAAATATTGAAGGGGGTGTCTATTTATGCTTAGGCCTATGCAGATTTTGCCAATGCCTGCAGCCTGTTGCCGCGGCGTTTACTCAGCAGATTCGGTCTCTTCCCCGTCCTCCGCTTCCTCTTCATCGGCGAAGATAACCTGATTGCAATGGGGGCAGATGATCTCCACTTCTTCTTCGGCGGCATCGGCCAGCTCCTGTTCGTCGACGTAGACTATTTCATTGCAGTGGGGACACTGGATTTCGAATTCATCCAGTTCGTCTGCGTCTTCGTCGTCTTCATCGGTCTGATCAAATATGTAATCCTCTACCTCGGCCAAATCTTCGTCCAGGGCGTCCACCATATCTTCGTTATCTTCTATGCGCTCTCTCAGTTCTTCCAGTTCTTCCACCATATCCCGGGCCAGATCCAGCAGGTGCAGCACCACCTTGGCGACGGGGTCGTTTTTGTCCACTTCCATTCCTTCCACCAAACCGCGGATAAAGGCCGCCTTCTCGCGCAGGGAATCCATCACTTTACCTCCTTTTTATCGCTGGTCACTAAGATATAATGACCTGAGCTGAACATAATATACCTATACCCGTTCGGAATACTCGCCGGTCCGGGTGTCGATGCGCAGCTTGTCGCCCACGTTGATGAAGAAGGGAACCTGGACCACCAGGCCCGTTTCCATCACCGCCGGTTTGGAGCCTCCCGATGCGGTATCGCCCCGGATGCCCGGTTCTGTTTCCACCACTTCCAGCTCCACCAGCACCGGCAGGTCGACGCCGATGACCCTGCCCTTGTAAAACTGCAGGTGGAGTTCCAGGTTTTCCTTGAGGAATTTCACGGCGTCGCCCAGGTCTTCTTTGCTCAGGGCATACTGTTCATAGGTCTCGGTGTCCATGAAATGCCACTGTCCGTCGCCGGCATACAAATACTGGCACGGACGCCTTTCGATATGCGCCTGTTCAAACTTGTCCCGGGGGTTGAAGGCCCGTTCAATGACCGCACCGGTTTCGATGTTTTTCAGCTTGGTGCGCACAAAGGCGGCGCCTTTGCCCGGCTTAACGTGTTGGAAGTCGACGATGGTGTAAATGCCGCCTTCAAACTCGATGGTCAAACCCGTCCGAAAGTCGCTGGTAGAAATCAAGGCAGATCCCTCCTGTTCTAAATTTCTATCAGTTCTTTAGGCGAGGAGGTCAGGTTTCTGATTCCTTCCTCCAGTACCACAACCATGTCCTCGATGCGCACGCCGCCCCAGCCCGGCAGGTAAACCCCCGGTTCTACGGTGACGACGCTGTTGGCAGGCAGGGGCTTGTCGATGAGCCGGCTGGCGCTGGGCAGTTCGTGAATGGCCAGGCCTACGCCGTGGCCCAGACCGTGGCCGAAATTTTCTCCGTAGCCCTTGCCTTCAATTACGTCCCGGGCGAGGGCGTCGGCTTCCTTGCCCGTTATGCCGGCCCTAAGTCCCGCCAGGGCAGCCTCCTGGGCAGCGAGGACAATGTTGTATATCTCCTTTTGCTTGTCATCGGCCTTGCCCAAAACCACCGTCCTGGTCATGTCGGAGCAGTAGCCCTTGTAGACGCAGCCGAAGTCCATCTTGACAAACTCGTTGTTGCCCAGGACCCGCTCGCTGGCCACGCCGTGGGGCATGGCGGAACGGGGCCCCGAGGCCACTATGATCTCAAAGGATGCGCCGTCGGCGCCCAGATCCTGCATGTACCGCTCCAGTTCAAGAGCCACCTGGCGTTCGGTAAGACCGGGGCGCAGGAAACCCAGAATATGGGCAAAAGCCTTGTCGGCGATGGCCGCCGCCTGGGCCAGCACCTCGATTTCTTCCGCTTCCTTGACTGCCCTCAACTCGATGATCTTATCCTCCAGGCCCGCCAGTTCGATACCCGGCAAGCCCTCGGACAGCTTCTCGTAATAAGCCACCGAAACGTGGTCTTTCTCAAAAGCCAGGCGCTTAATGCCCAGATCCCGGGCAATGGCGCAGATATCTTCTTCCGCCTTGTCGCCCTGTTTGACGATCCGGTAACCCTGGCATTGCATCCCGGCCTGCTCGGTGTAGCGGAAATCGGTGAGGAAGACCGGTTGCCCCGTGCGGCCAATGATGGCTATCCCGCTGGAGCCGGTAAACCCGCTCACCCAACGCCTGTTTTGCGGCTGCGTAACCAGGATGCCGTCAACTCCGGGAGGGAGGATTTCCCGAACCCGTTCTACGCGCTTTAGCATTTCATCACCTTCCTCTGGTAGTGTAACCTGCTCAGCCGGCCAGTGCTGCATTTCCGGTCAGGGACGCCTGGAGCTGGCAAATTTATCTTCCTTAAGTATACGTCAAAACCCCTGCAAATGTAAATTCATCGGCCCAAGAATCCCGCGCGGAATTTCCGCGGGTCCATTTGATGGCGGGAGGCGGCTGCCGTAGGTTCATTATTGGAGTCATGCGGCTGCCGGAGGTCCAATAATGGTGTCAAACGGCAAGTTGCCTTCTTTGGGGGGATAGTATATACTGGATTGAGCACAATTTTGTGCACATAAACGGAGGTGTCCCATGCAAGACTTTACCCGCTACATAAACCCCTGGCTGGGCCGGCTCCTGGAGAGACTGCGCCTGGATCTGGACTTCCAGCGCGGGCAGGGTTGCTGGCTGTACGCGGGGCAGGAGAGGTACCTGGATTGCGTCGCCGCCTACGGAGCACTGCCCTTTGGCCACAATTACCCGGACATGTGGGCCGCCGTGGAAGAAGTGAAAAAGAAGGCCCTGCCCGGCTTTGCCCAGCCTTCTGCTTTGGGCCCGGCAACGGCTCTGGCCCGGCGCCTCATTGAACTTGCTCCGCCGGGGCTGGAGCATGTAACCTTTGCCAGCAGCGGCGCCGAAGCGGTGGAGGCGG
>JAAYIH010000033.1 GCA_012523545.1 Bacillota bacterium
AGTTCTATCCGGTGGCTATGGCGAAGGGGTCCCACCCGTTCCCATCCCGAACACGGAAGTTAAGCCCTTCAGCGCCGATGGTACTTGGGGGTTCCCCCTGGGAGAGTAGGTCGCTGCCGGATCAAAATGAAAAATAAAGCCCGCAGGCAATTTGACCTGCGGGCTTTTGTGTGCCTAAACCTGGGCCTTTTGAATGCGGGGCGGCTTCTCCTGGGCTTTAATGTCAGTCAACAGGGGAAAGACCCCCAATCCTGCCAGCAGCAGAGATGGGATTAAATCCAGGGCAACTGCTTTCAGCACTTCCGGCTGGACGAGGACAGCGATAAACAAAAATATGTTAAGATGAATGCCTTCTGCCCTAATTTGCAGCGCCAGGATTACCAGTTCTGCCAGCACCAGGCTGATTAGCGCGGCCAGGAGCACAATCCACTTGGTTCCCCGGCCCGGAATGCCGCCGAAGAGTTTGTACCCAAACAGGGCGGCTCGGCCAATCAGGAAGCCAAGAATTGCCGCCAGAAATCCGAAGTAAGCGACGATTGTCCAGGGTATTGCCCCCACCAGGGCGCCCAGCAAGGCACCGACACTGCCGGGAAGGTAATTCTTGTCGGCCTGCTCGTGTTGCCTTTCTGCTTCGAGGAAATCCGCCTCCAATTGCTGAAAGCAAGTGTCGCATAAGCTAAGGGGAATGTCGCCGACATATGCTATGAAGGTGTTGTCACTGCCTCCGCACTGGGTGCAGGCGTCATGACCGGGAATGCCTTTTTCTTTAAGCAAGCCCGTGACTTTAGCCAGGATGGCAGCGAGCGTTTCCTGTTTCAGGGACTTAAAGCCCTCGGGATAGCGCAGGAGCAAGCAGTTGCCGTCGCTGAGGATGACGTTGACGCCAAGCTCTTTTTTGTGCTGCAACAAATCCTGGCGGATGGCCTCCAGCACATCAGAAGAGGCCCCGGTACAATAAGTCTCGATTTGCTTAAACCCCTGCCCCTGAATTATGCGGAACAGGTAATTGTCGTAGGCGCCCCAAATATAATGCCTTTCCTCCGCCAGCCCAGTTGCTGCGCCAGTCGTTTCAGACCGGGATTTGCCATTTATCTGCCTCCATTCACGTTGGTTACAATTGGTTACAATTCGATATTCGGCACAAAAGGCATAATCCCCTTCAATTGCGCCATTTATTAAAATATTTTGGCCGGGCGGCCAGTGCATAAAGCCAAAAATCCTGTAGTCATCAGACCTGGGTCTGCGCCAGGCGGCCGGGAATTTTCTAGCGGGCAAGCTTTGCTTTTTTATGCGCGGAGTTATTTCCTGACGGCCACATAAACCCAGGCAGGACTTTCTTCGGCAAAAGGCTCGCCGGCGAAGGATCCGTATTCGGCTGCCAGGTGAAAATCTGCGGCCAGCATAGCTTTTAGTTCCCGGGCCGTATAGGGCCACAGCACCGTCGAGGATTGGCTTTGGCCCTGCGGGCTGTCCAGGGAGGCGGTGAAGACGATGCTCCCGTCGGACCGGTACTGGTAGCGGCGGGTAAACTTGATTCCCGCCTCCTTTTTCTCAATGGCGGGCAGTCCCGGCGGCCTGTGCCGGAGGATCTTATGGTAATTAACCGTTTGCAGGATCAGTATGCCCTTGGGGTGCAACCGGCGGGGCGCCAGGGCCGCGAACCTGTCCCGGCTTGCCGGATCCAGGTGCGGCAGGGTATTGCCGATGCAGATGATCAGGTCGAACATTTCCCGGGATGCCGACAGGAAGGCGACAATATCCTCCCGGACGAACCGGCCGGGCTGGGATTTCCTGGCGATGGCCAGCAGGTCGGCATTGAGGTCGACGCCGGTGGCCTGGCAACGGTTGCGGTTCAGGAATCCCGTGAGCTCGCCTGTGGCACAGCCCAAATCCAGGGCGGTGCGCGGCCGGTATTGAAGTAAAATATTTTCGAAGAACTGCTTCTTTACTCCGGAAAAGGGAAAGACGGTGTTGTAGTGCGCAGCCAGCATGGTATAAAAATCTGACATGTTTTGCCTCCCGCAGTCTTGGGTTTGGCGATATAATACCTGAAAAACCACTGCCGGGGCAAATAAAAAATCAACGACGGGCTTGCCTTTCCCCTTTAAATCAGAAGGGTTTCCTGATATACTTAACATAACAACAGGCCAGGGAGAGGACAGCATGGAAAAAATAAAAGTTGCAGCAATCGTCGTTGTTTTAATTTTGTTGGCCGGCTGCGTGGCGACGGCCCTAGCTTATCCGTTTTTGGGGCGGACAAGCCCGCCTGATCTGGGCAACGGCCCCGGCATCGCAGACCCCGGTTCCAATCAGCCGCCGCCGGAACCCGAACCCGAGCCCGAGCCCGAACCGGAACCCGAACCGGAACCTGAACCGGAGCCAATTCCCCGTCCCCAATACGTGCGCGGGCTGTTTTTGACAGGCCGGGGCGCTGGCGCCCCGGGGTTGCGGGATCCCGTGCTCAAGCTTTTGCGGGAATCGGAGCTCAATGCCCTGGTTATTAACGTTAAGGATGACGACGGGTATATAACCTACAAAGATACCAATGTGCAGCTGGCCCTGGAAGCAGGCGCCAACATGAACCAGGTGAATATGCGGGCCTTTTTGGAAATCCTGCGGGAGGAACAGATTTACCCCATTGCCCGCATTGTGGTTGCCAAGGACAAGCTGGTCAGCAAGGTAAGACCGGAATGGTTTTTCCAGGATAAAAACGGCGGAGTCTGGAAGGGCAAAGGCTCGACTCCCTGGGCTGACCTGCGCAACAGGGAATACTGGGAGTACCTGCTGGAGATTGCCGTAGAGGCCGTGGAAATGGGCTTCCGGGAAATTCAATTCGATTACGTGCGCTGGCCCTCCGGCGGCGACGGCAAAATATCCAACATCAACGGCGGTTTGCCCGGCGCCAACATGACCAGCGAGGGGCCGTACCCGCGCAGTGAGATAATAGCAGAATTTTTGGCCTATGCCCGGGAGCGCTTGCACCCCTATGGCGTCGAGGTGTCTGCCGATACCTTTGGCATTATGGGCACCGCCAGGAACGAGCAGGCCGTCGGCCAGCACCTGGAGACGCTCCTGGCCAGCGGAATAGACATCATCTGCCCCATGATTTATCCCAGCCATTATGCCGCGGGCAGTTACGGCCTGGCCGACCCCAACCGGTCTCCTTATGAAGTGGCTTACCAGAGCGCCCTGGACCACTTAAAGCGCATGGAAGCCATGGGTGCTGAGACAATTCTCCGCCCCTGGCTGCAGGACTTCAGCCAGGGCGGCGTCCACTACGGGGTCGAGCAGATTACCGCCCAGCTCCAGGCCATGGCCGACCTGGGCATCAAGGAATACTTGTTCTGGAACGCCGCCAATGTCTATACCGAAGCGGCCTACCGGAAGTGGAAAAGCGAATAGTTGTTTCAGTAATAAACCTGCTGCGGCAGGTTTCTTTTTTGTCAATTTTGCCCATACTACTATGGTATAATTTGAGCGAAACCGGAGGTGGTACGGTGAAATTTGAAGACAAGGGCAATGTTATTTACGCCTTTTCCAGCCGGCACGCCCCGGTGGCGGAACTGGCCCCGGGCGAGATTTTGGTGGTGGAAACCGCCGACTTGTATGCGGGACAAATCCACCGGCCAGGACAGGATTGGGCCAAAATCGACCGGGAAAAGCTCTGTCCTGCCACCGGCCCCTTTTATATTGCCGGGGCGGAGACGGGGGATGTCCTGGAGGTAAATATCCTGGACATTAAAACAGCGCCCCAGGGAGTTATAGCCCTCGCCCCCGGTACGCCGGAGCCGGAAATTCATGTGGTGTCCATCGGCGAGGGCGGCGTCACCTTCCCCTGGGGGTTAACCTATCCCATGCGCCCGGCAGTGGGAATTATCGGCGTGGCGCCGGAGGAGGGCGAAGAGCCGACAGACCGGCCCGGCCGCCACGGCGGCAGTCTGGGTGCCGGCGAAATCAGCCCGGGAAGCAGGGTCTTTTTGCCGGTTTTTCACGACGGCGCGTTGCTGGCTTTGGGCGGCGTCAATGCGCTGGCCGGCGACGGGAAGATGGGCGGCGCTTCGGTGGAAGTGAGTGCCGAAGTCAAAATCAGCGTCGCAGTGCACAAGGACATGGAGCTGGACGGTCCCCGGGTGGAGACGGAACGGGGTATATGGTTTTACGCCAGCGCAGAAACTCTGGAACAAGCCGCGGTTGCTGCCGGCACCGCCGCAGTAAACTACCTCCGGCAGGCCGGCCTTTCCCCCGCCCAGGCGCAGATGACGGCGGGCGCGGTGGGGCATCTGGGCATCAGTCAGGTGGTCAACCCCCTGCGTACGGCAAAATTTTTCCTTCCCCGCCTGGAGGGGTTGCATAAATAGGAATTTCTGTATATAATTATAGTCAAAGAAAGTCAAAGTCAGGAGGGGCTGATGTGAACTTAGTGGATCTCATCGAGCTGCACATAAAGTCGATGTTGCAGAAGAGCAAAGACAACCAGATTTTGCTGAGGCGCAATGAACTGGCCCAGCACTTTGGCTGCGCCCCTTCCCAGATAAATTACGTCATCCAGACCCGGTTTAACGTGGAAAGGGGTTATGTCATTGAAAGCCAGAGGGGCGGCGGCGGTTTTATCCGCATTATCCGCGTCGACGTCGACGAGTTTGGAAGGGCGTTGGCCGCTTTGTCCCGCCTCGGAGGCCGCATCAGCCAGCGCCAGGCCTTGGACTTCATTTGCTGGTTGCGGGAGCAGGAACTCATCGATTCCCGGGAGGCTGCGCTGATGGCGGCGGCCATGGATCCCGCTGTTCTGGACATCCCGCTGCCCCTGCGGGACCATGTGCGTTTTCGCATGCTGGAAGCCATGCTTGAAGCGATAATCAAGGAGAGTGGTTAAGCATGCTGTGTCAAAACTGCGGTGAAAGAGAAGCCCGCATCAGCATTACCCAGATAATTAACAACCAGAAAACAGAAATACACCTATGCCACCAGTGCGCCCAGCAGAGCGGTCATACCGATTCGGTGTTTGCCCTGCATAAAATGCTGGCCGGCCTGGTGGACTGGAGCTCCGACGCCGTTTCGCGGGGCAAGACCTGCCCCAAGTGCGGTTTGACGGAAGTGGAGCTGCGGAAGCGGGGCAAGTTTGGCTGTGAGCAGTGTTACGCCACCTGGGCACCCATGATTAAAACCATATTGAGCCGCGTCCAGAGCCGAACTGTCCATACCGGCAAGGTTCCCCACAGCGCCGGCCAGCAGGTCAAAGTGCAGAGGGAACTGGAAACCCTCCGGCGCCAGCTGGAAGAGGCGGTGCAGGAGGAACGTTTCGAAGATGCGGCCAGGTTCAGAGACCGCATTCGCGAGTTGCAGGCTGAACTGAAGGGGGAGTAGTATATGAGTCTGGACAACTTCCTCAATAAATCCATAAGCCGGTGGATGGAGGGCGACGGCCCGCACAGTTCGGTGGTGATCAGCACCAGGGTACGCCTGGCCAGGAACTTTGGCGACTTTGCCTTTCCGGGGCAGGCCGGCGCCCAGGAGCTGGAAAAGGTGGAACAACAAGTGCGACGGTGGTGGAACCAAGGCGGCCTCAAGGCCCTGGGCAAAACCAGTTCCATTTCCATGCGGGAGCTCGACGAAAACCAGCGCCAGGCTCTGGTGGACCAGCATTTGGTCAGCCCCAACCTGGCCCGGCAGGGCTACGGCATGGTTTTACTGGACAAAGACGGTTCGGTCAGCATAATGGTCAACGAAGAGGACCATCTCCGCATCCAGACCCTCTTTTCCGGATTGCAACTGGCTGAAGCCTGGGATTTGGCCAGCCGGGTGGACGACCTTTTTGACAGCGGCTTCCGCTATGCCTGGTCGCCCGAACTGGGTTACCTCACCAGTTGTCCCACCAATGTGGGCACCGGCATGAGGGCTTCGGTAATGTTGCACCTGCCCGGTTTGGCCTGGGCGGGACAGCTGCCCATTGTGCTGGGTACGATATCCAAGGTGGGCATGGTGGTGCGGGGATTGTACGGCGAGGGCTCGGAGTCCCAGGGCAATATCTACCAGATTTCCAACCAGACCACCTTGGGCCAAAGCGAAGAGGAGATCATCGAGGCCCTTAACCGGGTAGCCCTGCAAGTCATCCGCCAGGAACTGGATACCCGGCAAAAACTGCTGGAGCGGGACGGAGTGGCACTGGCCGACAGGATATGGCGTGCTTACGGCATTCTGGCCAATGCCAGGGTGATTACCTCCGGCGAGGCCCTGGAGTTGCTTTCCAGCCTGCGCCTGGGCATTGACTTGAATATCATCAAGGGGCTAAGCCCCAGGATTTTGCAGGAACTTTTGGTTATGACCAGGCCCGGATACCTGCAGCAGGTCTTTGGCAGAAAACTCTCCCCCCGGGAACGGGACGAAAAGAGGGCAGAGCTAATTCGGGAATTGGTAAACAAAAAATAAGGAGGGATAACTGATGTTTGACGGATATACACAAAGAGCGCGCACGGCAGTTATGCGCGCCCAGCAGATAGCCATGCAAATGGGACACCCTGTGGTAGGCACCGAGCACATACTCCTCAGCCTGGCGGCCGAGGAGCAGAGCGTTGCCGGCAGGGTCCTTACCCAACTGGGTCTGTCGCTGCAAAAATTGTATCATCAGCTGCAGGAAGCCATGAGCGGCGTTGCTCAAGCGAGGAGCGAAGGGGTGCCGTTTTCACCCCGGGCCAAGCGGGTCCTGGAATTGGCGGCGGAGGAGGCCAGAGAATTAAACCATAACTACATCGGCACCGAGCACCTGCTTCTCGCTTTGTTGCGAGAAGGCGAAGGCGTGGCCGCTCGCCTGTTGCAGGCCAATGACGTCAGTTTGGAGGCGGTGCGGGAGGCGGTGTTGGAAACCCTGGCTCCCGGCATGGCCGGCAAGCCCGGCACCGTTCCCGGCAAATCGCCTGCCCAGGCCGGCGGCAAGCCGACGCCAATCCTGGATTCCTTCGGCCGGGATTTAACCAAGGAAGCTGCCCAGGGCAAACTGGATCCGGTCATCGGCAGGGAAAGGGAAATTGAGCGGGTCATCCAGGTGCTGAGCCGCCGGACCAAGAACAACCCTTGCCTCATCGGGGAGCCCGGCGTGGGCAAGACGGCCATTGCCGAAGGGCTGGCCCAGCGTATCCATTCCGGTAATGTGCCGGAGTTGCTGAAGGGCAAGCGCCTGGTTACCATTGAGCTGTCCTCGGTGGTGGCAGGAACAAAGTACAGGGGCGAGTTTGAAGAGCGTTTCAAGAAAATGACCGAAG
Source organism: Bacillota bacterium (assembly GCA_012523545.1). Lineage (GTDB taxonomy): Bacteria > Bacillota > Proteinivoracia > UBA4975 > UBA4975 > JAAYIH01. Next base: position 7,257 of record JAAYIH010000033.1, read on the forward strand.
AACTGAAGGCGGCCGGAAACGTAATAATATTCATCGACGAGTTGCACACCCTTATTGGCGCCGGCGGAGCCGAGGGGGCTCTGGATGCCGCCAACATCATTAAACCGGCTTTGTCCCGGGGCGAAATTCAGGTCATCGGCGCTACGACCCTGGATGAATATCGCAAGCACATTGAAAAAGACGCTGCCCTGGAGCGGCGCTTTCAGCCCATCACCGTCGGCGAACCCACCCAGGAGGAGGCGGTGGAAATTCTCCGTGGCCTGCGCGACCGTTATGAGGCCCACCACCGGGTTTCCATACCCGATGCGGCCATCGAGGCGGCGGTGAAGATGTCGGCCCGGTACATTCCCGACCGTTTCCTGCCCGACAAGGCCATCGATCTCATCGACGAGGCCGCCTCCAGGAAGAGGCTAATGCAGTATACGGCGCCGCCTGACCTCAAGCAACTGGAGCAGGAACTGGAAACCGTGGAGAAGGAGATGGCCGCTGCGGTGGGCAACGAAGAATACGAAAAGGCGGCGGAACTTCGCGACAAGAAACGGCAACTGCAACAGCAGCTCAAGGAAAAGAAGCAGGAATGGGAACAAGAACAGCATCTCGACAAAGCGGAGATAACTCCCGAAGACATTGCCCACATTGTATCCAGCTGGACCGGTATTCCCGTTGCCCGCCTGGCCCAGGAAGAGTCGGAACGCCTGCTCAACCTTGAAACCGAACTGCACAGGCGGGTAATCGGCCAGGACGAAGCGGTTACGGCCGTTGCCAAAGCCGTGCGCCGGGCCCGGGCGGGGCTTAAGGATCCCAAACGCCCCATAGGCTCCTTTATCTTCCTGGGGCCCACCGGTGTGGGCAAGACCGAGCTGGCCCGGGCTTTGGCGGAGGTCATGTTTGGCGATGAAGACGCCATGATCCGCCTTGACATGTCCGAGTACATGGAAAAGCACACAGTATCCAGGCTGATCGGGGCGCCGCCGGGCTATGTGGGTTACGATGAAGGCGGGCAGCTCACTGAAAAAGTGCGCCGCCGTCCCTACTCGGTGGTGCTGCTGGACGAAATCGAGAAGGCCCATCCCGACGTGTTCAATGCCCTGCTCCAGGTGCTGGAAGACGGCATTCTCACCGACGGCAAGGGTCGCCGGGTAGATTTCCGCAACACCATCATCATCATGACTTCCAATGCCGGGGCCCATTTGCTGCGCGACCGGAAGACCGTCGGCTTCCGTACCGACGACAGCAAGGCCGACTACGAAAACATGAAGGAGCAGGTCATGGGCGAACTCAAGCGCATTTTCCGTCCCGAGTTCCTCAACCGCATCGACGATGTCATCGTCTTCCACGCTCTGGAGAAAGAACACATCCAGCGCATAGTGGACCTGATGCTGGCCGAAGTGGAGACACGGCTCAAAGATTTTGATTTGGGCCTGACGGTGACGCCGGCGGCCAAGGAATTCCTGGCCGAGAAAGGCTTTGACCCCATGTTTGGCGCCAGGCCGTTGCGCCGGGCCATCCAGCAACTGGTGGAAGACGAAATATCCGAAGAAATGCTCAAGGGCACCTTTGGCGCAGGAGACCGGATCAAAGTGGGCCTTGAGCAGGGCAAGCTGAAATTTACCAAAGCCGAAGACCGAAAAGAATAAGGCTAGAAGGGCCGTCCCGTAGGGGAGCGGCCCTGCTTGCTTTGCCGTAGACGCCGGGCTGTGCGGCTGCCTGACCAGTTTGGGCAAAGTGACATGGGCTTATAGCCGGGCTAAAACAAACGTGCTATAATTTTATGGGGTTGTGATAAAATGACCAAGAAAAATACCGTTTTTTTATGCAACAACTGCGGGTACGAAACGGTGCGCTGGCTGGGCCGGTGCCCTTCCTGCCAGGAATGGAACAGCCTGCAGGAAATAAGGGTTTCCGCCAAGGCTGCCCCGGCCCAAGGACAAGCAGGGCAGCCCGTCTCCATCGCTGCCGTGGAAGCTATGGCAGACATGCGCCTGGGCACGGGGATTGCGGAACTGGACCGGGTGCTGGGCGGGGGCCTGGTCCCCGGCTCGTTGGTACTCATCGGCGGAGAGCCGGGAATAGGCAAGTCCACTTTGCTGTTGCAGGCAGCCAATGCCCTGGCCGGTTCCGGCGCCAATGTCCTGTACGTTACCGGGGAGGAATCGGTCCAGCAAGTCAGCCTCCGGGCGGCCCGCCTCTCAGCCCAAAACCCGGCGGTATTTTTGCTGGCCGAGCACAGCTTGGAGAACATCGAAGCGTGCATTGGCAGCTTTCGCCCGCCTGTAGTGGTCATCGACTCCATCCAGACGATTTACAGCGAAGCCCTGGGCGCATCTCCGGGCACGGTATCCCAGATCAGGGAGTGCACAGCCCGGTTAATGCGCATCGCCAAGGAAAGCGGGTCCAGTGTCCTCATCGTCGGGCATGTCACCAAGGACGGCAGCCTGGCCGGACCCAAAGCCCTGGAACATATGGTCGACTGCGTGCTGTACTTTGAGGGCGATCGCAATCATTTGTACCGCCTGTTGCGCTGTGTCAAGAACAGGTTTGGCTCCACCAATGAAATAGGCGTCTTTTTGATGACTGCCGCCGGCCTTGAAGAGGTCAACAACCCGTCCCAGCTTTTTCTTTCCCAGGGAGAGGGCAGCCAGCCCGGTTCGGTGGTCTGCGCCACCATGGAAGGGTCGCGGCCCCTCCTGGTGGAAATTCAGGCCTTGGTTGCTTCCTCCGGCTTTGGCAATCCCCGGCGCATGGCCGACGGACTGGATTACAACCGCCTGGCATTGTTGCTGGCCGTTTTGGAAAAGCGGGGGGGCCTGCACCTGCAGGGCATGGATGTCTATGTAAACGTGGTGGGCGGCGTGCAAATTAACGAACCGGCGGCGGATTTGGCAGTGGTTTTGGCCGTTGCCTCGGCGTTCAGGGACAAAAGCCTGCAACCGCGCCTGCTGGCCCTGGGTGAAGTGGGTCTTACCGGCGAAATCAGGGCTGTGGCGCGGCTGGAACAGCGGCTGCGGGAAGCTGCCAAACTGGGCTTCAGCACCGCCATTGTGCCTGACCAAAGCAAGGGGGATGTTCCCGATAACATAAAAATCGTCACTGCGGCGGGGATTACAGAAGCTTTGGAGGCTGCTTTTGGAGGTGGTGACAATAGCTGATATCAGGTTGCCCAGCGATGAAATGTACCAAATTTTGAAAATGGTGGCGCCCGGAACCCCACTGCGCGAGGGCCTGGAGAATGTGCTCCGGGCCAAGACGGGGGCGCTCATTGTTGTGGGGGACAATCCGGCGGTGCAGGCTATAGCTGACGGCGGTTTTCGCATCGATACCGAATTTTCCCCGGCCAGCCTGTATGAATTGGCCAAAATGGACGGTGCCATTATCCTCAGCGAGGATGCCCGGCGTATTGTCCGCGTAAACGCCATGCTGCTGCCCGACTCGTCCATACCCTCCACCGAGACCGGGATCAGGCACAGGACCGCTGAACGGGTGGCAAAATCCACCGGGCTGCTGACCATTTCCATTTCGCAACGGCGCAACATCATTACCCTGTACAAGGGAAACATAAAGTACCCCCTCAAGGATATCGGCGTCATTCTCAGCAAAGCCAACCAGGCCATTCAGACTCTGGACAAATACCAGGCTGTATTTCATCAGGCACTGACCAGCCTGGGCATCCTGGAATTTGAGGAGCTGGTCAATCTTTCCGACGTCGCCACCGTCTTGCAACGCTTTGAAATGATGATCAGGGTGGCCAAGGAAATTACCCGGTACATCGCTGAATTGGGCGCCGAAGGCAGGCTGGTCAAGATGCAGCTGGAAGAATTGATTGCCGGCGCCGATCAGGACGGTTACCTGGTGATAAAGGATTATGTCAAGGCCGATGACAACCGGAACCCGGATATGGTTTTGTCCGAGCTGGCAGCCATGACTTCGGAAGAATTGCTGGACCTGACCAACTTCAGCAAGGCCCTGGGCTACGGTTCCGCAGCCGATGTTCTGGATATGCCCATCCTGTCCCGGGGTCACCGCATACTCAGCAAAATTCCGCGGTTGCCCTTGCCGGTCATCGACAACGTGGTGGAGGCCTTTGGCACCCTGCAAAACATCCTCACCGCTTCCATTGAAGAACTGGATGAGGTAGAGGGCATTGGTGAAGTGCGGGCCAGGTCCATAAAAGAAGGGCTGCGCCGCCTGCAACAACAAATAATTACCGACCGCTGATCGTTGCGGCGCGATGTTTCGCATTTGGGCGGAAAGGACTGGACCAGGGAGGAGAAGCAATGTTGGATCGATTGAAAAAAATATTGCCCAGCTTGTGCACGTTGACCAATTTGAGCCTGGGTTTGGTGGCAACGGTTCTGATTACAGAAGGCTGCTTCAATTGGGCGGCAACGCTCATTATATCCGGCATGCTGTTTGACAGTTTTGACGGACGCCTGGCCAGGTCGCTGGCAGCCTGCTCCGAGTTTGGCAAAGAACTGGATTCCCTGGCGGACCTGGTGACCTTTGGCGTCGCCCCGGCTCTGCTGGCGTACAGGTCATGTCTTTACCAGTTGGGGTGGCCCTGGGCAGCGCTGGCCATATTGCCCTTTCCCATGATGGGCGCCCTGCGCTTGGCCAGGTTCAACATTCTTAGCGGAGACCCGTCTTTCTTCGTGGGCATGCCCATTACCCTGTCCGGCGGTCTCCTGACATTATTTGCACTTTTTACCGGCAACTGGTGGGCGATACTGGCGGTGATGTGGGTTTTGTCCGGGCTGATGATCAGCACTTGCCGCTACCCCAGCTTCAAGACCATGAAAATTACCCCCGCCCATATCCTGGGCAGTGTTGCGGTGTTGTTCTGCGCGCTGGTCTTGCTGAAGGGGCATGCGCCGACATTCTTTATGGCCGTATTGATTGTCTACATGCTGACGGGAATAAAAAACCGGTGGCTGGACCTGCGCCAGTCCCAAAAGCAGGGCTGAAGACCGGCAGAAGGGCGACGAAAACCGTCGCCCTTTTTGTTGACAAGATTTTTCTGCTGTGCTATGATATCTAATTTGACTTTGTATGTCCTCTATGTTAAAATTTTATTATTAAAAGGAGGACTCGGCCATGTTTAACGTAGGCGACAAAGTGGTATATCCCATGCACGGCGCCGGAATCATTGAGGCCATAGAAAACAAAGAGATTTTGGGCAAAACCAAAAAATACTATATCCTGCGCATGCCCATGGGCGATATGAAACTGATGGTTCCGGTCTCCTCCGGGGCCAAAGTCGGCCTGCGCCAGGTTATCGATGCCGAAACAGTCCAGTTGGTGCTGGAGCGGCTTCGGCAAAAACGCGCGCCCAGCAATGCCAATTGGAACCGGAGGTACCGGGCGCATTTGGAAAAACTGAAATCCGGCGACGCCTTTGCCATAGCGGAAGTGGTGCGCAATCTGGCGTGCCGGGACAAGGAAAAAGGACTTTCTACCTGTGAACGCAAGATGCTGGATACCGCCCGCCAGATCCTGGTCAGTGAGCTGGCTCTGGCCAAGGATCTCAATCAGGAAGACGCCATGAATTTACTGGAGAAAAGTATGGAATAGTGCCGGGCATTTAGTGTATACTATAAGTCAAAGTTGCTGATGGGAGGTGAAAGTTTGCTTGCCAAGGTAATGAGATTCGTCATTGCCCTTATCGGCTTTGCCATCGGCTATTCCCTATTCTCGCACTTTCAGGTCTTGCCTGTTGCCGTGACCATCGGGGCATACGACCTCTCGACGGTAATTGGGGCTTTTCTTTTTGGACTGATTTGTTTTTTGTTTGCTCCGGCGCTGGCTTCTGCTCTGGGGCGGCTGGGCCACTGGCTGGAGCGCACGTTGCTGATGGTCCCCGGGCAAGACATGGTTGCGGGTACAATAGGTATAATAATAGGTTTGCTAATAGGAACTTTATTGGTGCAGCCTTTCCGCGGCGTCATTCCCATTTTGGGGGACTACTTGCCCATCATAACCAACCTGCTGTTGGCCTGGGTAGGCATGATGGTGGCCGTCAAAAAACGGGAGGACATCCTCAGCATTTTTCGCCTGTCCCGCTCTTCGGGGGACGGCTCCGGCAAGGACGGGACGGTGGCGGCCAAGATATTGGATACCAGCGTCATCATAGACGGCCGCATAGCCGATATCTGCGATGCCGGGTTTATAGACGGCAAGTTAATCATCCCGGGTTTCGTGCTGGAAGAACTCCGGCATATTGCCGATTCCTCTGATACCCTCAAACGCAATCGCGGGCGCAGGGGCCTGGACATCCTGAATCGCATTCAAAAGGAAAGCAGCGTTCCCGTGCAGATCATCGACGACCATGAGGACGAGGGTTTGGAGGTGGACACCCGCCTGGTGAAAATGGCCCAACGCATGGGGGCCAAGGTAATTACCAACGATTATAACCTCAACAAGGTCTGCGAACTGCAAAGGGTGCCGGTGCTGAACATCAACGAACTGGCCAATGCCGTCAAACCCGTGGTCCTTCCCGGCGAGGAAATGGATGTGCACATCATCAAAGACGGTAAGGAATCAGGCCAGGGCATCGCCTACCTGGACGACGGCACCATGATCGTGGTGGACGGGGGGCGCTCTTATATCGGAGACGAAATCCCCGTTCAGGTGACCAGCGTTCTGCAAACAGCCGCAGGCCGGATGATCTTTGCCCGTCTCAAACACGAAAAAATCAGCTGAGGTACGTACAATGATAAGTGCAATAATTCCTGCTGCCGGCAGCAGCTTGCGCATGAACAGCAAGATAAACAAGCAATTTATGTCCATTGCGGGTCAACCGGTGTTGACCCGTAGCTTGTTGCCTTTAAAAGATTTTGTCGACGAGGTCATCGTCGTTGCCCGCCGGGGAGAAGAAGATTTATGCCGGGAATGCGTTAGCGGCGCTGTAAAGAATTTTCAAATCGTCCTGGGGGGCAGGTCGAGGCAGGAGTCGGTATACAACGGCCTGAAACACTGTACAGGGGAATACGTCATGGTGCACGACGGCAACCGTCCCCTGGTCAGCGCCGATTTGGTGCGGCGGGTTCTCTCCGCGGCCAGGAAATACGGAGCGGCAATTCCGGCGCTGCCGGTGGTGGATACGATAAAAAAGGTGTGCGGGGACAGGGTGCAGTCCACTTTGCCGAGGCATCTGCTTTATGCCGTGCAGACGCCGCAGGTTTTTAAGCGCAGCTTGTTGTGGCAGGCGTATACATATGCCCGGGAAAATAACATAGAAGCCACCGATGATTCTGCGCTGGTGGAAGCTGTGGGGCATCCCGTCTACGTAGTTCAGGGCGAGATGTCCAATGTCAAGATTACCACCCCCGATGATTTTCGCTGGGTTCAGGACATGTTCCGCTATTGCCGCCGGAAGGGCAGCAGCGCCATCCGCACGGGAATCGGCTACGATGTGCACCAGCTCGTCCCGGGACGCAAGCTGATTCTCGGAGGTGTTGAGATTCCCTTCGCCAAGGGCCTGCATGGCCACTCCGACGCCGATGTCCTTATTCATGCCATCATGGATGCGTTGCTGGGCGCCGCTGGCCTGGGCGATATCGGCCGCCACTTCCCGGATACAGACCCGGCTTGGGCGGGGGCCAGGAGCACCGAACTTCTGGCCAGAGTTGTGGACATGCTGGCGGCCAAGGGCCTGCACCCGGCCAACATCGATGCCATTATCATTGCCCAGACGCCGAAACTCAGTCCGTACGTTGCGGAAATGGTTTCGGTGCTTTCCGGCATTACCAAACTGGATGCCGACTGCATCAACATCAAAGCCACTACTACCGAGGGATTGGGGTTCCTGGGCCGGGGCGAGGGCATTGCCGCCCAATCCGTATGTACGGTGGAATACAGCCGGGAGGAGGAGTAGCAGATGGTAAGAGTACGCTTTGCCCCCAGCCCTACGGGGCCGCTGCACATCGGCGGGGCCAGGACGGTGCTGTTTAACTGGCTCTTTGCCCGCAACCATGGGGGCACCTTTATATTGCGCAGCGAGGATACCGATCTGGAGCGCTCCAGCGTCCGTTGGGAAAAAGACATTGCCGACAGCCTGCGCTGGCTGGGCCTGACCTGGGATGAGGGCCTGGAAGTGGGCGGTCCGCACGGACCCTACCGCCAGACCGAAAGGCTGGAAATATACAAGGAATACCTGGCCCGGCTCTGGCTGGGAGGCCATGTTTACTATTGTTTTTGCACCCCGGAAGAGCTGGAACAGGATCGCCGGGAGGCCATGGCCAGGGGGGAAAATCCGGTATACAGCGGGCGCTGCCGCCATTTGACCCCCGCCCAGGTAGAGGAAAAGCTGCAGGCCGGCCTCAAGCCCGCCATCCGTTTCAAGGTGCCCCGGGACACCGAAATTGTCATCCAGGACCTCATCCGGGGCGAAGTCCGTTTTCAGTCCCGGGACGTGGGGGACTTTATTATTATCAAGTCCGACGGCATTCCCACCTATAATTTTGCCGTCGTCGTCGACGACATCACCATGCGCATTACCCACGTCATCCGGGCCAGTGAGCATTTGATCAACACCCCGCGCCAGGTCATGATTTACCAGGCGTTGGGAGAGGAGGTCCCGCAATTTGGCCATGTTTCCGTGGTGCTGGATGTCAGCGGGCGCAAGATGAGCAAGCGCATGGGCGACATGTCTGTCACCGCTTACGCCCGCCGCGGCTACCTGCCCGAGGCAGTGGTGAATTTTCTCGCCCTGCTGGGCTGGTCGCCTCCCGACAATAAAGAGCTTATGAGTCTGGAGCAGATGGTTAAGGAGTTCAGCCTCGACCGGGTTTCCAAAAGTCCGGGCATCTTCGACGAGCAAAAGCTCAACTGGATGAACAACCAGTATATCCGGGCCTGCGACCTGGAGCGCCTGGCTGACCTTGCCCTGCCCCATTTGGAAAAGGCGGGACTGGAGCCGGTATCCCGGGAATGGCTGAAATATGTCCTGGACGTCGTCCGGGACGAGCTTAACTGTCTCGAGGAACTGCCGGGCCATATCGAGGAGTTCTTCCCTGACACGGTGGACATAGAACCCGGCGCCCTTCCCCATCTCGAGGCCGAGACCGCTCCCGCAGTGTTGACGGAATTCCTGCTGCGTTTGGACCGCCTTCCTGCAGCCGCATCCTATGGGGAAATGCAAAACCAGGTACAACAACTGCTGAAAGAGCTGAACCAGGATATGAAACGAGAACGCGGCGTAAGCGGCAGGGCGGTGTTCATGCCCATCCGGGCCGCATTGACGGGAAGAGACAGCGGTCAGGAACTTTACTACCTGGTCCCCATCCTGGGCAGAGAACGGGTTCGCCGGCGCATCGAAGCCAGCCTCCGCCAGGTGAGCCGGGGAGCATGAAGTTTTACGATGCCCGCCGGGCCGCCCTGCTGCCCGTGCAGCACCTGGCCTGGATAGGCGACGCCGTGTACGAGTTGTATGCCCGGCAACGGCTGGTATCGGCGGGGGCCAGCCCCGGTAAGCCGGCGCATCGCGCTTCTGTTGCCCTGACCAGCGCCGGCGGACAGGCCCGGGCTGCGGCCCGGATCCAGGAGCATCTGACCGCCCAGGAACTGGAGCTCCTGCGCCGGGGGCGCAACGTCAAGGGGTTGCCCCGCAACAGTCCGGAGTACTGCCTGGCCACCGGCCTGGAAGTCGTGGTGGGCTGGCTGTGGCTGAGCAGGCAGCACCGCCGTCTCGAAGAACTGTTGGAGATTATCATGACAGGAGGGGAACCCCGTGAAGGTTGAGCTTATCCGCTGGACCCCGGAACCGGAAGACACCATTGCTGCTGCAGCCCGTTTGTGTTACTCCAGCGCCGACATCGCCAGGATTGTGGAGAGGATGCAGGCGGACAAGGCCCGGGACCTGGTCCGCAAACTGGCGGAAATGGGGCACTACTCGCCCTTTGAGCACGTCAGCTTTACCTTTGCCATCGAAGGGGTGAGCAGGGCACTCACCCATCAGCTGGTGCGCCATCGCATAGCCAGCTATTCCCAAAAATCCCAGCGTTACGTAGGTGAAGAAGGCTTTGCCTACGTGGTGCCGCCTTCCATCCGGGCCAACCCCCGGGCCCTGGCCCAGTACAAGCAGATTATGGCAGAATTGCAGCAGGGCTATGCCCAACTGGCCGCCATGGTGGACAAGGAAGATGCCCGTTATGTGCTGCCCAATGCCTGCCATACCAGCATAATCGTAACCATGAATTGCCGCAGCTTGCTGAATTTCTTTGAACGCCGCTGTTGCACCCGGGCACAGTGGGAAATCCGCCAGCTGGCCTGGAAAATGCTGGCCCTGGTTCGCGAAAAGGCTCCCACCGTCTTTGCCCGGGCAGGCGCCCGATGTGACATAGACGGGACCTGCCCCGAGGGCGATATGTCCTGCGGGCGCTGGTTAAAGGGGGGCCGGCGCGGTGTCTGAGTTTATCGCCGGCCGCAACAACGTCCTGGCCGCCCTCCAGGGGGGACGTTCCCTGACCAAGATTTTCGTCGCCAGGGGAATACGCGGAAACTTGCAGCCCATGCTCCAGCTGGCCCGGCAAGCGGGATGCCCCGTCCAGTTTGTGCCCAGGCAAAAGCTGGACGAACTGGCTGGGAGCATCAATCATCAGGGTATTGTTGCCCAAACGGCAGCCTGGCGCTACTATGACCTGGATGAGCTGCTGGCTGCCCTGGACATCAAGGCCAATCCCATCCTGTTGCTTCTGGACGGCGTGGAGGACCCCCACAACCTGGGAGCGCTGCTGCGCACCGGCGAATGCGCCGGGGTGGCGGGCGTGATTTTACCCAAGCGCCGCAGCGCTCAGCTTTCGCCCACGGTGGCCCGGGTGTCTATGGGTGCCGTGGAGTGGGTCAAGGTGGCCCGGGTGGCCAACCTGGCCCGGGCGGTGGACGTCCTTAAAGAGGCGGGTTTTTGGATTGCTGCCGCAGACATGTCCGGCGAAAGCCTGTGGCGCGTAGACTGGGATTTTCCGGTGGCGCTGATTCTGGGCGGTGAGGGCAACGGGGTCTCCCGGCTGTTAATAGACAAAAGCGACTACGTCGTCAGCATCCCTACCCTGGGCAACATCAACTCCCTCAACGTATCTGTGGCTGGCGGGGTTCTGCTCTATGAAATGCTCAGGCAGAGGAGCCGAAACAATGGAGTACCTGATCATTGACGGCTACAATGTCATTGGCAACTGGCCGGAATTAAAACGGCTGAGTGCGGCGTCGCTGGAGGATGCCCGGGAAAAACTGGTCGAAATACTCGCCGAGTACCAGGCCTTTACCGGTAAACAAATAATTATCGTTTTCGACGCCTACCGCAGCAAAGGGCGCAAAGAGACTGAAAACCGCCCGGGGATTGAAATCAGGTACACCGAGCACGGTCAGACCGCCGATACCCTCATCGAAAGCCTGGCGGCCCAGTTGTCTCCGCGCCATGCTGTCGGGGTCGTTACTTCCGACTGGGCGCAACAGCAAATCGTCATGGGCAAAGGCGCCAGGCGCTGGTCCAGCCGGGAATTTCGCCTGGAGGTGCACAAAGTCGCAGGCGAGATATCCAACGCGGCGGGCAGGACAGCAACTGACAGGCCTGCTGTCGACCTGGCTGCGCGTATAAATGAAAAATCGCGTCAAAAATTGGAAAATATTATTGGAAAAAACCGAAAATCTTGACGCTGGCCGTCGTTGTTGGTTATAATGTAACAACAGAACCGTGGGAGGGGAGTTGCATGACCGCGACCGTTAAAGAGGACAGCTTTGATTGGAGCATGCTCGGCGACGAAGAAATCGCAAAGGCAGCTTGTGCAGGCAATTGCGAGGCCACGGAGTTCTTGATCAATAAATATAAAAATTTTGTCCGGGCCAAAGCGCGCTCTTATTTTCTAATTGGCGCCGACCGCGAGGACATTATTCAAGAGGGCATGATCGGCTTGTACAAGTCTATTCGCGATTTCAGAGAGGACAAGCTCTCTTCCTTTAAAGCCTTTGCCGAACTCTGCGTCACCCGGCAAATCATCACTGCCATCAAGACGGCCACAAGGCAGAAGCACATTCCCCTTAATTCCTATATTTCCCTGAACAAACCAATTTTTGACGAAGACTCCGACCGCACTTTAATGGACGTCATTTCCGGCGCCAAGGTTACCGATCCCGAAGAGCTGATGATCAGCCGTGAAGAATACGGGGACATCGAAAAGAAAATGGGCGAAATCTTGAGCAGCCTGGAACGCAAAGTGCTCATGCTTTACCTGGAAGGCAAATCCTATCAGGAAATAGCGGCGGAATTGCAGCGCCATGTCAAATCCATCGACAACGCCCTGCAACGGGTCAAGCGCAAATTGGAGCGCTACCTGGAAGTGCGGGATGTCTAGTGGATCCAGTTATGGGTTTTTGTATCCCTTGACCTGATACGCGCTGCTGTGTATAATAATGTTTGTGGTTGAACACTGTGGAGAGGTTCCCGAGTTGGCCAAAGGGGGCAGACTGTAAATCTGCTGGCTCCGCCTTCACTGGTTCGAATCCAGTCCTCTCCACCATGACATGCGGGTGTAGCTCAATGGTAGAGCCCTAGCCTTCCAAGCTAGTTGCGTGGGTTCGATTCCCATCACCCGCTCCAGCGCGGGGTGGAGCAGCCGGTAGCTCGTCGGGCTCATAACCCGGAGGTCGTAGGTTCGAATCCTACCCCCGCAACCATTTCATGCTCACGTAGCTCAGTTGGTAGAGCGTATCCTTGGTAAGGATAAGGTCACCGGTTCAATCCCGGTCGTGAGCTCCATCCTGTGTACTGAAGTACCTGTCGTCAGGAAGGCCGGCTCATGTAGCTCAGTTGGCAGAGCGTATCCTTGGTAAGGATAAGGTCACCGGTTCAATCCCGGTCATGAGCTCCATTACATGGCGGCGTAGCTCAGTTGGCTAGAGCATGCGGTTCATACCCGCAGTGTCCGGGGTTCAAGTCCCTGCGCCGCCACCACTTCTATTTTCGGCAGGTATTTTACAGTAAGTTATGGTTAATATAGTTTTCAATAAGGAGGATGAGTAACGTTGGCAAAGCAAAAATTTGAACGCACCAAGCCCCACGTCAACATTGGCACCATCGGTCACGTTGACCACGGCAAAACCACACTGACCGCTGCCATTACATATGTACTGGCAAAGAGGGGATTGTCGGAAGCCCGGCCCTTTGATTCCATCGACAAGGCGCCGGAAGAGAAGGCAAGGGGAATCACCATTTCCACTTCCCACGTCGAGTACGAATCTGAAAAGCGGCACTATGCCCACGTTGACTGCCCCGGTCACGCCGACTACGTCAAAAACATGATCACCGGTGCTGCTCAGATGGACGGCGCCATTTTGGTAGTATCGGCCGCCGACGGCCCCATGCCCCAGACCCGGGAGCACATCCTGCTGGCCCGTCAGGTCGGCGTGCCCAGCATCGTCGTCTTCCTCAACAAAGTTGACATGGTCGACGATGAAGAGCTTCTGGAACTGGTGGAAATGGAAGTGCGCGAACTCCTCAACGAGTACGAGTTCCCCGGCGATGAAATTCCCGTCATCAGGGGCTCTGCCCTCAAGGCCCTGGAAGATCCCGACAGCGAGTGGGGCGAAAAGATTATGGAGCTTATCAGCGCCGTAGACGAGTACATTCCGCTGCCCGAACGCGCTGTAGATAAGCCCTTCCTGATGCCCATTGAGGACGTTTTCACCATCACCGGCCGCGGCACCGTCGTCACCGGCCGTGTCGAACGCGGCTCCATTAAGGTTGGGGACGAAGTGGAAATCGTCGGGCTCATGGACGCTCCCCGCAAGACGGTATGTACCGGTGTGGAAATGTTCCGCAAGACCCTGGATTATGCTGAAGCCGGCGACAACATCGGCGCCCTGCTCCGGGGTGTTGACCGCCAGGAAGTTGAACGGGGCCAGGTTCTTGCCAAGCCCGGTTCCATCAAGCCCTTGACCAAGTTTAAGGGAGAAGTTTACGTCCTGACCAAAGAAGAGGGCGGTCGCCACACTGCATTCTTTAACGGGTATCGTCCCCAGTTTTACTTCCGGACCACCGACGTTACCGGGGTCATTACCCTGCCTGAAGGCGTAGAAATGGTAATGCCCGGGGACAACGTCAACCTCCACGTCGAACTGATTACCCCCATCGCCATTGAAGAGGGGTTGCGGTTCGCCATCCGCGAAGGCGGTCGTACCGTCGGTTCCGGAGTTGTAACTGCCATTGAATAGTGACCGCATATGCGGTCACTATTTTTTCGCCGGGGATTGTGTTTGACAACAGGCCCTGGGTATGGTAAATTTGGAAAGTGACATAATTTCCGGTCGCCAATCAGCAGAGGAGGTGTTCGGCAATGCGGGTGATAATAACTTTGGCCTGTACCGAGTGTAAACAAAGGAATTATAGTACTACGAAAAACAAGAAAAACACCCCTGATCGGTTAGAGTTAAAAAAATACTGCCGTTTCTGCAGGCAGCATACGGTGCACCGGGAAACCAAGTAGCAGGGGGATTGAGATGAGAAAGATATCGGCTTTTTTTAAAAATGTCCGCCGTGAACTCAAAAAGGTACAATGGCCCAACCGCCGCGAACTGACAACCTACACTACTATTGTAGTGGTAACCGTTGTCCTGGTTGCGGCGATAATATCCATTGTCGATTTTGGGTATCAGCAGGTGCTCAGGTTTATCTTTGTCAGGTAAAGGGGGGTTGGAACCCTGACCCGGGAAAATGAAGTCAAGTGGTATGTCGTCCATACCTACTCCGGTTATGAGAATAAAGTCAAAGCCAACCTGGAAAAGCGCATTGCCCATATGAAGATGGAGGACAAAATTTTCCGGGTCCGCGTCCCCATGGAGGAGGAGCGGGACCCCAAAGCCGGCAAAACCGTGCAAAAGAAGGTCTTCCCCGGCTATGTCCTTGTAGAAATGATCATGACTGACGAATCGTGGTATGTGGTGCGCAACACTCCCGGGGTGACTGGTTTTGTGGGCTCGGGTTCGCGACCCATCCCCTTGTCGGAATCTGAACTGCGCAATATCATGAAGCGAATTGACGACGCCGAACCGCTGATCAAAGTGGAATTCGAAGTGGGCGACAACATAAAAATCACCCGCGGTCCCTTTGCCGGGGTTGTGGCCGTCGTCCAGGAAATCATGCCTGACAAAGGCAAGGTCAAGGTATCCGTATCAATTTTCGGCAGAGAGACACCAATGGAATTGGATTTTGACCAGGTTGAGGCTCTCTGACAGCTAATTCAGAGGAGGTGGAATCCATGCCAAAGAAAGTGATAAAGCAATTGAAGCTGCAGATTCCCGCCGGCAAAGCAACTCCCGCACCCCCGGTGGGACCAGCCCTCGGCCAGGCCGGCATAAACATCATGCAATTCTGCAAGGAGTTTAACGAAAAGACTGCCCAACAGGCAGGCCTGATAATCCCCGTTGAAATTTCCGTTTATCAGGACCGTTCCTTTTCTTTTGTGCTCAAGACGCCTCCGGCGGCGGTACTCCTGAAAAAAGCTGCTGGTATTGAAAAGGCGTCGGGTGAACCCAACAAAAACAAAGTGGCTACTGTAAAGCGGGCCAGCATTCGGGAGATTGCCGAACAAAAGATGGCTGACCTCAATGCCGCCAGCATCGAAGCCGCCATGCGCATGGTGGAAGGCACAGCCCGCAGCATGGGCATAGTGGTAGAAGATTAGACCGGAAATACTGTGGGAGGGTTTTCCCGCTAACACCACAAGGAGGATTGACAATGGCGAAAAAGTCCAAGCGTATTCAGGAACAGCTAAAGCAATTCGACCGCCAGACCCAGTACAGTCCCAAGGAAGCCTTGGAAATCGTAAAGAACATGGCTTCGGCCAAGTTCGATGAAACTGTGGAACTGGCGGTAAAACTGGGCGTCAACCCCAAGCATGCCGACCAGCAGTTGCGCGGGGCTGTAGTCCTGCCCCACGGCACCGGCAAGTCTGTCAAGGTTTTGGTCTTTGCCAAGGGCGAAAAGGCCGCCGAGGCGGAAAAAGCCGGAGCCGAC
Source organism: Bacillota bacterium (assembly GCA_012523545.1). GTDB lineage: Bacteria > Bacillota > Proteinivoracia > UBA4975 > UBA4975 > JAAYIH01. The sequence goes on from JAAYIH010000033.1 coordinate 23,257, forward strand.
TATGTGGGCGATGCAGATTTGATTGAAAAAATCCAGGGCGGATGGCTGGATTTCGACGTCGCCGTGGCCACCCCTGACATGATGGGCGCGGTGGGCAAACTGGGCCGCATCCTCGGCCCCAAAGGACTGATGCCCAACCCCAAGACGGGAACGGTCACCATGGATGTAGCCCGGGCCGTAAAGGAAATTAAGGCCGGCAAGATCGAATACCGCACCGAACGAGCCGGCATTGTCCATGTCCCCATTGGCAAGGTTTCCTTTGCGGTGGAGCAGTTGCTGGAAAACTTCATGACCGTAATCGAGACTTTAATCAAGGTCAAGCCGGCTGCTGCCAAAGGCCAGTATCTCCGTTCGGTCACCGTTTCATCCACCATGGGCCCCGGCGTGAAAATAAACCCGGCGCGCGCCATGGCCCTGGACAGGGAATAAGACTTGACTGCAGCAGAGCTCAGTGGTAAACTGGCTCGTGTATATAGTCTGCCGTAGACAGCAGGAGTCCTTTGCGGCTTAATCTCTTCCTGCCGAGGCGGAAAGGATACCATCCCCTGGGATTGTTGTGTACCCTTCCGGCTCGGAAGGGTTTTAATTTTGCGGATGGGAGGTGCAGATTTGTGAGTTCCAAAGCGGTCCTGGACAGAAAAAAGAAGCAGGTAGATGAGATCAGTGACAAGTTTTCCCGCGCCGTTGCCGCCGTACTCGCTGATTACCGCGGGTTGACGGTGGCCGAGGCAACCCAGTTGCGCAAGGAATTGCGGGAAGCCGGGGTTGAATACCGGGTTCTGAAGAACACCCTGACCCGGTTTGCCGTCGACAAAGCGGGATATTCCGGGTTAAAACAAGATCTGGTGGGACCTACCGCCATCGCCTTCAGCTATGAAGATCCTGTTGCCCCCGCCAAAATCCTGTCCAAATTCGCCAGGGAATACAAGAAACTGGTGATTAAGTCGGGGGTGGTGGAAGGCAAGATCATTGACAGCGCAGGGATTGCAGCGCTGGCCGAATTGCCCGGCCGGGAAGTTCTGCTGGCCCAGGCTTTGGCCGGAATACGCGCTCCCATCTCCGGGTTTGTCAATGTTTTGCAGGCCAACCTGCGTAATTTCGCTTACGTCATCAATGCCATCAGGGAACAAAAAGAACAGGCTTAAAATCAAGATTACGGGAGGTAAATTATAAATGTCCAAAGTGCAAGAAGTATTGGAAATCATCAAGGGTATGACCGTTTTGGAGCTTTCCGAACTGGTTAAGGCTTGTGAAGAGGAGTTTGGCGTCACTGCCGCCGCTCCTGTAGCCATGGCAGCCATGCCCGCAGCCGGAGCCGGCGCGCCTGCCGCCGAGGCAGCCGAGGAAAAAACCGAGTTTGACGTCATTCTCACCGCAGCCGGCGACCAAAAGATTAAGGTTATCAAAGTCGTCCGGGAAATCACCGGTCTGGGTCTCAAAGAGGCCAAGGATCTGGTGGACGGCGCTCCCAAGCCCATCAAGGAGAAAGTCTCCAAAGAGGAAGCCGAAGACATCAAGAACAAGATCGCCGAAGCCGGCGGTTCCGTCGAGATCAAGTAAATTTATTCAGCGAGCAAGAGCGGCAAACCCTGCGGTTAATTATATCGCAGGGTTTTATTGTACCGTGGCATGCCGGTAATCTTGCTCCGGCCGTCTGCTTTTCCGGAGAATCCTGACATCATATTGGCCTGGGCGATTGGCGGAAAGCACCGTTATTATTTGACAACCCCGGAAGCTTGTGTTATTATTGTAACTTGCCATGTAATACAATTTTTGCATTAGGTTCCTCCCCGCCGGGGTATATTTTGCGCCTGGCAGGGGTAACCTATTTTGGTATTATTGCCCGGAAAATCTGGACGAGAGGTGATGGTTCTTTGGCCAAGGTTGTCGACACCGGCTTGCAAAAGCGCAGAAGCTACTCACGGATTGAAGAGATCCTCGACCTCCCCGACCTCTTGGAAATACAAACTGAATCGTACAATTGGTTCCTGGAAGAGGGGCTTGACGAAATCTTCAAGGATATTTCTCCCATCAAGGATTTTACCGAGGAATTGCTTTTGGAGTTTGGTTCCTACCGTCTCGACGAACCCAAGTATTCGGTGGACGAGTGCAAGGAGAGGGATGCCACATACTCAGCTGCACTTCGCGTCCAGGTCAGGCTGATCAATGCAGCAACGGGTGAAGTCAAGGAACAGGAAGTGTACATGGGCGACCTCCCGTTGATGACCAAAAACGGTACATTTATTATAAACGGCGCCGAAAGGGTCGTGGTCAG
>JAAYIH010000003.1 GCA_012523545.1 Bacillota bacterium
GTTTTATACAGAGGGTATATTACTACGGCTTGGGGTGAACCTGCATGCGGTTCCGACCGATACCAAGAGGAGTTGTGTGCAGTGTAGCCTGCCTTGAGTGGTTGTGGTGGATTGCGGATATCAACTGGCGTTGCGTGGGCCTGCGCAATGCCGGCCTTTGCGCTTGAAACCACAGCTGCAAAAGAGGCTAGGTCAGGATGTGTGCCGTTGAGGAAATCTCCTAGGCTGTTCGCAAGAGGCTGCACGGGGATTAAAGTGCGGACTAAGTGGCAATCCAGCACTGCCGTTGGCGACACGGCAGGCCGAGACTTAAAGGGGAACCGCCATTCCGGCAACGGGTGGTGTTTCGGCGGGAAAACCGGCTCGACCTAAGCCGCAGCATTTACCCGGGCAGCTACCACCCATACATATTTTGTCAGAGGTGTACACATGGCCAATCATAAAACAAATTGGGGCTGGGTAAGAAGGATCTTGCTGTGGACCTTTTTTTTGTCCCTTTTCACCAATTCTGTTTCCCAGACCCTGATCCAGGGCATGGCCCTGGCCGGTTCTATTGCCGTCCTCATGGTAATAATAATAGTGGGTGTGCTCTTTGATATTATCGGCGTTGCCGCTACCGCCGCCCAGTTGCCGCCCCTCAACGCCCGGGCGGCCAAAAAGGTGCCCGGAGCGCGGCAGGCCCTTAACCTGGCCATGAATTCCGATCAGGTGGCCAGTTTTTGCAACGACGTCGTTGGGGATATCTGCGGCATTGTCAGCGGCGCCGCCGGAGCGGCCATTGTCTTCAACCTGGCGCTGAATTCTCATTACAACAATTACGTCAACATAATTACCATGGCGCTGGTCGCTTCGCTGACGGTGGGAGGCAAGGCGGCCGGCAAGGCCTTTGCCATAAGGTACTCGACGGAAATTCTCATGGCGGCGGGCAGGTTCATCTATTTTTTTAACGCCCTGCTGCCCGGCCATAAAAACGGGCGCAGAAACAGAAAGTGAGGCAGTGCGATGGAAAATCTGTTGCCGAACATCCGGGGTCCCGAGGACATCAAAGGGCTGACGGTAAAACAACTGAACAGGCTGGCGGAGGAGATTCGCCAAAAGATCATCGCCGTGGTCAGCAGCAACGGCGGTCACCTGGCTTCCAATTTGGGCGTTGTGGAACTCACCCTGGCCCTGCACAGCGTTTACGACAGCCCCAGGGACAAGATTATCTGGGATGTGGGGCACCAGTGTTATGTACATAAGTTGCTTACCGGCCGCCAGGAGCGTTTTGCCACGCTGCGCACCTTTGGCGGTCTCTCGGGCTTTCCCAAGCCCGCTGAAAGCGTCCACGACATTGCCGAGACGGGACACAGCAGCACGTCTATATCCATCGCCCTGGGGCTGGCCCTGGCGCGGGATTTGAACAAGGACGACTACAGTGTCGTCGCCGTCATCGGCGACGGCGCCCTGGGCGGGGGCATGGCCCTGGAGGCTCTCAACCATGCCGGGGCCCAAAAAATTGACCTGACCGTCATCCTCAACGACAACGAAATGTCCATTTCCCGCAATGTCGGCGGGCTGTCTTCATATCTGTCCCGGGTGCGCACCGATCCCAAGTACACGCGGATAAAAAAAGACGTGGAATTCCTGTTGCACAGAATTCCCGCCATCGGCGAAACCATGTACAAGACCATGGAGCGGGTAAAATCCAGCCTTAAATACCTGCTTGTCAGCGGCATGCTCTTTGAAGAGCTGGGCTTCACCTACCTGGGGCCCATTGACGGCCACAACATCGCTGCTCTGCGGCGCATTTTGCGCCAGGCCAGGGGACTGCGCGGCCCGGTGCTCATCCATGTCGTTACCCAAAAGGGCAAGGGGTATGCTCCTGCCGAAGCCAATCCCGCCAAGTTCCACGGCATAGGGCCTTTTTGCGTCGAGACCGGCACTGCCAAATCCGGCGGCGGGCCTGCTTTTACCGATGTCTTTGCGGAACACCTGTGCCGGCTGGCGGAAAAGGATGCCCGGATTGTGGCCATTACGGCGGCGATGCCCGACGGAACCGGCCTCAGGCGGTTTGCCCAACGCTTTCCCGGCAGGTTCTTTGATGTGGGCATTGCCGAACAGCATGCCGTAACCTTTGCCGCCGGCATGGCCCGTTCCGGTTACCGCCCGGTGGTGGCCATTTACTCCACCTTTTTGCAGCGGGCCTACGACCAAATTGTCCACGACGTTTGCCTGCCGCGCTTGCCGGTGCTTTTCGCCGTCGACCGCGCCGGGCTGGTGGGCGCCGATGGCGAAACCCATCACGGCGTATTCGACCTGGCCATGCTGAGGCACATTCCCAACATGACGGTAATGATGCCCAAGAACTGCAGCGAGCTGGAGCAAATGCTGGAATGGGGAGTGCGGCATTCCGGCCCGGTGGCGTTGCGCTATCCCCGCGGCGCCTGCCAGCCCCTGCCGGTGACCCTCTCCGGCCAGCCTCTGCAGTGGGGGCGGGGAGAGGTGCTCCGGGACGGCAGGGACGTGGCCATCATCGGGTTGGGGCCGACCCTGGCCCTGGCGCTCCAGGCCCAGGCCGAGCTGCACAACCGGGGCATCAGCGCCGCCGTGCTCAATCCCCGGTTTGTCAAGCCTTTGGATGAGGAATTGCTGGCGCAGTTTGCCCGGCGCTGCGGGCGCCTGCTGGTAGTGGAGGAACACGTGGCTGCCGGCGGGCTGGGCAGCGCTGTATTGGAAGCCTGCGCCAAATTGGCACTGGCGCCCCAAGTGCGGGTGCTGGGCATTGACGACTGTTTTGTGCCCCACGGCCAGCGCAGCCAGCTGCTGGACTGGTGCGGGCTTACGGTGGAAAATATAGTCGCTGCCGCCGTAAATATGCTGTCCGGGGAGAAGGCAAAAAGTGGCCGGGAAAAAAAGGCTTGACCTCCTGCTGGTGGAGAGGGGATTGGTCTCCACCCGGTCGCGGGCCAGAGCAGCCATCATGGCCGGTCAGGTGCTGGTGGACAACCAGGTGGTGGACAAGGCCGGCGCCCTGGTCCCGGATTCGGCTCAGGTGGAATTAAAAGGGGGCGACCTGCCCTTTGTCAGTCGCGGCGGCCTCAAGCTGGCCAAGGCAATAAAGGAATTTGGCATAGACCTGCGGGGGCGCAAGGTGCTGGACATAGGCGCTTCCACCGGCGGGTTTACCGACTGTTGCCTGCAGGCCGGGGCGGCCCTGGTCTACGCAGTGGACGTGGGGTATGGGCAACTGGCCTGGTCGCTGCGCACTAACCCCGCCGTCGTCAACCTGGAACGCACCAATGTGCGTTACCTTTCCAGGGAACAGCTGACCCGCGGCTTGCCGGATTTTGCCTGTATTGACGTTTCCTTCATTTCCCTGCGTCTGGTTTTGCCTGTAGTGGCAGAATTGCTGGCGGAACCGGGCGAAGTGGTAATGCTCATCAAGCCCCAGTTCGAGGCCGGCCGGGAGCAGGTGGGCAAAGGGGGAGTGGTCAGGGATGCCAAAATTCACCGCCAGGTGCTGGCCGGGGTTTTGGCCAAAGCCGAAGAACTGGGCTTTGTCCTGTGGCATCTCGATTTTTCCCCGGTGCAGGGTCCCCACGGCAACATCGAATACCTGGCCCACGGATTCTTTCGCGGTCCGGCACGGGAATTTGCGCCGCCCTCTCCCGAGTATACGGTCAAAAAAGCCCATGAGTATTTTGCGCAAAACCGGTAACCCCGGTTTTTTGCAATGCAGGAAATTAACGCACGGTGTGGAAGTATACAGGGAAATGGAGGGATAGGCGAGTATGGGGATCTTGACCACCGTCGACCTGGCCATCATTGCCGTTTTTGCCGCCCTGCTCCTGCTTTACAAAGTAGTGCGCGACTGGTACGGCATCAGGGAAGTCCCCAGGAGAATTGACAACCAGGCGGCGGACATGCTGCGGGAAGAGGGATACTTTGTCCAGGCCCGGGCAGCCGTTAAATTCATTGATTTCGCCATCGAGGGGCGCCGTCACCGCCAAAAGGTCAAGGCCGATTTGGTGGTCCGGCGCGGACTTAAGAAATATGTCGTGGAAGTAAACTCCAAAGACGGGACCAGCGTGCGCAATGCCGATATTCGCCGCCGCCTGCTGGAATACCAGATTGCCTTTGCGCCCAGCGGCATACTGATGGTGGACGTGGATACGGGCAGAACCAAGCTCATCGTCATCAACAACCGCCGGCGGCTGGTTACCATGCTGGCGTTGGCAGTCGCCCTGGCTCTGGGCGCAGTACTTTATTTATTAGCGAGGTAAACACATGAAAGCAGTCGCCTTGATAGCCAATTTAGACAAACCCAACGCCGGCAGCGTTGCCCGGCGCATCTGTGCGTGGCTTAAAGCCAGGAATATAGCGGTCTGGGCCCAGGAAGAACTGCTCTGCGGCGATGCCCGCTTTCGCTTCGGCGAACCGTTGCCCGCCGTGGACCTGGTCCTGGTCCTGGGCGGGGACGGCACTTTCCTCAATGTGGCCCGGCGCTATACCGGCGCAGGAATTCCTTTCCTGGGGGTCAACCTGGGCCGATTGGGTTTCCTGACCGAAGTGGAAGTGGGCGAATTGGACAGTGCTTTGGAAAAGGTGTACGCCGGGCAGTACACCATCGAGCGGCGGGCCATGCTCTGCGTGCAGGTCTGCCGCCGGGGCAAAGTGGTGGAGGAAACCTGCGCTCTCAACGAAGCCACCATTGCCAAAGGTCCCCTGGCCAGGATTATTCGCCTGGATGTCTGCGTCGACAATGTTCCCATCGGCAGCTACAACGGCGACGGCCTGATTGTTTCCACGCCTACTGGCTCCACCGGCTATTCCCTTTCGGCGGGCGGTCCCATCGTCGCCTCCAATGTGGACTTGTTGCTGATTACGCCCATTTGCCCGCATACACTGAGCGCCAGACCCATAGCTGTGGCCAGAAACGCCGTCATCGACGTCACCCTGATGTCGGTCCAGCCGGAAATAGTCCTTACCGTGGACGGCCAGCACAGCTTCAGCCTGGAGTACGGCGACCGGCTGACCATCACCGACGCCAAAGTCGAGACTCTCTTGCTCAGGCTGCAGGGCAAAAACTTTTTTGAAATCCTGCGCAAAAAATTAAAGGAACAAAATCGCTAAGGGTAGGGGGAGAGGATTTTGCTCCGGGAGTTGCACATTGAGAACTTTGCTTTGATTCAGGATTTGACGGTCATGTTCGGCGACGGGCTCAACATTTTGACAGGCGAGACCGGCGCCGGCAAATCCATAATCATCGACGCCCTCAATCAGGTGTTGGGGGACCGGGCCTCGGCGGAAATGGTGCGCACGGGAGATACCAAGGCGGTAATCAGCGCCGTGCTGGAAGTCAATGAGCAGGCAGCCCAGCGCTTGCGGGAACTGGGCCTGGGCGATCAGGAGGACACGGTCATACTGCAGCGCGAGATATACAACACCGGCAAGAGCCAGGCCCGAATCAACGGCCGGCCCGTCAATGTGTCTGTGATGAAGGAGTTGGGCAGCCTGCTGGTGGAAATCCACGGACAGCATGAGCACCAGGCCCTGTTGGATGAAAGCTCCCACTTGGACTTGGTGGACGCTTTTGGCGGACAGGAGGTGCTGGCGGTCCGGGAAGAGTACCGGCAGGTTTGGACGGAGCTCAACCGGTATCAGCAGGAGCTAGCCGGCCTGCACGGCGATCAGCGCGAAAGGGAGCGCCTGCTGGATCTCCTGCAATACCAGGTGGATGAAATCGAGGCCGCCGCTTTGCGGGAGGACGAGGAAGAACAGCTGGCGGCGGAGCACAAGTTGCTGCTCAACGCCCGCAAGTTGGTGGAAATCTGCCGGCACAGCTATCACGCCTTGTACGAGCAGGACGACGGCGGTTCGGTGGTGGAAATCATCGCCAGGATAACCAACGAGCTCAACGCCTTTCGCGATCTGGATACCGCCCTGGAGCAATCCTGCACCCAACTGGAGGAATCCCTCTACGCCCTGGAAGACGTGGCCCGGCAACTGCGGAATTTTGCCGAGGCCTTTGCCTTCAATCCCCAGCGCCTGGCCGAAGTAGAGCAACGCCTGGATCTCATCAATAATTTAAAGCGCAAATACGCCGACACCATTCCCGGCATCCTGGCCTGGCAACGGGAAAAAATGGCCGAAATTGAAGCCATAAAGAACAGCGAAGCCCGCCATGCCCAGTTGCTCCAGCTCATTGATGAAGCCCGGGCCAGGGCGGGCCAATTGGCGGAAAAGCTCAGCATCCTGCGGCAAAAGGCGGGCGCCGAACTGGCTGCGGCCATTGAAGCGGAACTGGCCTACCTGCACATGCCCAACACCCGTTTTCAGGTCGACAACTCCTTCAGCGAAGATGAACAGGGACTGCCGGTGGGCGGCAAGCTCCTCAAGGCCCACGGGGCAGGGGTGGACAATATGCGGTTTTTGCTTTCGCCCAACCCCGGCGAACCCCTCAAACCCTTGTCCAGGATTGCCTCGGGAGGAGAACTGTCCCGCATCATGCTGGCAATCCTCAATGTCCTGGCCCGGCTTCGTCCCGCAGCCACCATGGTTTTTGATGAAATCGACGCCGGCATCGGCGGGCGCGCAGCCCAGGCCGTTGCCGAAAAGCTGGCCTCGGTTTCGGAACGGTGTCAGGTCATTTGCGTGTCCCATTTGCCGCAAATCACATCCATGGCCGACAACCACCTGTACATTTACAAGGAGGTTGAAGGGGGACGTACTGTCACCAGGGTCGTGCGCCTGGATATGGAGGGCCGCGTACGCGAGCTGGCCAGAATGCTGGGCGGCGCCGAAGTGACCGACGCCACCCTGCGCCACGCCCGGGAAATGCTGAGTCTGGCCAGCAAGATAAAAATTTAATTAATGCATAAAAATTCAGTTTGCCGAACACCTCTTTTTCCTGTCAAGAGGTGTTTGTTTTTTGCGGCTTTTCCGCCGGCCGGGCCGGCAAAATAATAAGTTTCCTGATTTGCAGATATTTAAATTTAACACCCTTTATTAACAGGATATCCGGCAGCTAAAAAACACACTTTAAAAGTGTAACGGCAAAAGTTTTGCAGGCGGGAGTGGTTGTAAAAAAGGGAGTGGGCAAATTGCACAAAAAAATATTAAAGCTGGGTTTGCTTTTGCTTATTTTGGGGATGTTCCTGGCCCCGGGAGTAAACACCCTGTTGTTAATTCCATCTGAGGTAACCCAGTTTGAAGGTGAAGAGCATCCCCTGGACTTCGACCTGCCCTGGGGGATAAGGATTATTGACAAAAACGGGATTTTGAAGCTGGCCGATGAAGTGGGAGGCGGTTTTGTCCTCCGCGCCGAAAGGGCGGGCAACTACCGGTTCAGTTTCAACCTGCTGGGGCTGATTCCCCTCAAGCAGATGCAGGTCAATGTCATACCGCCCCTCAGGCTGGCGCCTTCGGGCCACTCCATAGGGGTGCGGCTGTCGGAACGGGGGGTAATCATCGCCGGACTGGACAGCGTGCAGACCAGCTCGGGACCGGCAGAGCCGGCCAGGGATTCGGGCTTCAAGGTCGGCGACATCCTGGTGGCCGTCAACGATATACCCCTCGAAAACCTGGAACACGCTGCTGCCGTCCTGGAGGAGCAGTGCCGGCTGGGCCAGGAGCTGAGATGCGAAGTAATCAGGGGCGGAAAAAGCAGGGTGCTGAAAATCGTTCCAGTGTATGACCAGCTGCTGAACCGCAACCGGTTGGGTTTGCTGCTCAAGGACACCGCCGCCGGCGTTGGCACCATGACCTTCTATCATCCCGAAACGAAAATTTTCGGTGCGCTGGGGCACATGATTACTGATGAAAGCGGCAAACATGCGGTGGAGCTCAGTGCCGGCAGCATTGTCAGCGCCGAAATTGTCGACATCCAGCCGGGGCAGAGGGGTAAACCGGGAGAGAAAAAGGGCGCCTTCGCCCAGGATGAACCACTGGGGCATATTGCTTCCAACACCGACTTGGGCATTTTCGGCAAGCTGTACCAGTTTCCTCCGGGCGAGGTGCAGACCATTCCCCTGGGCTTTAAACACCAGGTCAGGACCGGCCCGGCCGAAATTCTCACGGTAATAGAGGGTACCAAAGTAGAAAGGTTCAGCATAGAAATTGAGAAGCTGTTTGTGCAAAAGAGCCCGGCCAGCAAGGGAATGATTATTCGCATTACCGACCCCAGACTGCTGGCGGTTACCGGCGGCATCGTACAGGGAATGAGCGGCAGCCCCATCATCCAGGACGGCAAACTGGTGGGCGCCATAACCCACGTGTTTATCAACGAGCCCCAGCGCGGATACGGGTGTTTTGCCGAATGGATGGTGATCGAATCGGGCTTGCTGGACGAAATAAATTCCGCAGTGCCTCCTGAAATCTGGGAGGCTTTTTTCAAATCTGTTTCCTTTCAAAGAAGGGATTATGATGAATACGTAGAAATAATAGAATTATAGCTAACAACCAATTTTTCCAAAAGGGGATGAAGTGTCTTGATTTCGGTAATGATTGCCGACGATAACCGGGAATTCTGCAATCTGTTGTCGGACTTCATGTCCACCCAAGAGGACATCCAACTGGTGGCCACAGCCAACAACGGGCTGGATGCTGTGGAAAAGGTCCGCGAGTACCGCCCCGACGTCCTGATCCTGGACATTATCATGCCTCATTTGGACGGTTTGGGGGTATTGGAGCGCCTCAATCAAAGCGGACAGCATCGTCCCCGGGTGATTGTCCTCACGGCCTTCGGCCAGGAGAGCATTACGCAGCAGGCGCTGCGCCTGGGCGCCGACTACTATGTGCTCAAGCCGTTTAATATCGACGTTTTAATCCGGAGGATTCGCGAGCTGCAGGGACTGGACAGTTCGGTGGTTTCCCTGCAGTCGGCGGGAAAATATATTGTCAACGAAGCGCCCAAGATAGATCTGGAAGCGGAGATAACCGACATGCTGCACGAAATGGGCGTGCCCGCCCACATCAAAGGCTACCAGTACCTGCGTTTTGCCATTGCCATGGTGGTGGAAGACATGTCGGTTCTCAACAGCATTACCAAGACCCTGTACCCCGAAATTGCCATAAAGTTCGAGACCACGCCCAACCGGGTAGAAAGGGCCATTCGCCATGCCATTGAAACCGCATGGGAACGCAGCGAACTGGAGGTCATCAACAAGATGTTCCGGTACACCATTCGCAACGACCGCGGCAAGCCCACCAACTCGGAATTTATTGCCATGCTGGCGGACAAGCTGAGGCTGAAATTGAAAAACTGATCTGGAAGGATACGGCATGCCGGGGGGAGAAGATATACTAAGCTACGGTGCATGCGGCGCGGCACGGGTTGTATACTGGACAAAGGAGGACAAAAGGTTGGCAAGACTGGATTGGAAAAGAGATGTGTTTCCCCTGCTGATGAAAACCGGAACAGGCATTATCATCCTTTAAATTCGAAATTGCCGCTGGCACCGATACCAGGGTGTGCCTCTGCGGCGCAGAGCTGGACCCGGGCGGGAAATTTTGCCCCGCCTGCGGAATCCCACAATAGCATATCCACAACGCTTCGCTTCCGGCGAGGCGTTTTTGTTTTTTAAGGATAATTTTGCCACCTCTGGTGCAATACTAAGTTGAGGAGTGATGCCATGAAGGGCAGATTGCGCAAAGGGCGCCGCACCAAAGATTTGATCAGCAGCCTGCGCAAGGGTGACATCGCCCTGATCAGCCATCGGGATTTGGACCTGGTGGCGGCCGAGGGCCTGGCCGCCAGGGGCGTGGCGGTGGTGCTCAATGACCAGGAGTTCATCAGCGGGCGCTATCCCAACTTGGGTCCGGGGTACCTGTTGGACCGCAACATCAAGTTGTACGATTGCGTTCCCGGGGAACTGTGGTCGGTGGCCGACGGCGCCCAGGTCAGTATCGACGAAAACCACGTCCTCACAGCCGGGCAGCAGAGGTTCAGGCTCGACCATCCCCTGACCAGAGAAAGAGCGGACCAGCTGTTGGCCATAACCAGGCGCAATTTGGACCGGGAACTGGATAAGTTTATCGACAACACCCTGGAATACGCCAAGCGGGAAAAGGAGCTCATTTTGGGTCTAAAAGACCTGCCGCCCCTGGAGACACCCATTTGGGGCCGGCCGGTGGTGGTGGTGGTCCGGGGCAGAGGCTACAAGCGGGACCTGCAGGCCATTATGCATTACATCAGAGAAAACCGGCCCGTTCTCATCGGCGTCGACGGCGGCGCCGATGCTTTGCTGGAAAACGGCCTCAAGCCGGATATAGTGGTGGGCGACATGGACAGCATCAGCGATAAGGCCCTGCACTGCCGGTGCGAGCGCATCGTCCACGCCTATTCCGACGGCCGGGCGCCGGGGCTGGAGAGGCTGAACAAACTGGGTCTTAAAGCTACTGTTTTTGCTGCTCCCGGCACCAGCGAAGACGTGGCCCTGCTGCTGGCCGCAGGCAAGGGCGCTGACCTGATTGTCGCCGTCGGCGCTCATTCCAGCATGATTGACTTTCTGGAAAAGGGGAGGCCAGGCATGGCCAGCACCTTTTTAACCCGCCTGAAAATAGGCGACAAGCTGGTGGACGCCCGGGGGCTGAGCAAGTTGTACCAGGGCAGGATGACTGTGGGCTGGGCCGTTGCCCTGTTTGCCGCCGCCATGATGCCGGTGGTGGCCTTGCTGTATGGCTCGCCCGGTTTCCGCCACCTGATGTATCTGTTGCTGTATAAACTGTCCAATGCGGTGGGAGGGTGATGATGGCTACCTTCAGATTTCACGTGGTCACGGTAATGGGTATTTTTCTCGCCCTGGCGCTGGGGATTTTCATCGGCAGCACCTTTACCGAAGAGGGTATTATCCTCCAGCAGCGGGGAACCATTGAGCGGATGCGGGCAAATATCGACGCCCTGCAGGACGAGCGCAGGGAGCTCAGGGACTATGCCGAAGGGCAAGCCAGGACCATCGCCCTGCTGGAGGGCTGGCTGGAAGACTTGTTGGACTTGTATTGGCAGAAGGTTTCCGTATCCGGCCGGGGCGTTTTAATCTGCCGCGAGGATTTTGCTGTGGAGATGCTGGAGCCTGCCCTCGCCGTCGTCCAGGCGCAAATAAAATTGCCTGACGCCTGCATTTCCTCCGCCGACCTGGCCGCAGCTGTCCGCGCCGGCGACGTCGCCGGGCTGCATGCCCAGGGGGTTGTTGTGGAAGGGAGTTTGCGCCCCCCGGACTTTGTGCTTCTGGCTCTCAATCCGGGACGCGAAGGCGCTGTGGCGCAGGAACTGGCCGAAGCCTTGCTGGCAGAGGAACTGCAGGTAATAGCCCTGGGCACAACGGAATGGGAGGGGCTGGCCGATTTGACCAGCCACCGCCTCTATTATTCGGTGTCCCATCTGGACACCCCCATGGGTTTGTACTGCCTGGGCGCCATCCTGCAGGGGCAGGGCGGGCACTACGGCGCCGACAACATCCTGCCCTTCCGGAGGGAGGAGCGGTGAAAATATCGGTGCTGGTTCCCGCCTACAATGAAGCCAAGACCATCGGCAGCACCCTGGACAGCCTGGCCGCCGCGCTGCCCCGCAGCGAAGTGGTGGTAATCGATGACGGCAGTACCGATGGAACAGGGGATGTGGCCGCGGCCAGGGGAGTTCTGGTCATCAGGAACCGCCGCAACCTGGGCAAGGCGACTGCGCTGGCCCGGGGGCTGCAGGTCTGCTCGGGAGATGTCGTTGCCATGGTGGATGCCGATATGGGACCCCAGGCCGGGGAAATACTGCCCTTAATCGAGGCCGTGGTCCGGGGCAGGTGCCACATGGCCGTTGCCCGCTTTGCCAGTTCCCGGGGCGGCGGACTGGGGCTGGTTAGGAATCTGGCACGATGGGGAATCTGTTTGTGCACCGGCGTCCGCCTGCAGGCGCCCCTTTCGGGACAGCGGGCCGCCTGTCGTTCCCTGTTGGAGCAATGCCTGCCGGCCGGAGGCGGGTACGGCCTGGAGACGGAACTGACGTTGCGGGCTCTGCGCCTGGGTTACCGGGTGTTGGAACTCCCCACCGGGTTTGTGCACCGGGGCCACGGCTGGCGGCTGGCCGGGATCAGGCACCGGGGGCGCCAGTTTTTCCACGTCCTGCGGGCTCTGTGGCGCGGGGGGGTGTGCCGGCGGTGGCAGGTTTTATAATGGCGCTGGCGGCGGCCCTGGTCCTGGCCGGTCCGACAGCCGCCATGCTGTCCCGGGGCCTGGCCGCTAAAAACTACCGGGGCGAGCTGATTCCCACCGGCATGGGCCTGGTCTTTCTCATGGCTGTGCTGGCCGGCTTGGGAGCGCTGGTCTTGCTGGGCAGGCTGGACCGGGAACCGGCTCTCGCCATAGCCTTTTGGCTGACCATGGTTTGCCTGGCCGGACTGGTGGACGACGCCGCCGGCGACGGCTCCAGCCGTGGGCTGCGGGGTCACTTTGCCGCCTTGCTTGGCGGCCGGCTCACCACCGGTATTGCCAAGATTATCTTGATTGGCGGCGGAGCTCTGGTCGCCGTGGACTGGAATTCGGGGTGGCGGGCTCTGGTCCAGGCGGCCATCCTGGCGTTGGCGGTTAACCTGCTGAACCAGCTGGACTTGCGCCCGGGCAGGGCCCTGAAGTTCTTTCTCTGCATAGCGGCGGTTGTTGCCCTGAGGGGAAATGCCCTGGCCGCCGTCGGGTGCGGAGCGGCGGCGGGACTGCTGAAGGGGGACCTGGAAGCCAGGTACATGCTGGGCGATGCCGGGGCCAATCTCCTGGGTGCCGTACTGGGTTTGGCGGCTGTGCAAACTGTCAGCCCGGGAGCGGGTCAGGCACTGCTGATGCTGGCCCTGGCGGCGGGCAATGCCCTGGGCGAGTTCAGTTCTTACAGCCGTCTCATCGCCGCCAGTCCAATTTTACAATGGTTTGACAAAATCGGCCGCCAGGCAGGGAAATAATGCCGCCATGGCGAAATAGCTGCTATCTGCAATTTTCTGCAAGAGGTGAGCCGATGAGGAACTCCACCTCCATTTATCACCTGGAAGTGATTTTGGACGCCATCCACGACGGTATCATTGCCATCGACAAGCAGGGCAGGGTTGTGCAGATAAACCAGGCGGCGGCGGAACTGGTGGGCGCCGCCAAAGACCAGGCTATCGGCCAGCACATTGAGCAGATCATACCCAATTCCCGGCTGCGGCGGGTGCTGGAGACGGGAGAACCGGAAATTAACCGCCAGCAGGAACTGGGCGACAATACCGTCCTCCTTTCCTCCCGGATTCCTGTCCGCGATGGCACAGGCCAGATTATCGGGGCGGTGGCGGTGTTCCGCGATATTTCCGATATACGCAAGCTGGCCGAGGAAATCACCGACCTCAAAGAAATCCGGTCCCTTT
Source organism: Bacillota bacterium (assembly GCA_012523545.1). GTDB lineage: Bacteria > Bacillota > Proteinivoracia > UBA4975 > UBA4975 > JAAYIH01. Next base: position 13,359 of record JAAYIH010000003.1, read on the forward strand.
TGGAGGCCATTATCAACGCCACCCAGGATGCCATTTCCGTTGTGGACAAAGAGGGCAGGGGAATCATGATTAACCCGGCCTACAAGCGGATTACCGGTTACAGCGAGGCCGATGTCCTGGGCAAGCCGGCCACGGTGGATATTGCCCAGGGTGAAAGCGTGCACATGAAGGTTCTCGCCACCCGCCGGCCGGTGCGGGGCGTGCAGATGAAGGTGGGGCGTGCCAAAAAAGACGTCCTGGTGGACGGGGCGCCTATTATGGTCAACGACCAGCTGGTGGGAAGCGTGGCGGTAATTCACGACATCAGCGAGATCAAGCGTCTCACCGAAGAGTTGGACAAGGCCAAGCAGATCATCCGTACTCTGGAGGCCAAGTACGATTTCAAAGATATAATTGCCCTCAGTCCCGACATGGTGCGGGTGGTGGAACTGGCCCGCAAGGCGGCCAACACCCCCGTTACCATCCTCCTGCTGGGGGAAAGCGGGACCGGCAAAGAGCTCTTCGCTCACGCCATCCACAACTCCAGCCGGCGCAGGCACAACCAGTTTATCCGGGTCAACTGCGCCGCCATCCCTGACAGCCTTTTGGAGAGCGAGCTCTTCGGTTACAGCGAGGGCGCCTTCACCGGCGCCCGGCGCGGGGGCAAAAAAGGCCTGTTTGAGCAGGCCAGCGGCGGCACCATTTTCCTTGATGAAATCGGCGAGGTCAGCCTCAATGTCCAGGCCAAGCTGCTGCGGGTATTGCAGGAGCGGGAGATTGTCCGGGTGGGGGATGCCAAGCCCATCCCCGTGGATGTGCGCATCATTGCCGCCACCAACATCGACCTGGAAAAGGCCGTGGCCGCCGGCAAGTTCCGCGAGGACCTGTATTACAGGATCCGGGTATTTCCCCTGTACATCCCGCCGCTGCGGGAAAGGCGGGAGGAAATTCCCGCTCTGGCCCGGCATTTGCTGCGCAAGTTTAACCAGGAATACGGCCGGGTGGTGGAGGACATATCCCAGGAAGCAATTGCACTGTTGCAGGAGTATGCCTGGCCGGGCAATGTCCGCGAACTGGAAAACATATTGGGCAGGGCGATAATCAATATGCGCCCCACCGAGACCGTCATCCGTCCCGAGCATTTGCCCCAGTTCTTTCCCCATGGCCCGCGCCAGGCCCCGGTGGCCTCAGCCTTTGTCGGGCAGGAAGCCAGGTCCCTCAAGGATGCCGTGGCCGATTTCGAAAGGGAGTACCTGCGCCGGGCTTTGGAGCAACACAGGGGCAACAAGACCAGGGTCGCCGCCCAGCTGGGCATCTCCCTGCGTTCGCTGTACTACAAAATGGAGCGCTACGGCCTTTGATGCAATAAATTGCATGCAAACTTCTGCAGGAGCGTGAAAAATTTTGCATGCCCGTCCGCTTCAAGCCCTTGTGGCTTTTTGGCATAAAAATTGCATTGACAACCTTTTGCAATGCCAAATTTATTTTGGGGAGGTTGGGATATGAAAATTTTTGAAGCTATGGCTCGTGAGGGACATGAACAGTTGATCTTCAACTACGACAAGACATCGGGACTTAAGGCAATCATTGCCCTGCACGACACCCGACTGGGGCCGGCTCAGGGCGGCTGCCGCATGTGGAATTACGAATGTGAAGAAGATGCCATCATCGATGCCATGCGGCTGGCCAAGGGGATGACCTACAAATGCGCTGCCGCCGAACTGGATTACGGCGGAGGCAAGACGGTCATCTGGGGTGACCCCAAGACCAAAAAGCGCGAGGCATTGTTCCGCGCCTTGGGCCGCTATGTCGAGGCTCTCAAGGGCCGCTACAAGACCGGCACCGATGTGGGCACCACCTATGACGATTTCATCATCGCCCTCAAAGAGACCAGGCATGTCGGCGCCTTGCCGGAAGAATACGGCGGCGGCGGCAATTCGGGCATCATCACCGCTTTTGGAGTCTGGAAAGGTATGAAGGCGGTGGCCAAGGAACTGTTCGGCACCGATTCCCTCCAGGGCCTGACCGTTGCCGTTCAGGGTTTGGGCAAGGTGGGTTATCACCTGGTGGGGCACCTGGTTTCCGAAGGGGCCCGGGTCATTGCCAGCGACATCAACCAGGAGAATGCAGACAGGGCTGCCAAGGATTACGGCATCACCATTGTTGATCCTGAAGAAATCATGACGGTGGAATGCGATATCTTTTCGCCCAATGCCCTGGGCGCAATCCTCAATGACGAATCAATTCCCCGGCTCAAGTGCAAGGCCGTTGCCGGCGCCGCCAACAACCAGCTGGCCGAGCCTCGTCACGCCGATATGCTGGCCGAAAGAGGCATTCTCTATGCACCCGATTATGTCATCAATGCCGGCGGCCTCATCCAGGTTTGCGACGAACTGGAAGGCTACAATAAAGAGCGCGCCTTCCGCAAGGCCGGCATGATCTACCAGCGCCTGCTCAACATATTTGCCATGGCCAAGGCCGAAAATATCTCGACAGCTGTTGCTGCGGACAAAATAGCCGAGGAGAGGATTGAAACCATCAGCAGAGTCCGCCGCAGCTATGTGGGAGAATAACCGAGGTGAGCGATGACCCACTGGATTCTGGCAATCAATCCCGGTTCTACTTCCACCAAACTGGCGTTGTTTGAAGACGAAGTTTTGTATACCGCTGAAACCTTGCGCCACAATCCCCAGGAACTGGCTCCGGTCATTGCCGATCAGCTGGAGTACAGGACTGCTCTGGTTTCCCGGTGGCTGGAAGCAAACTTTAACGGCGACAAACTGAGCGCCGTCGTCGGGCGCGGCGGAATGCTGAAGCCCATTCCCAGCGGGACTTATGCTGTAAATGAGCGGATGCGGGAGGACTTGCGCAAGGGTGTCGGCGGGCAACACGCATCAAACCTGGGCGGTCTCATTGCCCACTCCCTGGCTTCGCGGTGGGGAATACCGGCCTTTATTGTCGACCCGGTTTCCGTTGACGAATTTATCCCCGAGGCCCGCATTTCGGGAATTCCCGAAATTGAGCGCCGCAGCCGTTCCCATGCGCTGAACATCCGCGCGGTGGCCCGGCGGGCGGCCCGGGATTTGGGGCACGAACTGGAGGACATCAACCTCATCGTCGCCCATCTGGGCGGGGGCATTTCCGTAGCTCCTTTGCAGAAAGGACGCATGCTGGATGTCAACGACGCCAACGAAATGGGTCCCTTCTCTCCTGAGCGCAGCGGAGGACTGCCCACAGGGGATTTGGTGAAACTGGCTTTTTCGGGGAAGTATACCCAAGAGGAGCTGGTAAACAAAATTCTCCGGGGCAGCGGCCTTTTGGGATACCTGGGTACCAACGACGGGGTCGAGGTGGGGCGGCGCATTCAGGCCGGCGATAAAAAAGCCGAGCTGATTGGCCGGGCCATGGCCTATCAGATTGCCAAAGAAATCGGCGCCATGGCTACAGTGCTCTGCGGCCAGGTCCGGGCCATAATCATCACCGGCGGCCTGGCCCACTACAAGCGGCTGACAGGCTGGATCAAAGAGCATGTCCGCTTTATTGCCCCAGTTCTGATTTATCCCGGCGAGGACGAACTGCAAGCTCTGGCCGCCGGCTGCCTCCGCGTGTTGCGGGGAGAAGAGTCGCCCCGGGAATACCAATAGGGGAGGTGGAAATATGTACCGCAATTTGGATGAAATCAGAGAAGCAGCCAAGAACCTGCCCAACCGCCAGCGCCTGGCCGTGGCGGCGGCCCAGGACCAGGATGTCCTGGAAGCGGTGCGGGATGCGGTGGACTGGGGCGTAGTCTCCGCCATCCTGGTGGGGGATGAAGCCCAGATCCGCCAGCTCGCCCAGGCCGTCAATCTGGACCTGGCCAAATGCCAGGTGGTGGCAGAACCCGATCCTGTGGCGGCGGCCCGCAAGGCCGTGGCCATGGTGGCGGCGGGTGAGGCCGACCTGGTGATGAAGGGCAAGGTGGGCACTGCCGACATCCTCAGGGCTGTCCTGGACAAGGAACAGGGCCTGCGGACGGGCAAGCTCCTCAGCCATGTCACTGCCCTGGACATCGAAGGCTACGACCGCCTGCTCTTTATGACCGACGGGGCCATGAACATTGCCCCTGACCTGGGTCAAAAGGTGCAAATCGTCCAGAATGCCGTGGATGTGGCCCGGGCTGTGGGCATTGCCGAGCCCAAGGTGGCCGCTTTGGCTGCCGTAGAGCTGGTCAATCCCGACATGCCTGCTGCCGTGGAGGCCGCCCTTCTGGCCAAAATGGCCCAGCGCGGGCAGATTAAGGGCGCCATTGTCGACGGCCCCCTGGCATTGGACAATGCCGTATCCCTGCATTCCGCCCAGGTCAAGGGCATTGTGAGCCCGGTGGCCGGTCAGGCCGATATCCTCATGGTTCCGGATATCGAGGCGGGCAACGTTCTCTACAAATCCATAGTTTACTTTGCCAGGGCCCGGGTGGCGGGGGTCATTGCCGGGGCCAAGGCGCCGGTGGTGCTGACCTCCAGGTCAGATTCCCACGAAGCAAAGTTGGATTCAATAGCCTTTAGCGCGGTCTTTGCCGCCGGGCTGAATCAATAAAAATTTAGAAAGGAGTATGCGTATGAAGATCTTTGAGTACATGGAGAAGTACGGGTACGAGCAGTTGGTTTTCTGTCACGACAAGACTTCCGGACTAAAAGCTATCATAGCCATTCATGACACCACTTTGGGTCCCGCCCTGGGAGGCACCCGGATGTGGAACTATGAAAACGAGGAAGACGCCATCCTCGACGTCCTCCGCCTGGCACGGGGCATGACCTACAAGGCCGCGGCTGCGGGCCTCAACCTGGGCGGCGGCAAGGCCGTCATCATTGGCGATCCCAAGAAGGACAAGAGCGAAGAATTGTGGCGGGCCTTCGGCCGCTTTGTCCAGAGCCTCAACGGCCGCTACATTACCGCCGAAGACATGGGCACCACCGTCCAGGACATGGACATCGTCCGCCTGGAAACCGAGTACGTCACCGGTGTATCTGCTTCTGCCGGCAGCAGCGGCGACCCCTCCCCCAAGACAGCTTTGGGTGTTTTCATGGGCTTGCTGGCCACCGCCAAGGAAGTATGGGGCAGCGACGACATTTCCGGCAAGACCGTGGCTGTTCAGGGCATCGGCCATGTGGGCTACTACCTGTGCAAGCATCTGCATGAAGCCGGCGCCAAGCTCATCGTCACCGACATCGATCAGGAGTCCGTCAACCGGGCCGTCCAAGAATTCGGCGCCCAGGCTGTCGAGCCCGATGCCATCTACGATGTGGAGTGCGACATCTTTGCTCCCTGCGCCCTTGGCGCCGTCGTCAACGACAACACCATCAACCGCTTTAAGTGCAAGGCCATTGCCGGATGCGCCAACAACGTGCTGGCTGAAGACCGCCACGGCGACGAGCTGCACAGGCGCGGTATTCTCTATGCTCCCGATTACGTCATCAATGCCGGCGGCCTCATGAACGTGGCCGACGAACTCAAGGGTTACAACGAAGAGCGGGCCATCGCCACCGTAAAGACCATTTACAACAACATCGCCAAGGTCTACGAAATCGCCAAGCGGGACAACATCCCCACATACAAGGCTGCCGACCGCATGGCCGAAGAGCGCATCGAGAAGATCGGGCGCATCCGCTCCAACTTCATCCGCCGTTAGCAGAGCAGGGGAAAGTTGTGGATGCCAATCCACAGCTTTCCCCCCTTTGAGGAGGGAGAACGTGTCGCATCGTCTGTTAATCATAAATCCCGGATCAACTTCCACCAAGATTGCAGTCTATGAAGACGAAAAACCCCTGCTGGAACAGACCCTGCGCCATTCTGCCGAGGAGCTGCAGCCCTTTGCCGGCATCATTGACCAGTACCAGTACCGCAAGGAAATTATCCTGGAGAGCCTGCACAGCCAGGGCATCAACCTCAACAAACTGTCGGCGGTGGTTGGCCGCGGCGGAGTGGTAAAACCCATTCCCGGCGGCACATACATCGTCAACGACCGCATGGTTGAGGACTTGAAAAGCGGCGTTCAGGGCCAGCACGCGTCGTCGCTGGGCGGTCTTATTGCCCGAGAAATAGCCGATCAGTTTAACATCCCCGCCTATATTGTCGACCCGGTGGTGGTGGATGAGCTTTCGGATCTGGCGCGCATCTCCGGGATGCCGGAAATCCAGCGCCGCAGCATTTTCCATGCCCTCAACCAAAAAGCAGTTGCCCGCCGGGCAGCCGCCGAGGCCGGCAAAAAATACGAAGAGGCTAACTTCATCGTCGTCCACCTGGGCGGCGGCATCTCCGTCGGCGCCCACCAGAAGGGCAGAGTTGTGGATGTCAACAACGCCCTTAACGGTGACGGTCCTTTCTCTCCGGAGCGGGCCGGAGGCTTGCCGGTGCTGGACCTGGTCAAACTCTGTTACAGCGGCAAGTACACTTTGGAACAACTCCAGAAAAGGCTGGTGGGTCAGGGCGGCCTGGTGGCTTACCTGGGCACCAACGACGGGCGCGTCGTGCAGGAACGGGTAGCCGCGGGGGACAAGGAGGCTGAACTAATCTACCGGGCCATGGCCTACCAGATTGCCAAGGAAGTGGGCTGTTGCGCAGCCGTCCTCAAGGGCGATGTGGACGCCATCATTCTCACCGGCGGCCTGGCCCACGATGACACCTACCTGGTGCCCTGGATTGAAGAAAGGGTGTCCTTCATAGCGCCGGTAAAGGTCTATCCCGGTGAATTTGAAATGCTGGCCCTCGCTCAGGGCGGCCTGCGGGTCCTGACCGGCCAGGAGCAGGCCAAGGAGTACAAATAGCGGAAAGGTGGGGGCTATGGGCCGAAAAATCGTAATCGTTGGCGACTACGGCAGCGGCAAGACGGAGTTTTCCCTCAACCTGGCCAAAACCCTGGCCGGGCAGGGAAAGCTGGTTTTGGTGGACCTGGACATCGTCAACCCTTATTTTCGTTCCCGGGAAGCCACCGAGCTCCTGGAATCCATGGGGGTGGAGGTGGTGTACAACCGGGATTACCGCACCGCCGACCTGCCGGCCCTGAGCCCCCGCATTGACGCCGTTCTCTCCGGGCCGGAGACTGTTATCCTGGATGTCGGCGGCGACGGAGGGGCGGTGGTCCTGGGCAGGTACCGGCCGCTGTTGCTCAAGCAACAGGCCGACATCTGGCTGGTGGTCAACTGTATGCGCCCCTTTACCGCCGACCCCGCGGGAATCATCAATGCCGCCCGGCGCAGTGAGGGGAAAGCGCGTCTTAGTATCACCGCACTTATCAACAACACCAATCTGGGCCGGGAAACCCAGGCCGATCACCTGCGCCACGGCGCCGAAATCCTTGCCCGGGCCTCCGCGCAAATGGGCGTGCCGGTGCTCTTCCACTGCGCCCGGCCCCACCTCATTCCCCATTTGCGGGAGTTTGGAGACTCATTGTTTGCCATGGAACTGAGCTTGTTCCCGGCGGATATCATCTAGTGAGGGAGGTTTACCATTTGCCCAAGGTAGAATTTGAACGTGAACGCTGCAAAGGCTGCGAACTGTGCGTAAGCGTCTGCCCGACCAAGATCATCTTCATGGACGAGAAGATTAACAAGAAGGGGTACCGGGTGGCCACCGTCACCGAGATGGACAAATGCATAGGCTGTGCCATGTGCGCCACGATATGCCCCGATGTGGTCATCACGGTATACAAGTAGCAATTTCAAGGAGGTTTAAGAATGGCCAAACAACTAATGAAGGGCAACGAAGCCATCGGCGAAGCTGCCATCCGGGCTGGTTGCCGTTATTTCTTCGGCTATCCCATTACCCCCCAGAACGAGGTGCCTGAATACATGGCCCGGAGGCTGCCCGAAGTGGGCGGGGTTTTCCTCCAGGCCGAGAGCGAAGTCTCCGCCATTAACATGGTGTATGGAGCTGCCGGCGCCGGCGCCCGGGTAATGACCTCTTCGTCCAGCCCCGGCATCAGCCTCAAGCAGGAAGGGATTTCCTACATTGCCGGCTCCGAGCTGCCCTGCGTCATTATCAACATCATCAGAGGCGGCCCCGGTCTGGGCGGTATTCAGCCTGCGCAGTCTGATTACTTCCAGGCCACCAAGGGCGGCGGCCACGGAGACTATCGCCTTTTCGTCTTTGCCCCTGCCAGCGTGCAGGAAATGGTGGACCTGATTATGGAGGCCTTCGACATCGCCGATTACTACCGCAACCCCGTAATGGTACTGGGCGACGGCACCCTGGGCCAGATGATGGAACCGGTGGAGTTTAAAGAGCCCAAGAAGCGGGATTTGCCGCCCAAGGACTGGGCCACCACCGGCGCCAAGGGCCGCAAGCGCAACATCATCAACTCCCTGTCCCTGGTTGCCGAGCAGCTGGAGGAGCACAACTGGAAACTGCAGAAAAAGTACCAGCACATGAAAGAGCATGAGCAGCGCTGGGAGCTGTACAAATGCGACGATGCCGAACTGGTTCTGGCCGCTTTCGGCACCACCGCCCGCATCGTCAAGAGCGTCGTCAACCAGCTGCGGGAGCAGGGAATCAAAGCCGGCCTGCTGAGACCCATTACCATTTTCCCGTTCCCCGACAAGGCCTTTGCCCAGCTGCCGGACACCGTCAAAGCCTTCCTGACTGTGGAAATGAACACCGGCCAGATGGTGGAAGATGTGCGCCTGGCCGTTAACGGCAAGCAGCCTGTCCACTTCTTCGGCAGGACGGGCGGAATTGTGCCCACTCCTGCTGAGATTATCGCCAAAGCCAAGGAAATCATGGGAGGTGTGCGGTAGTGAAGGTCGTATTTCAACGCCCCACAGCCTTAACTGAGCGGCAGACCCACTATTGTCCGGGCTGTACCCACGGCATCATTCACCGCCTGGTGGCCGAAGCCATCGATGAGCTGGGCGTCCTGGACAAGGCCGTCGGCGTCGCTTCGGTAGGTTGCTCCGTTTTGGCTTACGAATACTTTAACTGCGACATGCAACAAGCCGCCCACGGCCGCGCTCCGGCGGTAGCTACGGGCATCAAGCGGGTCCATCCCAACAACATCGTCTTCACTTACCAGGGGGACGGCGACCTGGCTTCCATCGGTATGGCGGAAATCGTCCACGCCGCAGCCCGCGGAGAAAAGATAACCGTCATATTTGTCAACAACGCTATTTACGGCATGACCGGCGGGCAAATGGCGCCCACAACACTGGTGGGGCAAAAGACCACTACTTCGCCCTACGGCCGTCAGGCAGAGCACTGCGGCTATCCCGTCCGTATTTCCGAGCTCCTGGCCACCTTGCAGGGCGCTGCCTATGTGACCCGGGTTTCGGTCCACGACGTGCCCAACATCCGCAAAGCCAAGCGGGCCATCCTCAAGGCTTTTGAAGTTCAGCAAAAGGGACTGGGCTTTTCCATAGTGGAAGTCATCTCCACCTGCCCCACCAACTGGGGAATGACGCCGCTGGAAGCCCTGAAATGGGCCAAGGAAAACATGCTGGAATACTATCCCCTGGGCGAGTTTCGTACTCCCGAGGAGGTGAAGTAACATGGCAGAAATGATTTTTGCCGGATTTGGCGGCCAGGGCGTCATGTCCATGGGCATGATGCTGGCCTACGCCGGGATGCTGGAAGGAAAGAATGTTTCCTGGATACCGTCCTACGGACCGGAGATGAGGGGCGGAACCGCCAACTGCGCCGTGGTGGTTACTTCCGACGAAATTGGCTCGCCCTTTGTCACCGACCCCGATGTGGTGGTGGCCATGAACCTGCCCTCCATGGACAAGTTTGAACCCAGGCTCAAGAAGGGCGGACTGCTGATCTACAACTCCTCCCTCATTGAGCGCGAGGGCGGCAGGGATGACATCGAAGTTATCGGCATTCCTGCCAACGAAATAGCCAGCGAACTGGGCAACAGCCGGGTGGCCAACATGGTGGTCATGGGCGCCCTCCTGGCCAAAACGGGAGTGGCTAAGCCCGAATCCGTCAAGGATGCCCTGCGCAAAGTCCTGCCCGCCCACCGCCATGACTTGCTTCCCGTCAACGAGCAGGCCATGGAACGGGGCGCCGAGTACGTGAGCAAAGACAGATAGAGGCCGCAACGGCCTCTTTTTTGTTCCCCGGCCGCGATATTTCCCCGGTTTTGGGACAGATTATCCCGGGGTGATAAAATTGCGCGGCCGCAGATTATTGGCTAATTGCACAGATTATTACCGGGGCGGCAACACCAAATTGGGCCGGCCCGGCGGGGAGGAGCCCGTCCATGCCCGGCCTTAACCTCAGGCGCGCCCGGGTGGTTGCTGTGGACGGCCAGGACGGCGGGGCCCAGTTTGTCCGGGTTGCGGTGGGGGAAAAGGTGGAGAAGGCCGTCAATTACCTGGCCCTGGGCCGGGCAGTGGCCCCGGGCCAGGAGGTGTTGCTCAACACCACTGCCGTCGACCTGGGCCTGGGCAGCGGCGGTTACCACTTTATTTTGCCGGCGCAAGCCCGCAGGTCCCCCGGGTGGGGGCATCAAATGAAGCTGCGCTACACTCCCCTCCAGGTGCAGGTGGATTGCGCCGAAGAACAGGGCAGCCCGTGGCACGACCTGTTTAAGACACCCCATGGGCTGGCGGGCATTCCGGTGCTGGCGGCGGAGCTGCACAGCATGGTGCCGCCCCTGGCCCTGGCCGTCAGGGCTTTGGCGCCCCGGGCCAGAATTGCGTACGTCTGCACCGACGGCGGCGCCCTGCCGTTGGCATTCAGCCGCAACGTCCGCGCTCTCAGGGAACTGGGCGCCATTGTCGCCGTCATCACCGCCGGCCACAGTTTTGGCGGGGATTTGGAGACAGTTAACGTCTTTACCGGGCTTCAGGCGGCTGCAAAAGTTGCCGGTGCCGATATAATCATCGCCGCCATGGGGCCGGGCATTGCCGGCACCGGCACGGTCTACGGCTTTTCGGGGCTGGAGCAGGGTTTTGTCCTCCAGGCCGCCCGTGCCCTGGGCGGACAGCCGGTGTTGGTTCCCCGCATCGGTTTCTGCGATTCCCGCCGGCGTCATCATGGCTTAAGCCATCACAGCATAACCATTGTCTCCCGGGCCTATTCCGGTCCCGTCTGGGTGCCCATGCCCCTTTTGCCGCGGCCCTGTCTCGCCGTGCTGGCAAAACAGGCGGCCAGTTTGCCCCGGCGCTGCCGCGTGCGCTGGCTGGACGGTTCATACATCGGCGGCATTGCCCGGCAAGAGGAAAAACTGTTTTGCAGCATGGGCAGGACCTTTCGGGAAAACCCACATTTCTTCCTTGCCCTGGGCGCCGCCGCCCGGCTGGCGGCGGAATTGTACAGGTCTAAACCGCCCCCGTTGCGCATAGCTATTAAGTAGCCTGGAGCAGGGGGAGGGGAGGATTTGAAGCTGAGGCAGCTGTTTCTGTACCCCAGGGAATACGCCGGCGTATTCCGCGTTTCCGCCCTGATTTTAGTCGTCGCCCTGGTTTTTGGCTTGATCTTCGGTTCGGTGTATGTGCGCTACATGGACTGGTACGACCTGGAAAAGCTGGAAAGCGGCCTCAATTATTTTGTCCAGATTACCGACGAGGGCGGTTCGGTCTCCCGGGCCAAGGTGGCCAGCAATTCTTTCAACACCAACGGCCTGTTCATACTGTATACCACCATCTGCGGCCTGACGGTAATTGGCCTGCCTCTGGTGGTGGCGATGCTGGCCTTCCGCGGCGCCCTGTTGGGCTTTACCACGGCATACCTGATCCATCGCCTGGCCTGGCGGGGGATGGCCTTTGTGCTGGTGACCCTGTTTCCCTTTGCCGCCGTCATCGTCCTGGTCTCATTGTTTTCGGGGGCCAGCGCCATGACCTTCAGCTGGTTAATGGTCAAAAAAGTATTCGGCAAAGGCGACCGCCTGCCCACCCCTATCCTGGGTTTTCTCGTCCTGCAACTGGGCGCCTTTGTCGCCATGTTCCTGGTGGCCATGCTGGAAGCGGTGGCCGTGCCCTGGTTGTTTCAGCGCCTGTTGCCCTGGGCGTTGTCCCAATGATTTAAGACCTGCCCTTTCCCGCCGGGGGGGGGCAATATTACCCCGACCTTTGCCCGCAGGACGAGAAAATACCGGCTACCTGGCCTGGTATCGGGATACGCCGCCCTCGCTGCGCGCAGATCCCCCGGGCTGGGCGGTGCTGAAAAAATATCTCGACGACGGGACCATTGGTTACCTGGAAAGCATAAAGCCGGCCAATCTGTCGGGCAAAAGCCTCTCCGCCAGCATTAGCCGCGGCGGGCGGGTAAAACTGGCCACCGGCTGGCTGTTCATAGAAGAATCGGAAAGCGGGCTGGAATTCCTGTTTGAGCCGGCGCCCCGGTATGCGCAATAGCAGAGTGCGGAGTACCCAAAAAGGCCCGGCGGCGGGCCTTAAATGCAAATGAAAACCAGGAGGGCTGTGTCGCCCTCCTGGTTTTATATTTTCTGCAGGTCGTCCAGCAGTTGCTGCAGGGTTTCGGCGGCGTCGCCCAGGAGGAAGCTGACTCCCTCGGTGCGGGAATAGATGGGGTTGTCGACGCCGGCGTAACCGGGTTTGAGGTCGTAGTTGCAGATAATGATGTGCTTGGCCTGGTCGGCGTTGAGGATGGGCATGCCGGAAATGGGCGTGTCCGTGGTGTCCCGGGCTGCGGGGTTGATGACGTCGTTGGCCCCCACCACCACACAGGCGTCGGCCTGGGCAAACTCGTCGTTGATGGCTTCCAGCTCGTAAAGCTGTTCATAGGGCACGTCGGCTTCGCTGAGGAGGACGTTCATGTGCCCGGGCATGCGGCCGGCCACGGGGTGAATGGCGTA
>JAAYIH010000034.1 GCA_012523545.1 Bacillota bacterium
CTCCGGCAGCTTTTTGGCCTTGGCGGCAATATCCTGGTTTATTGCGCTGATCCGCTCTGGATTGGTCCAAATGCTGAACTGTCCTTGCCGAATCATCCTGGCCAGGTCCTTGTCGTCCCGGGCGGGCTGGTGCAGGTCGATGGCATAGAGCCCCAGGTGCTCAGTGTGGTGGCCGTCGGAAGAAGCGACCAGGGGCAGCTTGAGCTTATCGTGCAAGTCCCGGATGGGTTGCTGCATATAATTCCTGATGCTGTTGCTGTATACTTCGACGGCATCCAGCTGCACAGCCAGGATGTCCTGGCGCACCGAGGGCGACCAGCGGTAGGGGTGAGCGAGAATTGCTGCCCCCTGATGTCTGCGCACCGCTGCCACCAGATCTGCCGGCCTCATAAAGGGAGTGAAGAGCTGAGGATGTGGCACGCCGATAACCACGACATGTTCAGCAGAATCAACGCTGACCTCGATACCGCTGAACAATTTTATCCTGGGGAAGCGCGCCTGGAGGCTGGCCAGTTCTTCGGGCCGCCACATGTAGTCGTGCTCTGTCAGGACAATGGCATCCAGGCCGCAGGCGATGGCCGCCTGGACCATTTCTTCGGGGCTGCTGACCCCGCAGTTGGAATACTTATTGGTGTGGACATGAAGGTCTACTTTCAATTAATGTCACCCTTTGTGCTTGCCGGAGGCTTTCAAACTTAACCACCGGGGGATCCCGGTGGCTGCTTTGTTCTGCCTATTAGTTTACCACATACCAGTTAATTTGTCAGGGCGAGCGGATCGGCCCGAGTGAACCTTAGCCAGGGAAACCAGGTTGCCCGCGACAAAGAGAAGTTCACCGCCGGGCGGGAATGATGGGCAGGCGGTGGCCCCGGTGTCGCACTAGAGGTTGCGGATTCTGTAGAAGTACTTATCCACCAGGCGCTGGTTGTGCTCGGCCACCGCTGGCCTGTTGGCAGAGAGGGAGCCGTTGAAATATACGTCGGGGGCAATACCCTTCTCCAGCAGGTTCTCCACGGTCTGGGCAAGGATGGCGTTGAGGATGGGGATGCCGGCGGCGGTGGAGGTTGGGCCCACGGTTTGCTCCAGGCCTTCTAGATTCAGGGCGCCGTCGCCGATGGGGCAGCAATTGTCCACCACCACATCGGCCTCATCTTTGAGCTTGCGCCCAGAGGAGTGCAGAGGCTTGAGATAGTCTGAGTAGGTCACCGAGGTGATGGCGATGACTTTGACGCCCAGCTTGCGGCAGGCGGCGGCGACCTCAATGGGGGCGCCGTTATTGCCGGAGTTGGAGGCGATGATCACAGCGTCGGGCGGAGCGATGCGGTGGTAGTTGACGATAATCTCTCCGGAACCCTCCAGCTTTTCCATGTGGCCGCTCTTGGTCACCTCAAATTGCCCGGTCATGCTGGGTTCCAGGATGGCGTGGATGGGCGCCAGGGTGGCGGCCCGCCAATTTACTTCTTCGGCCAGGAGGCTGGAGTGGCCCACGCCGAAGACGTGAATCAGCCCGTTCTCAGCGATACAGTCGGTAAGGATGGCGGCAGCAGCTTCTATATTCTCGGCCTGGGTAGCCTGGATCCTGGCCTGAATTTCTGCCACTGCCTGAAAATAGCGGCGCCAGGCTTTTTCCTTTGTCACAGATCTCTCTCCTTTCTATTACCACATGCGGATTCGGTGCCGATACTTTTCGATGAGCTTGTCGTTGTGCTCGCGGCCGTGATCCAAATTGCCGCTGAGGAATATTGGAGGCTCGATGCCCATTTCCAGGAGCTTCTCTACGGTGCAGACGATGATGGAGTGGATGATGTAGAAGGCGCTTACATTGGAAGTGGGCCCGATGGGAACCTTCAGTCGGTCCAGGAAGAGGGCGGCGTCCCCCAACTCACTGCAATTGTCGATGACCAGGTCCGCCACGTCCATGAGTTTCTTGCCGCTGGAGTGGCGGGAGGTGACCTGCTCTCCGTAATTCCTGGAGAGGATGGCAATTACCGGCACTCCCCGTTTCTGGCATTCCCAGGCAACTTCGATGGGGGCGCCGTTGCGGCCGGAGTTGGAAATGACAATCATCACATCGTCTTTGCCAACCTGGTGGTAGTCCACAATGATCTTGCCCCAGC
>JAAYIH010000035.1 GCA_012523545.1 Bacillota bacterium
AAAGGTCTGCTTGTCAACCTGGGACGCCGGCCCGTCGTGGACTATTTTCCCCTCCCGCATGCCCACCAGCCGGCCGCCAAACTCGGCGGCCAGGCCGATGTCGTGGAGGTTGACGATGACGGTGATGCCCTCCTGTTCATTGATGCGGCGGAACCAGCCCAGAATGTCCCGGGCGGTGGGCGGATCCAGGCTGGCCACCGGTTCGTCGGCCAGGATGGTGTGCGGCTGCTGGACCAGGGCCCGGGCTATGCTCACCCGCTGCTTTTGTCCGCCGCTGAGCTCCGCTGCTTTTGCAAAGGTCTTGTCGGCCAAGCCCAGCCTGTCCAGGGCCTGGCGGGCCATGGCCACGTCGGCGGGGGGAAAGATGCCCAGCACCGTCTGCCAGGCCGGCAGGTAGCCCAGGCGCCCGGTAAGGACGTTGGTCAGCACCGCAGCCCGCTCCACCAGGTTGAAATCCTGGAAAATCAGGCCGATGCCCCGGCGCAACCGGCGCAGCTCCTTCCCCCGCAGGGCGGAAATGTCCCGGCCCCCGACCAGGACCTGGCCGGAATCGGGCCGGACCAAACCGTTGATGGTGCGCAGCAAAGTGGATTTGCCCGCCCCGCTGGCGCCGACGATGACGACGAATTCGCCCGGCCGCACCGTCAGCGACACATTGTCCAGGGCACGGATACCGCCGGGAAAGGTTTTGCTGACCCGGCGCAGTTCCAGCGTTGTACCGCTCATTGCTCCCGCAGGTCCACCGACAGGACCTCGGCGGTTTCCCGGACCACGTCGTAGTCGCTGTCCTTGGCCCGCACGAAACCGTGCATGTTGAACAGGGTCTTGAGCATCTCCAGGCCCTCGCTGTCCCCGGCGATGGCCAGGAAGGCCGCTGTAATCCGTTCCGCCAGCTCCTCGTCCATGTCCCCCCGCACCGTCACCGAAACATTGGGAATTTCCCGGGTGTAACCGATGACGACGGTTTCTTCCAGGGCGGTGGGAAATTCCTCGGGATAGCGGGTACGCACGTCTACAAAGGTGGCCGCCACGTCGACGTCGCCGTTGAGGACGGCCTGGAGGGCCTTGTCGTGACCGCCGGCAAAGACGGTTTCAAAATCCCGGTCGATGTCGTAGCCCAGACTGATGAGGTGAGCGGCGGGATACAAGTATCCCGAAGTGGAAGAGGGGTCGACAAAGGCCACTTTCTTGCCCCGCAAGTCGCTGAGGTCGGTGATGCCGCTGTCGGCCCTGGCCACAAACTGGGACCGGTAGTAGGGCAAATTGTCTTTGCCCAGGGCGGTGAGGATGACCCGGGCATTGCTTTCGCTGTGGGCCAGGACATAACTGAAGGGCGGGATAAAGCCGAAATCCACCTGGCCCGAACCCAGCCCTTCCACCACTGAGACGTAGTTGACGGCGGTAAAAGGCCTGACCTTGATGCCCAGCTCCCGGGACAGCATGTCAGCCAGGGGGGTTACATCCTCGATGAGGGAGTCGGCGTCCTTGATGGGCACAAAACCCATGACCAGTTCTTCTTCCCGCTGCCCGCCGCACCCGGTCAGCGCCAGCACGGCGGCCAGCAGGGCCAAAAACAAAGCTGTTCTGCGCATGGCAATTCCACCTTTCTGCCCAAAGTGCTTTACATATCCCGGCGCGCCGGGATATAATAATTGTATCGATACAATCTTTTTGATTGTTTCCACTATTATTATGACACCCGATGTCTTTTGCTGTCAATAGAACCAAGGAGGAAAATCCCAGTGGCCGATATTTTAAAAAATGTATCGATACAATTGCAACGGGAAGGGGAAAAGCCCCTCTACGCCCAAATTGCCGCCGCTCTTAAAGAGGCCATAGATGCGGGGCAACTCCCCGCCGACAGCCGCCTGCCCTCCATCCGCGCCCTGGCCGCCCAACTGCAGGTTAACGCCGTCACCGTGGTCAACGCCTACCGCGAACTGGAGCTGGAGGGTTATGTCTGGTCCCGGACCGGCAGCGGCACCTACGTGCGCTCCCAGCCCGCCGGCGAAACCGCCCGTCAGATTTTCATCCCCCACCAGGGCATTAACTTCGCCAGCGCCACGCCGACGCCCGAAATCTTCCCCGTGGGGGACTTCAAGCGCCTCCTCAACCTGGTCCTGGACCGGGACGGCGGCCACGCTTTCGGCTACCAGGAAAGCCAGGGCTGGCCTCCGCTTAGGGAAGCCATGCAGGAATATCTCGGCCAAATCGGCATCGCCGCCCGGCTGGAAAACATCCACATCATTTCCGGCGCCCAGCAGGGCATCGACCTGGCCGCCAAGATCCTGGTCAGGCACGGGGATACCGTCCTGGTGGAGAGCCCCACCTACCACGGCGCCATCGCCACCTTTCGCTCCCGGGGAGCGCGCATCCTTGCCGTGCCCCTGGAGCCCGACGGCCCAGATTTGGCCGTTTTAACCAGGCTGCTGCGCCGCCACAGGCCCCGCCTCTTCTACGTCATGCCCAATTTCCAGAATCCCACCGGGTACTCCTATTCCAGGCATAAAAAACAGGCCCTCCTGGACCTGGCCCGGCAATATGAATTTACCGTCGTCGAAGACGACCACCTCAGCGAACTGCACTTTGCTCCCGCCCAGGACCGGGGGCCCCTCAAGGCCATGGACGTCCATGAGCAGGTCATATATGTCAAGAGCTTTTCCAAAATCCTCATGCCCGGCCTACGCCTGGGCCTGCTGGTGTCGCCGCCGCCCTTCACCGGCGCCGTCGGAGCGGCCAAGCAGTACTCCGACATCTCCAGCTCCGGCCTGTTCCAGCGTACCCTGGACCTGTACTTGAGGGAAAAGGCCTGGCAACAGCACCTGCAGGCCATGCGGGCGACGTACGGGACCCGCTACCGGACCGCCCTGGAGGCCCTGGCCCGCCACCTGCCCCAATTCCGGTTGACGCCCCCCGGCGGCGGCCTGCACCTGTGGCTGCAGCTGCCCAAGGGCATCGACGGCGACCAGTACTGCCGTCTCTGCCTGCGGGAAAAAGTCCTCCTCACCCCCGGCAGCTATTTCTCGCCCAACAACAGCTACGCCGACCACATCCGCCTTAGCTTCGCTGCCGTGACCGGGGAAGAAATTACCCAGGGAATAGAGCTCATGGGCAAAGTGCTGAAACAAATACACGCCCCCCGCACCCTGCAGCCCCTTCTGTAGGGCTTACATCAGGGCGCCGAGGACGAAGCCGCCCACGAGACCGATGTTGGCCCAATAATGGTGGTAATTCCTGGCATGGGGAATCAGTTCATCGCCAACTATGTAGAACATCGCCCCGGCGGCAAAGCCCAGCGCTCCGGCAATCGTGCCGGCGCCGGCCTGGAAGACAAGACCGCCAATCGCCGTGCCCGCCACCGTCATCAGGCCTGCAGCGGCTGCCATGAAGAGCAGGGGCGCCCAGGCCATGCCGCCAATCCTCAGGGGCACGGCAGTGGCCATGCCCTCGGGAATGTTGTGAATGCCGATGGCCACGGCAATGGAAAGGCCCAGTTCCGGCCAGGCAATGGCGCCGGCCCCTATGGCCAGGCCTTCGGCCACATTGTGCACGGCAATCCCCAGGAAGATCAGGAAGCCTACTTTGAGCATTTCCGCCTGCTCCTGGTCGCAACTGCCGTTGCGAAAATGCAGGTGAGGGATGAGGTAATCCAATAAGTGCATGAGCAGGACGCCGCACAAAAACCCGATGATGCCCTTGACGGTCTGGCCCATCTCCCGGGTATGGTGCAACAGTTCCAGGGTGGCAATGGCCAGCATGATTCCCGCCGCAAACCCCAGGAACAGGGACAGCACTCTTTTGGACGGTGTCCCCAGTACCAGGACAATGCCGGCGCCCAGGGCGGTGGCCAGCCCGGCCACGGCGCTGTATATCAGCATCTCTTGCAAGTCCGTTCCCTCCAGCCAGTTGAAAATATTTCTCACCTTCACCAGTCTACACCATCGGCGGGTAAAATTCTACTCCCTAAACAGTTACGGCAGCACCAAGGCTGCCTTTTATTTTACGCCTGCCGGCCCGGCACCATTCCCGCCGCCGCCAGGATTTCCGCCGCCATTCGCCCTGCATCCCAGTGCGGTTCCACAGCCAGTCCCGCCCGCTGGAGGATGTCAGCCAGGACAAAGAGGCCGGGCGGGCGCAGGCGGCTTTTGGCCAGGGCGTCCAGGTTGCTGAACACCTCCCGGGGCGTTCCCCTGGCCGCCACCCCGCCGCCGGCGAGGACGTACACCGTCTCCGCCAGCATTGCCGCCGGCTCCGGCTGGTGGCTGGTAAAGATGATGGCTGTGCCCCAATCCCGGTTGATTTCCTTCAGCAACACCGCCAGTTCTTCCACCGCCTGGGTGTCCAGCTGGGCAAAGGGCTCATCCAGAATCAGCAGCTCCGGCCGCGCCGCCAGGGCCCCGGCCAGGGCCACCTTTTTGAGCTCGCCGGCGCTGAGGTAATGGGGAATACGCCCGGCCAGGTGAGCAATGCCCAGCCGCTCCAGGACGGCATCCACCCGGGCGCCCAGTTCCTGCCGGGACAAATTCAGATGCCCCAGGCCAAAACCGACGTCGTCCCTTACCGTCGGCCCGATGACCTGCTCAGCGGGGTATTGAAAGACTGCGCCCAGGCGGGTGCGCACGCGCTCGAAATCCCGGTACGGATCCAGGCCGAAAACCCGGACGCTGCCTTCCGCCGGCCGCAACAGCCCGGCGATGAGTTTAAGCAGGGTGGTCTTGCCGCCGCCGTTGGCGGCCAGGATCGCCGCCACCTCCCCGGCGCCGATGCTCAGTTCCACCCCCTGCAGCGCAACCTCGGCGCCATCGGGATACACGTAGCGCAGGCCCTTTGCCGCTGCGATTACCTCAGACATAATACCACCCCGCAGTCAAGAGAATCAGCATGACCAGCAGCGCCCAGTCGGGCCGGCGCCAAGTCCGGTCCAGGCTGACCCGCAGGCCCTCACCCAGGCCGCGCAGGCGCAACAGCTCATACTGCCTGCCTGCCAAATCCCAGGCCCGGAGCAATAACATGCCGTACACCCGGGCCATGGCCTTGAGCCGAGCGAGGCTGAAGCCTTCCCGCCCCCGGCGCAGGCGCACCGCCGTCAGGGCGTCGGCCAGCGTCGACCCCAGCAGGAACAGCGCCCTGTACGTAAAGTAGAGGAGCTCGCCAAACACCGGCGGCATTGGCGCCGCCAGCAGGCCCAGCAACCGCACCGGCGGCGTGGTGGCAAAGACCACCGCCGCTGTCCAGCCCGCCAGCCCCGCCCGGCCGACGACCAGCAACCCCGTCCGCCAATCCCCCAGGCTGACGGCAAAGACCGCAGCGAAGAGCATGGGCAACAGGGCCAGGGAACCCAGCACCCGCCAGGGCAGGCAGTTGGCGGCGGCCAGGGCGAACAGAAACAGGGCCAAAGCGCCCAGGAAAGGCAGGGACCGGGTGGTCAGGAGCAGGACCAGGATGCCAATGGCAAAGAGGGCCTTGGCCGGCGCCGAACAGCGCTGCAGCCAACAACTGTGGTTTACCGCCAGGTTATCCAATACGGCAATGTCCAAGTGCTCACCCCCGCTCCAGCCAACCGCCTCTGACTTTGCGGACGTAACCCACTATCAGCAGGGTCAGGGCCAGCTCCACGGCCAGCCACACCGCCGCCAGCGGCGCCATTATGGCGACAAAGGTCGCCCAAAATTCCCCCGCACCGGCAGGGGCGTGTCGGCCATTGTGGACATGGGAAGCCAGGGCCTCCAGCTCCACCCCGGCCGCGCCTGCCACCGCCGCCGCCAGCGCCAGAGAAAGGAGCAGAGCGGCCAGGACGGACAGGCACGTGTTCAGCAACAGCCGGCGGGACCCGCCCAGCAGGCGAAAGAGTCCGCCCGCCGCCAGGGCCTCGCTGCCCACCAGCAGGGCATTGACGCCCAGCACCGTCAGGCCGCCGTGGCCGATCAGGGTGTTGAACACATTGGCCACAAAAACCGCCAGAAAACCCAGAGCCGGCCCCAGCACTATTCCGGCCAGGGCGGCCAGATTGACGTGCAGGGGCAAACCCAGGGGAATGTTGGCGGCTGCCAGGGACGCCGCTGCCATTACCGCCACCGCCGGCAACATTCGTCGCCGCCCCTCCAGCCTCTTCAGTGCCGCCAGGACCGCAACCAGCGTTGCCGCCAATGCGCCCAGCCACAACCACCAGGGCAGCACTCCGTCGGGCAAGTGCAAGTGACTCATAATCCTACCTCCCCGTCGCCGCAATCCGGCCGGTTGGCGTTCAGCCCACCGACAGCTCTTTTTCCTGGCATTCTTTGCAGATGCCCAGGATTTCAAACTGATGGTCCAGGACCTTGAACCCGTAGCGCCCGGCCGCCTCCAGGATCAGCTGCCCGGGGCAGGCGTCAACAGGCGCCACGGCCCCGCACTCCAGGCAGGCCAGGTGATGGTGGTGCCCGTGCCGCCGGACGGGCTCATACCAGCTCCGGCCCCGGCCAAAGTGCAGTCTGCGCACCACGTCGGACTCCACCAACATATCCAGGGTACGGTAGATGGTGGGAAAACTGATGCTGTCATCCCTTTCCTTGCATCTCCGATAAATTTCCTCGGCACTCTGCAGGCAGGTGCTGTCAGCCACGATTTCCACCACCACAGTGCGTTGCCGGGTAATCCTGTGTCCCGCCTGGCTGAGTTTGGCCAAAATCTCTTCGGCAGTCATGGGATTCACCTTCTTGTAAATGATTATCATTTACAATATTTATATACTATGCTCCACAGCCTGTCAATTATTCCCTGGAGCCGCGCCTGCGGCGCGCTGGTCTCTGTCCCGGCAATCTGCTATACTTTATCCAAACCAAGAATGGAGGGATTTTATGGAAAAGTACTGGGAGTACATAAAAAAGACCCTGCTCGATCTTCTGGCCATCCCCAGCCCCAGCGGCTACACCGATCGGGCCAATGCATATATCAGCGGGCAGTTGCAGGATTTGGGGGTGAGCTTTCACGTCACCAACAAGGGCGCCATTGTGGCCACCATTTCCGGCGCCAATGACGACAGCCAGCGCACCATCTCCGCCCACATCGACACCCTGGGCGCCATGGTCAAGGAAATCAAAAGCAACGGCATGCTTAAGCTGACCAACATCGGCGGCCTGGGCTGGGCCAATGTGGAGGGCGAAAACTGCATCATCATCACCTCCTCCGGCGCCGAGTACACCGGCACCCTCCTCCTCAACAAGGCCTCGGCCCACGTCCACGGTTCCGAAACCGCCACCGCCGAGCGCAAAGCCGATACCATGCAGGTTCGCCTGGACGAAAAGGTCAAGTCCGCCGAGGACACCCGCAAGCTGGGCATTGAAGTAGGGGATTTTGTGGCCTTTGCTCCCCGCACCGCCGTCACCCCCAGCGGCTTCATCAAATCCCGCCATCTCGACGACAAAGCCGGCGTGGCCATTATGCTGGGAGTCATCAAGGCCATCGTCGCCGAAAAAGTCCAGCTGCCTTACACCACCAATTTCTTTTTCAGCCACTTCGAAGAAGTGGGGCACGGCGCCAGCGCCGGCATCCCCGCCGCCACCAAAGAACTGCTTTGCATAGACATGGGCGCCCCCGGTGAAGGCCAGCAGTCCGATGAGTTCAGCGTCTCCATCTGCGCCAAGGACTCCTCCGGCCCGTACAGCCGCGCCCTCAAGGAAAAGCTGGTCAAGCTGTGTCAGGAGCACGACATTCCCTACCAGGTGGATATTTACCCCTTCTACGGCTCCGATGCCTCGGCCTCGCTGCGGGCCGGCTGCGATTTCATTACCGGCCTCATCGGCCCCGGCGTCGACGCCTCCCATTCCTACGAACGCACCCACAAGGACAGCATCATGGCCACCGCCAACCTGACCTGGCGCTATGTCCTGTCTCAATAGGTAAAGGGCCGCCCCCATGCGGGAGGGCGGCCCTTTTGCTTCTTTACGGTATTTCCACCTCGTCCAGTATCCAGCCTTCAATCCTGTCGCCTTTTATGAAGAAGCCCACCATGTAGTACGTGCCTGCCGGCGCCTCCATTCCCGGAACAGTCTTGTCCCAGTAGAACTGCAGGAAGCCCGCCGGGACATCGTAGAAGGCGGCCAGTTCGGCTACCGGCACAATATTCAGGGTATAGAGGTCGAAGTATACGGCATCGGCGCCCAGCGGCAGATAGACCTCCACCAGGTACTCGTCGCCCCGGTCCCCGACATAAGCCGCACCCAGGAGAGGACAATCGGGTTCGCCGACAAACAGTATGGTGGGCACCCGGATTGTCGTCGTTCCGGTATCGATGAGGATTTCTCCCGGGTAATGTCCGGGGGTCAGGGCAGAAGCGTCCACCTGCACGTTGAGGTTTACCTGCTGGGATTTGCCGGCGTTGATGTTGAGGTTATTGCTGGTGGTTACCTTAATCCCCTTGGGATTCCCGTCGAATTTTACCTCCAGGGAACAGCGCAGGCGCTGGCCGGTGAGGTTTTTGATCTCGAATTTCTGCTTCTCCACCTGCTTGCCCCGGGCCTTGTCAAACAGGCCGAAGGAGTGGCTGCCGGGCATGACCAGGACCTCGGCCTCGATGGCCTTGTCCACCCTGATGCTGCCCGCACCCTGGCTGTTGTGGGAATAGAGCTCGCCTGTATAGGGATCGGTAAGGGGTACCGCCGTGTTCATCAGGGCGGCCTTGATCTCATCTACGCTCCAGTGGGGATGGGCTTCTTTTATCAGGGCCACCGCACCGGCCACGTGGGGGGAAGCCATGCTGGTCCCCTGGTAGCTGGCATAGCCGTGGGGAGAGGCCGGATTGTGGGTGGGCACCGTGCTGATGATGCCCACGCCGGGAGCGCAGACATCGGGTTTGATCATCCAGGTGCCAATCACCGGGCCCCGGGAAGAGAAGTCGGCGACGCTTTCCATATAGCCCAGGTACTCAATGGAAAAGGTGACGGTGTTGTTGCCGGCCTGCAGTTCCCGGAGCATCTTGGCCCCGTCCACGCCGGACAGCTTGAAGGTGGGGATGACCTGACCGCCCACCGTCGGACCCATCTCCCCGGGTTCGTTGTTGAAGATGATGGCGCCGACGGCTCCAGCCGCAGCGGCATTGGCGGCCTTGTCCACAAATGTATACGTGCCCCGTTGAATCAGGGCAATTTTGCCCGTCAAATCAAGACCGGCAAAATCCTCCGGACCGCCCAGGCCTGCGTACACAAATTCGTAGCTGTTTCCGTCCAGGGCCATGACATCTTCGGCATTGGTGAAGCCCATGATTTCGAGACTGGGATAGTCCACCCCTGCAGAGGTAAAGATGCCGGGGCGGAAAAAGTGTTGCGGCAGGGCGGTGGCGCCCACCGAAATGGCCCGGCGGGAAGTGCCGGGGGAACCGACGGTCCACTCTGCGGGGCCGTTGTTGCCGTTGGAAGTGACCGCCACTACCCCTTCGGCCATGGCCCAATCCAGGGCCAGGCTGGTGGCGTAATCGGGGTAATTGATGTTGGCCCCCAGGGACAGGTTCATGACATCGGCGCCGTCCAAAACCGCCCGCTCAATGCCGGCCAGCACATCGGTGGTGGAACCCCTGCCTCCGGGCCCCAGGACGCGATACGCCAGCAGCCGCACATTGGGGGCTACGCCTTTGAGCATGCCGTTGGCGGCAATGGTCCCCGCCACGTGGGTGCCGTGGGCCGTCTCACCGCCCTCGACAATACCCGGCGGGGTCTCCTGGGGATCGTCGTCGTCATCCACGAAGTCCCAGCCCTTGTACTCGCCAAAAGCGTGGACCAGATCGGGATGGGTGTAGTCGCAGCCGGTGTCGATGACGGCCACGGTGACTCCCTTCCCGGTATACCCCAGCTCATTCCACACCCTTTCCGCCCCGATGTAAGGCGCGCTGTTCATCATGTCCGGGGCCTCCACCAGCGTGCCGGTTACGGTGTACTCCACATTGGGATACACCGCCTTGACGCCGGGAATGGCCGCCAGCCGGGGCAGGGCGTTGGCAGGCAGGCTGAGGGACATGCCCGAGAGGACGTGGTAGTACTCCCTGTTGACTTTGACCCGGGTTGCCCGGGCCAGCTCCTTGACCACCCTGTTCTGCTCCGCCTTTAATTTACCCACGCTTTGCGTGCGCCCGGTATGTTTGGCCTCCAGCAGGGAAACCGCTTCCAGTTCCGCGATGACCGTGACGACTTCGTCGGAACTGAAGTCATACCTGCCGTAAATTGGCGCAAGCTTTACCGGGACCGTCGGCCTGGCCGCCGCCCCTGTTTGGGCCAGGGACAGGACCAGAACCAACACCATGCAAAATGTCAGCAGCCGCAAGCCCTTTTTCATTTCTTCTCCCTCCCAGTTGTTTTTTCTGGACGCCCCTTCCGGCTGCGGAAGGTCGCCCTTGGCATCATTATAGTTTACGCCCTTGCAAATATCAAGAGAATATTTCCACTTAGCTTGTTTTTCAGAAAAAACGACAAAAGTCGACCCGGCCTGCCAGGAATCTGCCCGCACGCAAACAAAAAAGGCCGTCACGGCCTCCAGTATGCGGCGCAGCCTACACCCCCGACTTTTTTCCGGCCAGCGCCAGCAACGCCCCGCCCAGGGCGGCCAGAGCCAGACCCAGGGGAACCAGCACCATGATATTGGTTCCCGTTACCGGGAATTCCCCGGCCCCGCCGCTGAAGAAAAGGTAGCTGAAGCTCAGCGCCGCACCCTGCAACGCGTCGCCCGCCGTTTCTGCCAGGGCGTGCTGCACCGCAAAGCAACGCGTCTCACCCGGCGGCACCTCCCCCAAAAATACCGGCTCAGCATCGGCCAGGGAACCGGCATACACTTTCCGGCCCTGCCAGTCCTCTATTTCCAGCAGCACCTCCCGGTCCAGGCCCTCCGAAGCAGTGTAAATTTCCCAGCTCATGTATACCGGCAACCTGCGGCTGCCCCGGTTCTCGATGTCCACCCGGGCGCCGCCCCGGTCCCCCGGCGCCACGTTCACTGCCGGGACCAGGGCCTCGGCGCTGATGCGGATAGTCCCGTCCTCTTCCCCAACCAGGGCAATGCGCCCGTCCTGGGCGCGAGCTACAGACAGCACAAGCCCCAAAACGACGGCCGCCGCGCCCGCCCATCTCAGCCGCCTGCCCGGCCTCATGGGCAATCCTCCCCGGCGTCGGTTTCCCAGGCCTCTTCCCCAGCGCAGGCCCCGGCTTCTTCCGTTTCTTCCGTTTCTTCCGCCGCTTTAGTGCAGGCAATACGCCAGGCCGCTTCCGCCTCGGCCACAAAGAACCCGCGGGTTCTCTTCCCGGCCGCCCCCAGGGCCAGGACAGCGCAGATCAGCAGGCACAGCAGCGCCGCCGGCAACCTACCCGGACATTTCGCCATTGGTCCCGTCGCCTCCCCGCTCCCGGGATTTGGCCAGCCACTCCTGACCCAGCAGCCACAGGCGGCGCACTTCTATGACAATAAGCATTATTCCCGGCCCCAGCACCGTGACCACCAAACCCAGCGGCGTCCACACAAAGTTCAGGACATGGCCCAACAGAGGAATTGCCCCCACCACTTTGCCCACGACGTCGCCAGGGTCGACGACTCCGGGATCAGGGCTGTCGTTGGCGTCGCCCCGGGTCACAAACCCCTCGCTTTCCCGGGCCACCACCCGGTGGGTAATGAGGCTGTCCCCCAGGGCATAAGTAATTATATCCCCCGGTTTGATTTCGGCGGGGTCGACGGGTTTTACCAGCACCGCCGACCCGGCGCCAAAGGCCGGCACCATGCTGCCGGAGTTGACCGCCAGCACCTGCAGCCCGGCAATGCCGGGCGGACGGCCCTCCAGCCGGCTCTTGACCACAAAGAGGGCCAGCGCCGCCGCCGTCACCAGCAGCGCCGCCATCCCCGCCTTGCCCAGTATTTTCACTGCCTTCCGTACCCGCGCCCTGGTGCAGAAAGCCATTGCCCGCCGCCATACTTCCTTCATCGGCAGTCATACCCCCTACTTTACAAAATGCATTAGTCCGGCCGGGGCGAACCCCGGCGAAATTGCAGCTGTCTTAGTGGCGCTCATCGGCCAGCTGGGCGGCGTAGTTGTAAAAGTGGGTCGGACCGTCTGTCCGTTCGGCAAACAGGGCGTCCACTGCAGCCTGGTTGGGCTGGGTAGCCATGACCCGCAATCTCACCGCAGCTGACTTGCCCTGGGCACTGTTGCCGGTGTCTTCCCGCAACAGGAACCGGACATCAATTTCATGGGTCTCACCGGGCTTGAGCACAAGGCCAAACCAGCCGTTGCCGTAGGGCTTTTCCCTCTTGCACAGGTCGTACAGCGACACGTGGCCATCACCGTCGCTGTCCCAGCGCCAGGTGCTCCAGTGCGGATGCCCGGTCATGTCCAGCGGCCCCTGGGTACTCCAGTCGTTGACGGTGTACTGGATTACCTCCAGTTGTCTGGCCAGGTATTCGCTGCCGGAGTATTCCCAGCGGGCCCACATGGCCATGGGCAGGGTGCCCTCGTTTTTGATGACGATTTTCGCCGTTTCGGTCTCATCCCCGGGGGCCATGTTGTCCATCTTGCCGAAATCAACGGCGGTTTCTCCTGCGCCGCTTATGCTGACCTTCAGCGTTCCGGCGGTAAAGGTCACCCTTTCAGTGGCCGCCTGGCTGGTAAACCAGGCCAAGGTCGCTCCGCCCACCAGGGCAGCAGCCACAATTACGGTCAGCAAACTGGCAAAAAACCTCAGCTTCATCTACCATCCCTCCTGGTTTTATTTCTGGCCTTTCTCAATGCTGGGCCCTTCCTGACGCTGCCACCTCCCCAAGCTGCACTGTTTCTCAACCCTTATTCTTCCAATTCCGGGGAAAATATTCATATTCGCCAATTATTACCCAAAAAAAAACACCCTGGCGGGTGTTTTATCTCTTTTTGGGCGTCAGTTTCTCCAGCCCGTTCATATACGGCCGCAGGGCCTTGGGGATGGTGACGCTGCCGTCGGCGTTCTGGTGGTTTTCCAGCAGGGGGATGAGGATCCGCGGCGAAGCGATACCGGTGTTGTTCAGGGTATAACAGTACTTGGACTTGCCGTCGCTGTCCCTGTACTTGATGTTGAGCCTGCGGCTCTGGTAATCGTTGAGGGTGGAGCAGGAATGGGTTTCGCTGTATGCATTGCGGCTGGGCATCCACGTCTCCACCTCGTGTTTGCGCACCTGTCCCGCCCCGATCTCGGCGGTGCAGGCCAGGGCCACCCGGTAGGGCAGTTCCAGGGCCTGGAGGATTTCCTCGGCATTGGCCAGCAGTTCCATGTGCAGCTGCTCCGCCAGCGCGTCGTCGGCGGGGCAAAAGATGACCTGCTCCACCTTTTGGAACTGGTGTACGCGGTACAGGCCCCGGGTGTCCTTGCCGTAAGTCCCCGCCTCGCGGCGGAAACAGGTGGAAAGGGCTGTATAGCGCAGGGGCAAGTCCCGGTACGAGAGGATTTCGTCCTGGTGGAAGGCCACCATGGGCACTTCCGAAGTCCCCGCCAGGAAGAGGTCGTCCTCGGGCACGGCGTAGGCCTGCTCCCGGCCAAAGGGGAAGTAGCCCGTCCCGATCATGGCCCGCTCCCGCACCAGCACCGGCACCGTCAGCAGGGTGTAGCCCTTGGCCATGAGCCGGTCCAGCACAAAGCGCGTCACCGCCAGCTCCAGTAACGCCCCCTCGTTTTTGAGCATGTACGAACGGCTGCCGGCAATTTTCACCGCCCGGGGAATGTCCACAATGTCCAGGGCTTCGGCCAGCTCCAGATGGTCCTTGAATTCGAAATCAAATTGGGGGATTTCCCCCACCCGGCGGATTTCCACATTGTCCTCTTCTCCCTGGCCGACGGGGACTTCGGGCAGGGGAACGCTGGGCACCTGCAACATGAGGTTTTCGTATTCCTCCCTGCACCGGGCAAGCCGGCCCTCCAGGGTACCAATTAAGTCCTTGAGCTCGCGCACCCTGGCGATGCCCCGTTCTTTTTCCGCCCCCTGCAACTTGGGAATCTCTTTGGAAAGGCTGTTGCGCTCGCTGCGCAGAGAATCGGTTTCGGCCGTCAGGGCCCGCACCTCGTCGTAGACAGCCAACAGCCGGTCGATGTCCACATCCATGTTTTTGTCCCGCACGGCCTTCTTGACCAGGTCCGGGTTGTTGACGATAAACTTGATGTCCAGCAAAGCTACCACCTCCCAATATAATAAAAACCGCCCCTCCAGGGACGGGAATACCCGCGGTGCCACCCACATTGACCGTAAACCGGTCCGCTCCTGTGCGCCGGTAACCGGGCGCAACGGTCCGACTCTTCGCCGGAATCCTCCGGGGCGGAAATTCACAGCGCCTCCCGACCGATTCTCACCGCCATCGGCTCTCTGTTCCGGGGCAAGAGCTGCTACTGTTCCCCTTCATCGAATAGCTTTTTCCTATTTTAACCCATTTGCCGTCAAGAATGCAAACGGGTATTTTCCCCATTATTGCCAGTATCAAAAATAACCTGCAGCCAAAATACTAAACAGAGGAGGGATTGTCAATTGAAAATGCAAATTCTCAAGCACATGCTTCCCGGTCCCCGGCGGGGTATGGGCACCATGACCAAGGTGTTGCTGGTGGCCCTGCCCATCGCCGCCTTTATGGCAGGCAAAATGGTGGGCGCCCGCATGGAGAATAACGAGCACAATTAGCCCTCCCACGGTCCCCTGCGGGGGACCGCATTTTATCCCCGCCCCTCACAGGGTACCCTTGAGCCGGCAGCGGACGATGAGGCGTTTGGCGGCGGAATCAGCGCCGACCCGCTGGCAGGTGGTTATGGTCAGGGCGGGGTAGTCGGTGGGAGCCACCACGCTGAAATCCGTGGGCTCGGTGACAAAGACCCTTTCCACCTCGTACTGATAACTTATTTCCGGGGTAGCAAGGATAATGGTGTCCCCGGGTTTTAATTTGTTTACCCTGAGAAAGTACCCGGCCGGTCCGTCCCGGTGCCCGGCAATGGTGACGTTGCCGGTCTCGCCGGGAAAGCTGCTGGTGGGGTAGTAACTGGGCGGGTGGTTGAGCCGCCGCGACAGCACCGACATATCCTCGACGGCCACGACATTGACGTTTACGCCCAGGGCGGGAATGATGATTTTGGTGGGCGGGAAATCGGTCCACTGGGGCAGCGGCCGCTCGCCTTCGTTGGCGTTGGGGTCGGTTTGCCAGTAACCCTCATCAGCGGGAACCTCGATGACGGGATTAAACGCCCGGTCCAGCCGGCGCTGTTCCAGCTGCCCGTCCAGCCACAGCCAGGAAGGGTATGCTGCGCACCCCAGCCCCACCAATATCAGGGACAGGGCAACCAGCGCCTTATTGCGGTTTTTGCGCCTTAGCTCCCGGTATTTCTCCAGCCGGGACATGGAATCACCTCCCGCAGCCCCGTCAAAGTTCTCCTGACTATGCCTCTGCGCGCCGCCTAGTCCCGGCCGAACACGTCCCGGGTGTAGACCTTTTCTTTTACATCGGCCAGTTCCGCCGCCAGGCGGTTGGCGACGATAACATCCGCAACCCGTTTGAATTCCGCCAGGTCGTGCACTACGGGAATCCCGTCGTACTGGGCGGCTTGCAGCAGCGGTTCGTAGATGACCATTGGCGTCCCCCGGGCCTGCAGCCGGCGCATAACCCCTGCGATGGCCGCAGCGCGGAAGTTGTCCGAGCCCGCCTTCATTACCAGCCTGTAGATGCCGACGACGCCGGGATTGCGCTTCAGGATCATGGCGGCGATGTGGTCCATCCTGGTCTCGTTGGCATCCACAATGGCGCCGATGAGCCGGTGGGGGACGCCGGCAAAATTGGCCCGCAACTGCCGGGTGTCCTTGGGCAGGCAATAGCCCCCGTAGCCAAAGGAAGGATTGTTGTAGCCCTGGCCAATCCGGGCGTCCAGGCACACCCCGGCAATGATGTCCCCGGTGTTCAGGCCCTGCAGCTCGGCGTAGGTATCCAGCTCGTTGAAAAAGGCCACCCGCATGGCAAGATAGGCGTTGGCAAAGAGCTTGATGGCCTCGGCCTCGGCGGAATCCGTCAGCAACACCGGCACGTCGGGCTTCAGCGCTGCGTCCTTCAATAACCGGGCAAAGCGCCGGGCGCGGGCCGACTTCTCGCCCACCACGATGCGGGAAGGGTAAAGGTTGTCGTACAGGGCCCGGCCTTCCCGCAAAAACTCCGGCGAAAAGATGATGTTGTCAACCCCCGTTTTCTCCCGGATGCTCCGGGTGTAACCCACCGGAACGGTGGACTTGATGACCATGACGGCGGCGGGATTTACCGCCAGCACGTCCCTTATTACCGCCTCGACGCTGCCGGTGTCAAAGTAATTGCGCTGGGGGTCGTAATCCGTCGGCGTGGCGATGATGACGTATACGGCGCCGGCATACGCCTTTTCTTTGTCGGTGGTGGCCGAAAGGTTTAACTGCCCGGCGGCCAGGTACTCCTCCAGTTCCTTGTCCCGGAGGGGGGAAACCCCCTTGTTGATCATGTCCACTTTGGCAGCATCGATGTCCAGGGCCGCCACTTCATTGTCCCGGGCCAACAACACCGCCAGGGACAACCCCACATAGCCCAGTCCGGCAACGGCAATCTTCACCCCACGACGCCCCCTTGCTCCCTTTTGGGCTTGCCCAAAAGGGCAAACATATTCTGTTTGTATGCCTCGACTCCCTGCTGGATAAAGGGGTTTACGCCCAGGAGGTAGCCGCTTATGGCGCAGGCCTTTTTCATGAAATAGAAAAGGTAGCCCAGGCTGTACTCACTCAGTTCCGGCAGCTCCAGCACGATGTTGGGCGTCCCGCCCTGGACATGGGCCTGGAGGGTGCCCCGGAAGGCGCAGGAGTTTACGAACTCCATGCTCTTGCCGGCCAGGTAATTGAGCTGGTCCAGGTCATCTTCCAGATGGGGAATGGTCACCTGCCGCGAGGTTTCTTTTATGTACAGCACCGTTTCAAACAATATCCTGGCCCCGTCCTGGATGTATTGGCCCAGGGAATGGAGGTCGGTGGAAAAGACAACCGAAGCCGGGAAAAGGCCCTTGCCGTCCTTGCCCTCGCTTTCGCCGAACAGCTGCTTCCACCATTCGCCAAAGGTATGCAGGCAGGGCTCGTACATCGCCAGCAGTTCCACCAGCTTGCCCTTGCGCAGCAGGATGTTGCGCAGGGCGGCGTAGCGGTAACAGGGATTGTCCGCGAGCTCCGGAGCCTGCAGCTCCTCCATAGCCCTGTGCGCGCCCTGCACCAGCCGGGCTATGTCCAGCCCCCCCGCCGCCATGGGCAGCAGCCCCACAGGAGTGAGCACCGAATACCTCCCCCCGATATCGGCAGGAATTACGAAGGAAGCGTACCCCTCCTGCTCCGCCATTGCGCGCAGGGCGCCCCGGCCGGCGTCGGTGGTGGCGTATATCCGCCGGCGGGCGCCGTCCCGGCCGTACTTTTTCTCCAGCAGCTCCCGCAACAGGCGGAAGGCAATGGCCGGCTCGGTGGTTGTCCCCGACTTGGATATGACGTTGACGCAGAAGTCCTTGTCTGCCAAATAGTCCAGAAGCCGGGCGTGGTAAGTGCTGCTGAGGTTGTGGCCGGCAAAGAGGACGCGGACGGAACCGGTGGCAAACTCGTCGGTCAGGGCGTCCAGGGCTGCGCGGGCGCCCAGGTAGGACCCCCCGATACCCACTACCACCAGCACTTCGGCCCGGGTCTGAATTTCTGCCGCCGCCTGCTGTACAGCTTCAATGTGCTCCGCAACCTTCACCGGCAAATCCAGCCAGCCCAAAAATTCCGCTCCCGGCCCCGTCCCCGCCCGCAGCTGTGCACAGGCGGCTTCTGCCTGGGGCCGGATATAGTCCAGCTCATGCTCCCCGACAAAGGGAGCCAAGCCCTCCTCGATCAGGGTAACATACGGCGCCATGGTCAACCTCCACCACCACAAATCCGGAAAGTCCCGGAATATTATTCCCCACTGCTTTCTACAAAATCAGGGGGAATTCCTGCCCGGGGCATCGCCCCCTGGCAAAAGAGAGCTGACCGTCGTCAGCTCTCTTTATTTTACCAGACTGTTATCTTGTGGCGCAGCATCAGGAAGCCCAGCACCAGTACCGCAAGCCCCGCCGGCAACAACCACAGGATGAAGGTGCCGGTCTTAGGCAGCTCGTCCCCGCCTGCGCCCGGATCCGCGTCGTCGGCCTCCATCAGGGCGAAGTCGCTGAAGTGGTCGATTGCCGCCGTAACTCGATTGTGAGAAGTATCCACTGCGCTGGCTTGCGCAATCCACTGCTGTCCGTCGAACCAGTAGATAGCCAGGTTGTCCGGGTTTTCAACTTCGTCGGGGTCGTACCAAAAGGTCAGAGTAAAGCTGCCGGCAAAATCAGTTACCGCCTGGCCGTCGGCGGACATGCTCAAGCTGTACAGGTTGTACAGCTTGAAACCCTGCGGCGCCGGGCCGGACCCCTTGGCTATGACAATTTCCACACTGCCTGCCGGCAACAGTGCAACGGGGAAATCCAGCCGCATTCCGTCCCCGTAAAAGACCAGGACATCGTCGCTGTCCAGCTCGTCGCCGTCGACCTCGATGTAGTTTACTTCTTGGTGCAGATCAATGGGAGCCGAGGCGTCGTCCACCACCCTGCGCGTGGCAAAGGCTGTGAACCCCTCGTCCAGCGCCCAGGGGCAGTAAACCACGTCGCCCTCCACCTGGTCTGCAGGCTCAGCGGCGCTGCCCCACCAGTTCCCGGCGGCAGTGAAAGTAGTGCCGGCGGGACCGGGCTGGTTGGCCTCCAGCAGCGGCCACACCACAATGCCCTTTTCGTTGTTATATATCTTGTTGCCGGAGGCTGTGTTGTTCACGGGAACCCCACCGCCCGTCCAGCCTCCGGGATCGTAGTCGTACACATCGATGCCGTTGGCATTGGAGTGGATGGTGTTGCCTTCAATAAGAGTATCGCTGACATCCCCCTGCAGGCAGACGCCGGAATAGGTATTGCCGTACAGCAGGTTGTCGCGGATGACGATGTTGCTGGCGGGGTAATGGCCGCCGTAATTGCCGTAGCCCGCCACCGCAACGCCGTAGTCGTTGTTGCTGACTTCGTTGCCGGCAACCAGTATGTTGCTGGAGCCGGGGATGAGGATGCCGCTGGCCCCCCAGCCCTCGTCAGCCCAGACATGTCCCGAAACAGTATTCCCGATGATCTGGCCGGTGGCGCCCCAGCCGATTTGAATGCCGTTTTGCGCCCAGCTGGCATGGGTAACTGTCCGCACATAGTTGTCGAACACAACGGCGTAGGGCTTGGGGAAATCTCCCCGGGAACCGACGACAATGCCGCCGCGGCCAAACCCGCTGACGCTGTTTGCCTGGATGAGCACGTTGCCGGATCCGTAGACCACGATGCCGAAAGTTTCCTTGGTCAGATTGAGATTGTCTATGGTGTTTTCGATTACCGCGCCGGAAACATTGCGCAAAAACACGCCGCAGGACCTGTTGGCCGGCTGCCGGCCGTCGCCGTCGATGGTAAAGCCGGCTATGGTCACATTAATTTGCCCTCCGCCGCTGACGTGGTTATCCGGCATGGTCCCGCCAAAGGCAAAGATGACCGGCTCCCAGGTCTTGGTATCCTCGGGAACGGTGTACTTTTCCGGCGCTGCCGGGGCCTTTATGATTGCCCCCTCTTCCCCGATCAGGGTCAGGTCTTTATTGA
The DNA here is from genome assembly GCA_012523545.1 of Bacillota bacterium. Lineage (GTDB taxonomy): Bacteria > Bacillota > Proteinivoracia > UBA4975 > UBA4975 > JAAYIH01. Next base: position 19,662 of record JAAYIH010000035.1, read on the forward strand.
TGAGTACTTGTTCCACATACTCCCCGGCCGCCACATACACCGTTCCGCCTTCTGCCACAGCGTCAACCGCCTCTTGAATGCTGGGGAAATTTAATTCGCCCATGCTCTCATTGCCGACCCATACTTCGGCGGGCGCTTGTGCTGAAGCGGCAAAAGGCACTGCTGACAGCACCAACATCAACACAATACCTGTTGCCAGAAAACGTTTCACTTTTACCCCCCCACGTAGAATAATGGATTAGAACGCGCAGACATCAGTCTGCGCCTTTGCGCTGTAAACATTATACATTCCGCCTGTGACAAGTTACGTAAACCTGGTATTGGATGTAATGTAGTATTCGCTATCCCCGCGGTATTTCCTCTTTTTAACAATAAGGGACACGAAATAAAAGCCACCCATGAGGGTGGCTTTGCTGCACCATTGCTCAAGTAAATTCTAGCAGAAATGAACACAACTGTTTTCGAACCTGCTCTTATCGGGCGAAAGGGTTATTTCTGAAGGCTGGTTGTGAAGCCCAACAACTTGCCTGCCTGGCCTTATTGTGCCGAAATGCTTTAAATACCAGTCATTAAACCATCTTTTTACATCAAGATGATTAATATTCTTCAGGGATCAACGTTAAAATTTCTTTGATCGACATACACATGTCATCGGCTTCCTTCGCCCTTCGGTGTTTTAAAATAGTTTCGGCGGCTTTCTTCATAGCGGGAAAGCCACTGCGAGTTAAATGGTTTGCATATATTACTATATTTACGCCTCGCCGTGCAAACTCATCTTCGGTAACACTGTTAAATGAGGTTGGCACTACTACTAAAGGAGTAGTGGTATTCTTTTTTCTGAACTTATCACAGAACTCAAATATCTCTGCCGGGTCTTTTTTTCTGGAGTGTATCATAATCCCGTCTGCGCCAGCATCAACATAGGCAAATGCCCTGGTAAGAGCATCCTCCATACCTCGTTCTAGAATAAGGCTTTCTATCCTGGCAATTAACAGGAAATCGTCAGTTTTCAATGCAGCCTTGCCGGCAGCTATTTTGGCAGAAAAGTTTTCAATTGTATCTTGGGTCTGCTCGACTTCAGTGCCAAATAGTGAATTCTTTTTTAGACCCGTTTTATCTTCAATTATCACCGCAGATATGCCCATGCGTTCCAATGTGCGGATGTTGTAAACAAAATGTTCAGTTTGTCCACCAGTATCGCCATCAACGATTATTGGCTTAGTGGTCACGTCCATAATTTCATCTATCGTTCTTAGCCGAGTCGACAAATTAAGAAGCTCGATATCCGGCTTTCCTCTAGCAGTTGAATCGCATAGACTTGAGCACCACATTGCATCAAATTGACGAGTCTTTCCTTCTTCCAAAACAGTAGTCTTTTCAACTATTAAACCGGTTAGTCCGCTATGTGCTTCCAAAGCGGTAACCAAAGGTTTCATCGCCAGCAGTTTTTTAAGGCGCCCACGGCGTATATCCGGCATGGACAGCAACTCTCTCTGGGTGAGCTCCAACTTAACATAATCTTCATTAGTCGAATAGGGGAATTCTATTAATTGCCCACCGTATTCTGCTAATACTTTAATGACTTCATCGCGGATTGGTTTCTGAAAACCGGTGACCCAGTCATCACCATGAACGACGTAGTCCGGTTTATATTTGCGAAGGTTCTCTGCGTAACTTAAAGTATTCTGAGGAACAACCCGGCTGACACCCTTAATACTCTCAAGGATTTTTACTCTTTCCTCGTATTTCAAAATTGGAAAACGCTTATAGCTCGCCACCACTTCATCTGTAAGCATGCCAATTGTTAAATCACCAAGTTCGGCAGCTTTTTGAATTATAGATGTGTGACCTCCATGAATAACGTCAGTGCTGAAACACATGTATACTGTTTTCTTTTGATTTATCATGGGTATCCCCCTTCCTTCCCTTAAACTTGTATTCTATCTGAACTAGCCTTATTGATAAAACTTATAACTCTTTTCCAGGTCAACTATCTTTCTGGGATGCCCAACCAACCTTTTATTTTCCTCTGGAAGCTGCATAT
>JAAYIH010000004.1 GCA_012523545.1 Bacillota bacterium
AAGAGACAGAGCTGGCTGGGGCGGCAGCGGAACACGGGATTGCCCTAAGCCTCCACGCCCCCTATTTTATCAACCTGGCTTCCGATGATCCCAAGGTGCAGGAGAGTTCCCTCAATCACATCCGCAAGGCGCTGGCGGCAGCCGCGGCCATGGAGGCGGAGCGCATCGTCGTCCACCCCGGTTCTGTGGGCAAGGGTACACGCGGGGAAGCCGTGGACCGGGCCCGGCGTCTGCTGGAGCGGGTGCTGGAAGAACTGATGTCGGACTACCCCGGCATAAAGCTTTGCCTGGAGACCATGGGCAAGATCAACCAGGTGGGGACGCTGGAGGAAATCATAGAGCTTTGTCAACTGGCCGATTGCCTGATACCAGCCGTGGATTTCGGCCACCTCCATGCCCGGGGCCTGGGCGCAGTAAAGGGTAAAGGCGAATTTGAAGAAATCCTGGCGCGCATCGCTGCCGGCCTGGGCGCCGAAGTCGTCCAGGATTTGCATATACATTTCAGCCCCATCGAGTTCGGCAAGGGCGGCGAGCTCCGCCACCGCACCATGGCGGAAAGGGAATACGGCCCACATTTTGAACCCCTGGCGGAGATAATTGTCCGCCACCGCCTGACGCCGGTAATCATCAGCGAATCTGCCGGCACCCAGGTGGAGGATGCCCTGCGCATGCAGGAGCTGTACCGCCGCTGCCTAGAAGGGGAAGGAGGAGAGGGGAATGCGGTATAAAGGCGTTTTCTTTGATCTGGACGGCACTTTGCTGCCCGTCGACCTGGAGGAATTTATCGCCCGCTACATCGAGGCCCTCACGGCAAAAGTTGCACCCCACGTGGAACCGCAGCGGTTTCGGAAAGCCCTGCTGGAGTCAACTGCAAAAATGATGAACAACGACGGCTCCAGGACCAACGAAGAGGCTTTTATGGAGGCTTTTTTTGCCCGGGTGGACATTGAGCCCCGGGAGCTGGTGCCCGTCTTCGAAGACTTCTACCGCCGGGAATACCGCCTGCTTGGCCGGGGCATCCAGGCCCGGCCCGAGGCGCGCCGGGCCGTGGAACTGGCGGCGGCCGGAGGCGCCCAGGTGGTGCTGGCCACCAATCCCCTTTTTCCCCGGATGGCCGTGGAAGTGCGCCTGGAATGGGCGGGCCTGGACGCGTTTCCTTTCCGGCATATTACCACCTATGAAAACAGCAGGTACTGCAAGCCCAATCCCGGATATTACGCCGACATCCTCGCTGCGACCGGGTTGCGGGGCGAAGAGTGCCTGATGGTGGGCAACGACACCCTGGAAGATTTGGCCGCCGCGGAATTGGGCTTTGACACCTTTTTGCTGGAAGACTTTCTCATCGAGCGCGGTTATCCCCATGCTCCCACCTGGCGGGGCGGCTGGGGCGACCTGTTGGATGTGCTGACCGGCAATGGATAGGGCGGAAAGACAGGTGCTCACCCGTTTGGCCCGGGAATTCTACCGGCCCGCCGCGCCCCGGGAACTGGCCCAAGAGCTGGAGCTGGCCTTACATCTCGTGGAAAAGGCCCTGGCATCTTTATGCGCCCGCGGCGTGCTGAAAAGGGGCGAGGAGGGCTATTGCTTTAATCCCGGCGCCGATCTCATCGCCGGATACTTTCAGACTCATCCCCGGGGTTACGGTTTTGTGCACACAGGAGATGACAGGCAGTACTACGTGCCCCCGGGAACGGCCCGGGGCGCCGGCGACGGCGACATCGTCCTGGCTGAGGTGCAGGCCCGGGAGCCCGGCAAGGCCCCCTTGGTGCAGATTACAGACATCTTGCACCGCCGGCAGCGCTACCTGGTGGGGCAATTCCGCGCCGGTTCCGGCCTGGGCAGCGTGCAGGACGGGACCAGGAAGATATTGATCCCGGTGCGGGCGGCCCGGGGCGCCCGGGAAGGCGCTGGCGTCGTGGTGGCCGTTTCGGGGTATGAAGGCCGGGTGGTCTGTACCCTCCCCGACGAGGACCTGGGGCGCCTGGATTTGCTGAACATCGCTGCCAGGCGGGGAATTTTGCCCCTGTTTCCGCCGGCGGTGGAGGAAGAAGCGGCCAGGCTGGCGGCCCAGGACTTGGGCCGGCGGGAAGATATGCGGGACATGGCGGTGGTGACCGTCGACGGCCAGGACGTTTGGGACCTGGACGACGGATTTTCGCTGTTCAGGCTGGAAAACGGCAACTGGCTGCTGGGCGTCCACGTCGCCGACGTCGCCCACTACGTGGCCGGCGGTTCGGCACTGGACCGGGAGGCACTGCGCCGGTCCTTCAGCGTCTATCTCCTGGACCGGGAGATTCCCATGCTTCCGGCCCGGCTGTCCCGGGATCTGTGTTCCCTGCTGCCCGGACGGGAGCGCCCGGCGGTGAGCTGTCTGGTGGAGCTGACCCCCGCGGGACAGGTGGTGAGCTTCCGCTTTGCCGAAACCGTCATTTGTTCGCGGGCGCGCCTGACTTACCAGCAGGCCGCCGAGGGTCGCTGCGGCCCGTGGCAGCAACTGATCGCCGCTGCCATGCAGCTGGCTGGAGCCCTGGCCCAAAGGCGCCGGCAGCGGGGGGCGGCCTATATTGCCCTGCCTGCCACCGCCATTGTTTTGGATGCAGCCGGCCGGCCCCTGGCCATGGGCCCGCGCCGGTGGGATGCCGCCCGGGAAATGGTGGAAGAGTTTATGATCCTGGCCAATGAACTTGCCGCGGAATACCTCCACCAGCGGGGCATGGCTTTCCTGCACCGGGGCAATGCGGGCTTTCATCCCGGGCGGGGCGAGGAGGTCAATGCCTTCATAGCCCGCTGGGGTTACAAATTGCAGTATCCTCCCCCGGCGCGGGAACTGCAGCAGTTCCTGGACAGGTTGCAGGGGCGGCCGGAGATGGTCCCCGTCAGCCGCAAGCTGGCGCGGTGCCTGCAGAAATCCCGTTACAGCGCCGCGCCGTTGGGCCACTACAACCTCGCTCTCGAGCGCTATACCCACTTCAGCTCGCCCATCCGCCGCTATTCCGACCTCTTCGTGCAGCGCCAGATCAAAGCGGCGGTGCGGGGGGTGCAGGCGCCGGAACTGGCCCGGGAACTGCCCAGGGCAGCCGAACTGTGCTCCTATAAGGAACGCCTGGTCCAGGATGTGGAGGGCGAATGCCTGGAGCAAAAAAAGCTGGAATACCTGGAAGCGCGGCCAGGAGAGATATTTGCGGCTACGGTGGCGGATACCACGCCCGGCGGACCGTGGGTGATGCTGGACAACACTGCCGAAGGAATGGTGGTGGCCGGCTCCCGCAGCAAGTTGCAGGAATATGTCCCCGGCGACCGGGTACAAATAAAGGTACACAAATTGGACTACAGGGCAAAGCAGGCATATTTTGCCCTGGCCGGAGTTGACAGCGGGCAGGAGTAAATGCTATTATCCTATTAAGAATAATTACTATTTCTGATAGGAAGTGTTGGTAATGTCCAGACCCCGCAATACCAAGCAGCGCCAGTTGATTTTGGAAGTGCTTCGGGGGACAACTGCTCATCCCACCGCTGACTGGGTGTACCAGCAGGTGCGGGCGGTTTTGCCCAACGTCAGCTTGGGCACCATCTACCGCAACCTGGGTGTTTTAAAGGAGCAGGAGCTCATCCAGGAGGTGCGGTACCCCGGCAGCCAGGCCCGGTTTGACGGCAATCCCGAGCCCCATTACCACTTTTTCTGCCTGAACTGTGACCGCATCGAGGATGTGCCCCTCCCGTTTTGCCGGGATGCGGAGGAGGCTTTCAGGCAAAAACTGCCCGAGTATGAAGTCATGGGCCACAACACCGAGTTCTTCGGGTTGTGCCCAGACTGCAAAGATTTGGCGGAGAGGAGGGAACAGTAGATGGCGATCTTTGTGTGCAGGGAATGCGGCGAAGAGAAGGAAGGCCGCTGCAAGCCGCGCAAGTGCTCCGGTTGCGGTGCGGCCAATTCCTTTGACAAGAAAGAGTAACAATACAGGACCCTTCCGATTCGGAAGGGTTTTTCTGAAAGCAGGTGTGTATATGGATATCCGCAACGTTCTGGTTACCGGCCGCCTGCGCGAGGAGTTGCAGGTTTTGCGGCAGCGGTTTCCCGGCATTGACTTTGCTTTTCAGGACGAGGGGCAACCGGCGCAGGGCATTTACGACGGTTACATCGGGTTTGTCATGGCCCCCGGTGTCAAGACGCAGGAACTGAAATTGGTGCACTCCCTGGGGGCGGGGGTGGACGGGCTGCTGGCCAACAATCGTTTCGCGCCCGGCGTCATCATTACCCGCACGGTGGGGGATATGCCCCGGCGCATCGCCCGCTATTGCCTGATGGCCGTCCTCATGGAGAGCTGGCGGATGCCGGAAATCCTGGCCGACAACCAGCGGCGGGTATGGCGGCAGCCGCGATTGAGCAACTTCCCCGGCCGGGTCCTGATTTTCGGCACCGGTGCCATTGGCAGTGAAATCGCCCGCCAGTTCAGCGCCCAGGGATGCCGGTGTTATGCCGTGTCCCGGTCGGGACGGCCAAAGCACCCCTTCCTGCAGGTGGAGAAGGACTATACCGCCTACCGGGGCGGGGACTTTGCTTGGCTCATCAACGCCCTGCCCCTGACCCGGGAGACCAGGGATTACTTTGATTACGACCTCTTTTCGGCCCTGGGGCCGGCAAATTTCATCAATATCGGCCGGGGCGGGACGGTGGCGGAGGCAGACCTCATCCGGGCGGTGGAGGACGGACTCCTGGGCCGTTGCTATTTGGACGTCGCCGCCGTCGAGCCGCTGCCGCCCCATTCGCCTCTGTGGCGGTACCCGGATATTGTAATTACCCCCCATGTGGCCGGCCTCACCGCCGGTCAGGAGGCAGTGGAGGCGGCCGCCGCCGTGCTGTCCGGAATCCTGGCCGGCCAGCCCGTGCCCAATCGGGTCGACCTCAACCGGGGGTATTAAAACAACCCTCCCCGTCCGGGGAGGGTTGTTTTTTACAGTATGTCCTGCAGCGCTTCTTCCATGAGTTGGCGGATTTGGCTGCCGTCGGTGAACTGCTGGGCTTGCTGCCACAGTTCCCGGCATCTGGCAATATCCAGGGAGCGGATTACTGCCTTGACCTGTGGAATGCTGGAAGCGCTCATGCTGAACTCATCCAGGCCCATGGCCATCAGGAGGGGCGTTGCCAGGGGTTCCCCGGCCATTTCCCCGCACATGCCCACGAAAATCCCGTGCCGGTGTCCAGCCTGGATGACCTGCTCGATGAGGCGGAGTACTGCGGGGTTGAAGGGGTCATACAGGTAGGAAACCTTTTCGTTCATGCGGTCGACGGCCAGGGTATACTGGATGAGGTCGTTGGTGCCGATGCTGAAGAAGTCCACTTCCCGGGCAAAGTGATCGGCCTGCACGGCGGCGGAGGGAATTTCAATCATGATGCCCAGTTTGTAGTCCCGGGTGAACGGGATTCCCTCGGCTTCCAGCTCTGCTTCCACTTCCCGGAGCAACGCTTTGGTGCGGCGCACTTCGTCCAGGGTAGCCACCATGGGCAGCATGATCCAGGGATTGCCGCTGACTCCCGCCCGGAGTATGGCGCGGAGCTGGGTTTTAAACAGCCCGGGGTTGGACAGGCAGAGGCGGATGGCCCGGTTGCCCAGGAAGGGGTTGAGTTCCCTGTCCAGCTTGAGGTAGGGCAGTTCCTTGTCGCCGCCGATGTCCAGGGTTCTGATGATGACGGGCAGGCGGCCGAAGGCTTCCAGCACTTTGCGGTAAGCCTGGTATTGTTCCTGCTCGGTGGGCATGTCGGCCCGGTCCATGTACAAGAATTCAGTGCGGTACAAGCCTACGCCTTCTGCGCCGTAGGCCAGGGCGCTGTCGACGTCGTCGGGTGTGCCGATGTTGGCGGCCAGGACAAAGGTCTTGCCGTCGGGGGTCTGGGCAGGCAGGTCTTTGAGGGCGCGGAGTTTCTCTTTGCGCTCCTCCAGCGTGCGCCTGCGCTCCTGGTATTCCGCCAGGACTGCCGGGTCGGGATTGACAATCACTTCGCCGGCGTTGCCGTCGACGATGACGGTGTCGCCGTTGGCCACGGTGCTGAGGTCTCCCACGCCGACCACTGCCGGGATTTCCAGGGAGCGGGCCATGATGGCGCTGTGGGAGGTCCGGCCGCCGATTTCGGTGACAAAGGCCAGGACCTTGGTTTTGTCCATTTGGGCAGTGTCGGAGGGGGCCAAATCGTGGGCGAAGACCACCGCAGGTTCGGTCATGTTGCCCAGGGAACCCGTTTCAACGCCCAGGAGGTTGTTAACCCAGCGGGTACAGATGTCCCGGACGTCGGCGGCCCTGCCCCGCATGTACTCATCGTCCATGGCGTCAAACATGCCGGCAAAGGTCTCCCCGGCCTGGTGGACGGCCATTTCGGCGTTTCTGCCTTCGTTGATTTTGGCAACTACGGCTTCGCCGAGCATGGGGTCGTCCAGCAGCATGAGGTGGGCATCGAAGATGGCGGCTTCACTTTCTCCGGCTTTGGCGGCCAGGTCGGCCCGGATGGCTTCCAGTTGCTGCCGGGTAACGGCCCTGGCCCGGTCCAGGCGCTCCAGTTCCGCTTCCCGTTGTTCAGGAGTGATGTCGTGTTGGGGCAGTTCCGGTTTCGTTTCCTTAACTACATAGGCTTTTCCGATTACAATGCCGTTGGAGGCGGCGATTCCTTTTAACATAGCTAACCTCCCAATTAGATAAATACTGCTTTAAGGTATTATAGCACAAGCCGGCCGGGGGCTCACCCGGATTTTGCGGCACCCATGATGAAGACGGGTCCACTGCACTATTATATCTTATCGTGCTATAATTGCCAAAGAGGAGAGTGTTGAAATGGCCATTGATTTGCGCAGCGACACCGTCACCCAGCCCACCGAGGAAATGCGCCGGGCCATGGCCGGCGCCCCTGTGGGAGATGATGTCTACGGCGAGGATCCCAGCGTCCGGGAACTGGAAGAAAGGGGCGCCGAGCTGACCGGCAAGGAAGCCGGCCTCTTTGTGGCCAGCGGCACCATGGGCAACCTGGTGGCGGTGCTGGCGGCTACCAATAAAGGCGACGAGATAATTATGGAAGACCAGATGCACATGTTCTGGTACAAGGTGGCGGGCATTGCCGCGCTGGCGGGGGTGCAGATCCGCGCCCTGCCGGGGCGGCGGGGCGCACTGACCCCGGACCAGGTTGCAGCCGCAGTGCGCGCCGAAGATATTCATTTTCCGCCGACGCGCATGTTTTGCATGGAAAACACCCACAACCGGGCGGGAGGAACGGTGCAGAGTGTCCAACAGATGCAAGCCCTGGCCGGCGCCGCCCGGCAGGCGGGGCTGTGGGTGCACACCGACGGGGCCCGGATTTTTAACGCGGCGACATACCTTGGGGTTGAGGCCAGGGAACTGGCCCGGCACACTGACAGCATGATGTTTTGCCTGTCCAAGGGCCTGGCGGCTCCGGCGGGCTCTCTGCTGGTCGGCCCCCGGGATTTTATCGCCAGGGCCAGAAAATACCGCAAGATGGTGGGCGGAGGCATGCGCCAGGCCGGGGTGCTGGCTGCCGCCGGCCTCGTCGCCCTGGACAAAATGCGCCTGCGCCTGGCCGAAGACCATGCCAACGCCCGCCGGCTGGCTGAAGGCCTGGCCGTGCTGGGAGCGGAGCTGGACCTGGACACGGTGCAGACCAACATCATCCGCTTCAACGTGCCCGGTTCCGCCGCCGGTTTTGTGCGTGACCTCAGGGTGCGGGGCATCCTGGCCAATGCCCAGGGCGCTCATTCCGTCCGCTTCGTTACCCATTACCAGGTCAGCGCCCAGGATGTGGATACCGTGCTCAAGGCCTGCAGAGAACTGCTGGGCTAAAATCCCGGCGGCCTGACAATTGCCGCCCGCAGCTGTCGTAATTCCTCCTTTGGGGACATACCATTGTACAAAGGAGGTGGACAGGTATGCGGTCGAAAATATACGCAGCGGGAATCGCCGGCGTGGTGGTGCTCCTGGCCCTGGGCTTTCAGTTGCTGCCCTCCCCCTGGCAGGGCGGGGCGGCGGGCTGGTTCAGCGCCCTCTGGTACCTTGCCGCCCTGGCTGCCGGTCTGGGCTATTGGTACAAGTACGATGCGGCCAGGAGCCGGGAAAAACTGGCGCGGAGCTTAAAAGAGGCGCGGCGGGCTGCCGCGGGGAAAAACAGGGCGCGCAGAGAACATTCGGGTGTGGTATGATTAGTGTAGCCAGTTTTGAAGGCGGTGAGCTCTTGACTACCAAGCATCAGCAACTCCTGGAATACATTGAACAACTGCCCCTGGGCAGCAAGATTTCGGTGCGGCAGATGGCCAGGACCATGGGGGTCAGCGAGGGCACTGCGTACCGGGCCATCAAGGAAGCCGAGGCGCGGGGTCTGGTGAGCGCCATGCCCCGGGTGGGCACGGTACGCATTGAGGTCAAGGAAGAACACAATATCCAGCGCCTCACCTTTGCCGAAGTGGTCAACATCGTCGACGGCGCCGTGCTCGGCGGCCGGGCGGGACTGCACAAGGCCCTGAGCAAGTTTGTAATCGGGGCCATGAAAATCGAGTCCATGGCGCGCTACATCGAAGCCAACAGCCTCCTCATAGTGGGAGACCGGGAAGAGGCCCAGCGTCTGGCCCTGTCCCGGGGGGCCGGCGTGCTGATAACCGGCGGTTTTGACGCTTCGGCGTCCGTTCGCCAGCTGGCGGACGAGACCGAATCGCCGCTGATTTCCTCCAGTTACGATTCCTTTACCATCGCCACCCTCATCAACCGGGCCGTTTACGACCGGATGATCAAGAAGGAGATAATCAGGGCTGAGGACGTCATGGCCAGGGATGCTTACTGTCTCAAGATCGGGGACAGCGTGGCCAGCTGGCTGGCCCTGTACAGAAAGAGCGGCCACGGTCATTTCCCCGTGGTGGACCAGCAGCAGCGGGTGGTGGGCATCATCACCGGCCGGGACGTGGCCGGGGTCAGTCCCGACACTCCGGTGGAAAAGGTGATGACGAAGAAGCCCCACACCTTGTCGCCTCAGGATTCCCTGGCTTCCATCGCCCACCAGATGGTCTGGTACGGCGTCGAGATGATGCCGGTTGTAGAGGACAAAAAGCTGCTGGGCGTGGTTACCCGGCAGGACGTCCTCAAAGCCATGCAGTACATGCACCGCCAGCCCCACGTGCAAATGACCCATTCCGAAATTATCCTCAGCCAGTTCAGCCATTACATGCGGGGAGACAAGGCGGTGCTGCGCGGCTCCATGCCCCCGGCAGCCACCGAGCGGGGTACCGTTTCCCCCGGCGCCCTGCTCACGGTGATGAAGGAGGCAGCCGTTGCCCTGTTGCGCCAGCAACGCTTTCAGGACATAGCAATCGACACCGTCAACATCTGCTTCCTGCACCCCGTGCCCATGGAGCAGGAGCTGGTCATTGAGGCCGCTCTCATCGATATCGGGCACCAGGTGGGCAAGGTGGACATTACCGTGTCCAGCGGCGAGCAGGTGGTGTGCAGGGCCATGGCGGCGCTGCAAAGCCTCGACGGTTAGGACCAGGCCAGGGTCCCTTTTGTTGCCTGGCGGGAGGCAAAGCAGGATACAACGCAAGAACAGGGAGGAAATGTGATGACCAGGAACAGTGGCTTTGTCCATCTCCATACCCACAGTGAATACAGCCTTCTCGACGGCGCCGTCCGCATCCCCGAACTGGTGGCCGCCGCCAAAGCCATGGGAATGCCGGCCCTGGCCCTCACCGACCACGGCAACATGTACGGGGTGGTGGATTTTTACAAGGCCGCCCGGGAAGCAGGCATCAACCCCATCCTGGGTTGCGAAGTATACGTGGCCCCAGAATCCCGCCATATCAAGCAGGGCGGGGCGCGGGATGAAAATGCCTACCATCTGGTGTTGCTGGCCGAAAACAACGAGGGCTACAAAAACCTTATGAAGCTGGTGACCCTGGGGCATCGGGAGGGTTTTTACTATAAACCGCGCATCGACCTGGAGCTGTTGCGCCTCTATCACCGCGGGCTGATCTGCCTGTCCGGTTGCCTGGGGGGCCAGATCCCCAGCCTGCTGCTGCGGGGCGACCGGGAGGGGGCCAAAGCCCTGGCCCTGGAACTGGACGCCATCTTTGGCCGCAACAATTTTTTCCTGGAAATCCAGGACCACGGTATCCTGGACGAAAAGACGGTGAACCAGGAGCTGGCGGCGCTGAGCCGGGAGACGGGCATCCCCCTGGTTGCCACCAATGACATCCACTACCTGGCCCGGGAGGACCACGAAGCCCACGACGTCCTGCTCTGCATCCAGACGGCCAAGCAGGTGGACGACCAGGACCGCATGCGCTTCCCCGGGGACCAGTTCTATTTTAAATCCGCTGAGGAGATGGCGGACTTGTTTGCCTGGTGCCCCGAGGCCCTGAGCAACACCGTGGAGATTGCCCGGCGCTGTAATGTGACGCTGGAGTTCGGCAAGTACCATCTGCCCGAGTACCCGGTGCCCGAAGGCCACACCCCGGACACCTGGCTGCGCCACCTTTGCCGGGAGAAGCTGACCTGGCGCTATCCCCAGCCGACGCCGGAAGTAATTGAGCGCATGGAATACGAGTTGTCGGTAATCGAAAAGATGGGGTATTCCAGTTACTTCCTCATTGTCTGGGATTTTTGCGACTATGCCCGGCGCAACAAAATCATGGTGGGTCCCGGGCGGGGCTCGGGGGCCGGCAGCATTGTGGCCTACATACTTGGGATTACCGACATCGACCCCCTGCCGTACAAGCTGCTGTTTGAGCGGTTCCTCAATCCCGAGCGGGTATCCATGCCCGACTTCGACATCGACTTCTGTTACGAGCGCCGGGGCGAGGTCATCGACTATGTGGTGGAAAAATACGGCCGGGAGCGGGTGGCCCAGATTATCACCTTCGGAACCATGGCCGCCCGGGCGGTGGTGCGCGATGTGGGACGGGCCCTGGGCTTTTCGTACGCCGAGACCGACCGCATTGCCAAACTGATTCCCGAAGAATTGAAGATGACCATCGACAAGGCCCTGGAGCAGGAGCCTCGCTTGCAGGAAATGATGCGCGAGGACCCCAGGGTGGAAAAGCTGATTACCATTGCCAAAAAGCTGGAAGGCCTGGCCCGTCACGCCTCCACCCACGCCGCCGGCGTGGTCATTGCCAAGGACGACCTGGTCAATTACGTGCCTCTCCAGGGCAATGACGAGGAGGGCCTGACCACCCAGCTGCCCATGACCACCCTGGAAGAATTGGGCCTTTTAAAGATGGATTTCCTCGGCCTCAAGACCCTGACCATCATCAACAAGACCATAGAGATGGTCAAGGCCAACCGGGGTATTGAAATTGAGCTCAACAAAATCCCCCTGGACGACAAAAAGACCTACCAATTGCTGTGCTCGGCCAACACTCTGGGCGTGTTCCAGCTGGAAAGCGACGGCATGCGCAAGGTGATTACCGACCTGCAGCCGTCGGTGTTTGAGGATATCATCGCCCTGGTGGCGCTGTACCGCCCCGGACCCATGGAGCAGATCCCCAATTTCATTGCCGGCAAGCACGGCCACAAAGTGTCCTACCCGCACCCCAAGCTGGAGGAATTGCTGCGGGAAACTTACGGCGTCATGATTTACCAGGAGCAGATCATGCTGGCGGCGGCGGAGCTGGCCGGCTTCAGCCTGGGACAAGCCGACCTGCTGCGCAGGGCCATAGGCAAGAAGCAGATGGACATCATGCGTGAACAGCGCAAGGCCTTTGTCCAGGGCTGCGTCGACAACGGGCTGGAGCGCAAACAGGCTGAAGAAATCTACGACCTCATCGTCAAGTTTGCCGACTACGGCTTCAACAAATCCCACTCGGCATCCTACGGCTTGCTGGCCTACTACACCGCCTATCTCAAGGCCAACTACACCCTGGAGTTTATGGCCGCCATGTTGGGCGGCGCCATGGCCAACAGCGAAAAGGTGGCCCAGTACATCGAGCACTGCCGGCGCCTTGGCATCGAGGTGCTGCCCCCCGACATCAACGAAAGCGGCGTCAGTTTCACGGTGGTGGGCGACAAGATCCGCTTTGGCCTTGGCGCCGTCAAAAATGTCGGGGCGGTGGCGGTGGAAGAGGTGCTGGAAGAGCGCAGGCGGGGCGGGCCATTTACCAGCCTGGCCGATTTCTGCACCCGCATGAACGGCCGCTGCAACAAGCGCATGCTGGAGTACATGATCAAGGGGGGCTGCATGGACAGTTTGCCGGGACACCGGGCCCAGAAACTGGCGGCCCTGGACGACTTGCTGGCCAAGGCCGCCCGCCTCAGCAAGCAAAAGAGCACGGGACAGCTGGACATTTTTGACGTGCTGGGCGCCGAAGAGCCGGAGGAAGAGCTGCCGCCGGTAAAGCCCATGGACAGAAAGGAGCTGCTGCGGGCGGAGAAAGAGGCGTTAGGCCTTTACATTTCCGGTCACCCCCTGGAAGACTACCAGGAACTGCTGGCTACCCTGAACATCACCGCCATTCCCGACCTGGAACCGGCCCAGGAAGGCCGCGAAGTGACGGTGGCGGGGATGCCGGTGGCCTGCCGCACCGTAATGACCCGCCGGGGCAAGCGCATGGCCTTCCTCACCCTGGAGGACCAGTATGGCTCTCTGGAGGTCATAGTGTTTGAGGAGGTTTACAACCGCTGCTACGACCTGCTGCAGGGGGACAACCCCCTGCTGGTCAGAGGCCGGCTGGAGTTTCCCACCCAGGACGAGCCCAAAATCCGGGCCGAGGCCGTCGAGAAACTGACGGCGCCCCGCGGGGACAAAAAGCTGTACCTGAAGATCGAAGATGCCGACAACGACGACCTCATCAGCCGGGTGCTGTTTATCCTGGGCCAGTGCCCCGGCGATATCCCGGTCTACCTGTTCTTTGCTGAAACCAGGTCTTTGCGCCTGCTGGACCGCTTTGCTGTCCGGGAAGACCACCGCCTTTTGCGCCAGCTGGAGGAACTGCTGGGCCAGGATTGCGTTGTGTTAAAAACAGTAAATAAGTCCGCGCGGCAGGAATAGATTATAGGGTGGAGGTGACCGGTGTGCACGACAAAATAACGGCTATGCTCAGGGAGAGGGGCGTCACCCTGGAGAGCATTGCCAGGCTGGTCCAGGATCTGCAGCGCCCCTATAACCCGCAGCTCAGCCTGGAGGAGTGCCTGGTCCATGTGGAAAAGGTAATCAAGAAGCGGGAAGTGCAGAATGCCGTGCTGACGGGCCTGACCCTGGATATTTACGCCGAAAAGGGGTTGCTGCCGGAACCGTTGCAGAGCATCCTCATCCGGGACGATCCCCTGTACGGCGTGGACGAGGTCCTGGCCCTGAGCATAACCAATATTTACGGCAGCATTGGCTTCACCACCTTCGGTTACCTGGACAAAGTGAAGACGGGGATACTGGAAAACATCAACGTCAAGCGGGAGGGCACCGTCAACACTTTCCTGGACGACCTGGTAGCCGCCATCGCCGCCGCTGCTGCCGCCCGCCTGGCCCATCATTAATGGAATTCGGTGCCTCCGGCTGCCGGCAGCAATTGACACGGCCCCGGGGATGTTAGATAATGGGATTGTGAAAAAAATAGAAAGCGAGGGTGTTCAATGCGTGAAGATGCACTAAAGCTCCACAGAGACAACCGGGGAAAACTGGCAGTCAGCAGCAAGGTTCCCCTGCGCGATGCCCGGGATTTGAGCCTGGCCTATTCCCCCGGAGTGGCGGAACCGTGTCTGGAAATACATAAAGACAAAAACGCGGTATATGAGTATACCGCCAAAGGCAATTTTGTCGCCGTGGTTTCCAACGGGACGGCGGTACTGGGCCTGGGGAACATCGGACCCGAGGCGGCCATGCCGGTTATGGAGGGCAAATCGGTGCTGTTCAAGGCCTTTGCCGGCGTCGACGCCTTTCCCATCTGCCTGGATTCCGCTGACACCGAGGAAATCGTCCGCACTGTAAAACTGCTGGAACCCACCTTTGGCGGCGTCAACCTGGAAGACATCGCCGCGCCGGCCTGCTTTGAAATTGAAGCCCGGCTCAAGCAGGAGCTCAACATACCGGTATTCCACGACGACCAGCATGGAACCGCCATCGTCACTGCCGCCGCCCTGCTCAACGCCCTTAAGGTGGCGGGCAAGGATATGGGCGAAGTCAAGGTGGTGGTGAACGGAGCAGGTGCATCGGCCATGGCCGTTTCCTGGCTGCTCCTCAGCATGGGCGTCCGGGACCTGGTTATGTGCGACACCACCGGCGCCATTTACAAAGGGCGCAAGGAGCGCATGAACCCCTATAAAGAGCAAATTGCCGAGTGCACCAATCCCCAGCGCCTGCAGGGCACCCTGGCCGACGCCGTCAAGGGCAGGGACGTATTCATCGGCCTGTCGGTGGGCAATGTCCTCAGCCAGGACATGGTTCGCTCCATGGCGCCGGATCCCATCATCTTTGCCATGGCCAACCCCATACCGGAAATCGATCCCGCCCTGGCCAGGGAAGCCGGGGCCAGGATTATCGGCACCGGCCGCTCGGACTACCCAAACCAGATCAACAATGTCCTGGCCTTCCCGGGAGTGTTCCGGGGCGCCCTGGACGTCCGGGCCCGGGAAATCAACGAGGAGATGAAGATTGCCGCGGCGCACGGCATTGCCGGGCTGGTGAGCGACGACGAGCTGTCGCCGGATTACATCATCCCCCGCCCCTTCGACAACCGGGTGGCCCCCGCCGTGGCTGCAGCAGTGGCCAGGGCCGCCATGGAAAGCGGCGTGGCGGCAATTCAGGTTGATCCCGAAGAAATAGCGGCCAGAACCAGGCGTCTGGCCAGCATATAAAGCCATAGGCAGGCAATACCCGCCGGGACCACCGGCGGGTCCTTGGTTTATGGGGGTTTTTGCCGTTGGCGCCGGGCCCGGGCAGGGCCGTGTTCCCCGGCGGTGCAGGAATATATTGGGGAATAGAGAATATATCCAGTAATAAACTATACCCGACGGGAGTGATAATAATGAAAGCGATACTGGTGGTCGGCGCCGGGCAGATGGGTACCGGGATTGCCCAGGTGGCTGCCCAGGCAGGTTTTACGGTGCAGTTGTCCGACATCAGCATGGAAGTGGCCCAGAGGGGAATCGCCAAAATCGACAAGGCCCTGTCCAGGCAGGTGGACAAAGGGCGTTTGCAGCAAGGGGAGAAGGAAGAGATTCTTGGCCGCATCGGCGCCGTTGCCGGCCTGGACGCTGCAGCCGACGCCGATCTGGTCATCGAGGCGGCGGTGGAAAACCGGGAGGTCAAGCGGCAGATCTTTGCCCGGCTGGATCAGGTGTGCAAGGACACCGCCATTCTAGCCACCAACACGTCTTCCATCCCGATTACCGAAATTGCCGGCTACACCTCCCGCCCCGAGCGGGTAATTGGCATGCACTTTATGAATCCCGTGCCGGTGATGCGCCTGGTGGAACTGATCCGGGGCGCCGCTACCTCCCCTGAGACCTTTGCCGCGGTGAAGGAAGCAGCGGAAAGGATGGGCAAGACGCCGGTGGCGGTCAACGACGCGCCGGGCTTTGTGGTCAACCGCGTGCTCATCCCCATGCTCAACGAAGCCTGTTTCCTGCTCCAGGAAGGAGTTGCCTCTGCGGAGGACATCGACCAGGCCATGACCCTGGGGGCCAATCATCCCATGGGACCGCTGGCCCTGGCCGATCTCATTGGCCTGGACACCTGCCTGGCCATCATGGAGGTCCTGCACCGGGACCTGGGCGACGACAAGTACCGCCCCTGCCCGCTGCTGCGCAAAATGGTCCAGGCCGGCTGGTTGGGCAGAAAAACCGGCCGCGGGTTCTACACTTACCAGGAGGGAAAGTAAATGGCGGTTAAGGTCCAGATGGAAGGCGCCATTGCCCTGGTGACCATCGACCGGGAACAGCAACTCAACGCCCTCAACGCCGAGACCCTTCTGCAACTGGAAAAGGAGTTCACCGCCCTTAAAGACGACCGGGGCATTAAAGTGGTGGTGGTCACCGGTGCCGGTAAAAAGGCCTTCGTGGCCGGCGCCGACATCGCCGAGATGAAGGACATGAACGAAAGGGAGGCCTGGGAATTTTCCGGCCTGGGCCAGCGGGTGTTCAACTTGCTGGAAAACATGCCCAAGCCCGTCATCGCCGCCATCAACGGCTATGCCCTGGGCGGGGGCTGCGAGCTGGCCCTGGCCTGCGACCTGCGCTTCGCCGGCGACTGGGCCAAATTGGGCCAGCCCGAAATCGGGCTGGGAATTATCCCCGGTTTCGGCGGCACCCGGCGCCTGGCCCGGTTAATCGGGCGGGGCAGGGCCATGGAGATGATCCTGGGCGGAGAGCACATCGATGCCCAGACGGCGCTGGAATGGGGCCTGGTGCAGCGCGTCTATTCCGCCGACGAGCTGATGCCCAAGACCATGGAGTTTGCCCGGCGCCTGGCCAGTTACAGCCTGCGCGCCCTCCAGGCCGCCAAGGCAGCCATTGCCGGGACCGAGGACCTGGGCCTGCACCGGGAGCAGGAGCTCTTTGCCCAGCTTTTCTCGGGACACGACCAGCGGGAAGGCATGACCGCCTTCCTGGAGCGGCGTTCGCCAAAGTTTACCGAATAGGGGGCCTTTACGGCCCCCTTGCGCCTTTGCCCGTCTCCGGCTAGAATAGATAGGGATAGGGATTGTCCCACAGGGACAAGAACAGTCCCGGGAAAGGGAGTGGAATTTGTGACGCGGATAGCTGTACTCACCAGCGGCGGCGATGCCCCGGGCATGAACGCGGCGGTACGGGCTGTGGTGCGCAAGGGCATTTATTTGGGTTGTGAAGTATACGCCGTCAAGGAAGGTTTTCGCGGCCTGCTCACCGACGACATTGTGCCGATGAATTTGGGTTCGGTGGCAGACATTATCCAGCGCGGCGGCACCATTCTGCGCACCGCCCGCTGTGAAGAATTCAAGACCCCGGAGGGCCAGGCCAGGGGCATCGGCAATCTGCGCCGGCGCGGCATCGACGGCGTCATCGTCATCGGGGGCGAAGGGTCGATGCGCGGCGCCCTGGTTTTGGCCAAGGCCGGCATTGCCGCCGTCGGGGTTCCCGGCACCATAGACAACGACATCCCCTGCACCGATTACACCATCGGCTTTGATACCGCTGTGGCCACTGCCTGTGCGGCCATCGACAAGATCAGGGATACCGCCACATCTCACCAGCGGACTTTTATAATCGAACTCATGGGCCGCCATTCCGGTGCCATTGCCCTGGCCGCCGGCCTGGCTGCAGGAGCGGAGTCAATTTTGTTGCCCGAACGCCCTTATGACCTGGACGACATCTGCCGGCGCCTGGAGAAGGGTCGCCAGCGCGGCAAACTGCACAGCATTATCCTGGTGGCGGAAGGGGTGGCCAGCGCATACGAAATTGCCGAGGAAATTAAGCAAAGGACCAAACAGGACAACCGGGTAATCGTTCTCGGCCACCTGCAGCGCGGCGGTTCGCCCACGGCTTTTGACAGGATTCTGGCCAGCCGCATGGCGTCCGAGGCCGTGGATCTGGTGCTGGCCGGCGCCGGCGGCAAGCTGGTTGTCTACAGCCAGGGCAAATTCTCCAGCGTCGACATCGAATACGCCCTGAGCCAGCCGGCAAACTTTGACGACAGCGCCTACCGGCTGACCAAAATTCTTTCCATTTAGTACGGGTTTGGAGGTGCCGTGATGCGCAAGACAAAAATAGTCTGTACCATCGGGCCGGCCAGCGAAGACCTGGACACCCTCAAAGCCATGTTGCGGGCGGGTATGAATGTGGCCCGGCTGAATTTTTCCCACGACACCCGTCCGGTGCACGGCCGCCGCATCGAGACCATTCGCCGGGCTTCTGAAGAGACGGGGATACCGGTAGCCATTCTTCTGGACACCCGGGGACCGGAGATCCGCCTCAAGGCCTTTGCCCGGGGCAGCGTGCGCTTAAACGCCGGGCAGCGCTTTATCATCACCACCCGGGACGTCCTGGGTACCGAGGAGATGGTGTCGGTGACCCATGCCGGTTTGCCCCGGGATGTCACCGTAGGCAGCCGCGTGCTCATCGACGACGGCCTCATCGAGCTGGTGGTGGAAAAAATTGAAGAAACCGATGTCCACTGCCGGGTAATAAACGGCGGCGTCGTCAGCGACCGCAAGGGCGTCAATTTGCCCGGCGCCCAGGTGTCCCTGCCTTCCCTGGGCCCTCAGGACAAGGACGACATCGTATTTGGCATCGAGATGGGCGTGGATTTTATTGCCGCATCCTTTGTCCGCTCTGCCGGCGACGTGCTGGCCCTGCGCCGCCTGCTGGAAGAGCACGACAGCGACATACATATCATTGCCAAGATTGAAAACCACCAGGGCCTGGAAAACCTGGATTCCATTCTCAAGGTGGCCGACGGCCTCATGATTGCCCGGGGCGACCTGGGGGTGGAGATTCCGCCCGAAGAGGTGCCGCTGGCCCAGAAGCGCATGATTGCCCGTTGCAACCAAGCGGGCAAGCCGGTAATCACCGCTACCCAGATGCTGGAATCAATGATCCGCAACCCCCGGCCCACCCGGGCCGAGGCCAGCGACGTGGCCAACGCCATTTTTGACGGCACCGACGCCATCATGCTGTCGGGAGAGACGGCGATGGGCCAATATCCGGTGGAATCGGTGGCGACCATGGCGCGCCTGGCCGAGCGCACCGAGCAGGCCCTGGACTGCGATGCTTTCCTCCAGCGCCACGAGCCCACCATGCACCAGTCGGTGACCGACTCCATCAGCTATGCCAGCCGGCAAACCGCCCGGCGCCTTGGCGCGACAGCCATCCTGACCTCCACCCAATCCGGGCATACCGCCCGCATGGTATCCAAGTACCGCCCCAGCGTGCCCGTCATCGCCGTCACTCCCAGGCCGTCAGTGCTGCGCAAGCTCCTGCTCATCTGGGGAGTAATCCCTCTCCTGGGCCGCAAGACGGAAAACACCGACGAGATGATCTACGCAGCCATCACCGCTGCCCTCAACGACAACCTCATCGCCAACGGCGACCTAGTGGTCATTACGGCAGGAGTGCCGGTGGGAGTTCCCGGCACCACCAACCTGCTTAAGGTCCACGTGGTGGGCGACGTGGCGGTGCGGGGGACAGGCATCGGCCAGAAACCGGCGACGGGCCCCGTACGGGTGGTGCGCACCGTCAAGGACGCCTGCAAACTGCAACCGGGGGACATAATGGTTACCATCGGCCTGGACAGGGAAATGGTGCCCTGTCTCAAGGGGGTGGCGGCCATCATCGCCGAAGAAGGCGGGCTGACCTCGCCGGCGGCCATAGTTGGCCTGGAGCTGGGAATCCCGGTGATTGTCGGCGCCAGCGGGGCCACCTCCCTGCTGGAAGACGGCCAGATTGTCAGTCTGGACACCGGCCGGGGTCTGGTGTACCGGGGGCAGGCCAACATAGTCGGCTGAACTTCCGCTCCGGACGATAGGACCGGGCACAAGCAAACTCCCAGCGCGATTTTGTGCAAACGGGTTGTTTTTGCCGGCATGTCGCTTTATAATAATAAGCAGTGGGGGCGTAGCTCAGCTGGGAGAGCGTACGGTTCGCATCCGTAAGGTCGAGAGTTCGATCCTCTTCGCCTCCACCAATCTGAAAATCCGACCGGCGCAATGGCGCCGGTCTTTTTTCTGTCCAAGCAAGAAGGAAAGCGGAAAGCAAATGTATAATATATCAAAAAACCAGTTTTTGGGCGAAAGGAGGAACGCGATGTTCCAATACGTCGAGGATCTGGCAACCAAGATCGGCCCCAGGGGTTCCACAACCCGGGCGGAACGCGCCGCCGCCAAGTACGTGGCGGAAAAGTTACAGGCGGCGGCCGACGACGTCGAGGTGCAGTCCTTTCGGTCGGTGCCCACATTTTCCTGGGCTTATGGCATTTATTATTTTCTAATGGTGGTTTCGGCCCTGCTCATTTTCCGCTGGCCGGTGGCGGCTGGCGTTCTGGCCCTGCTCAACACCATAGCTTATGTACTGGAAAGCCACACCTTTGAGGTTCTGACCCGCATCCTGCCCAAGAATAAAAGTCAGAACGTCATCGCCCGGAAGGGGAACCGCGCAGCCGGGGAGGGCAGGCTGCCGCGCATAATTCTCACCGCCCATTACGACACTTCCCGTTCGGGCCTGAACTTCCATCCCAAACTGGTCAAGGGGTTCCGGCGCGCCTTCCTGCTCATGAACTTCTGCATAGCTGTCATTTTGCTCATGGCCCTGGCCGCTGCCGCGGCAACCCTGACCGGACTGGAGCTGCCTGCTTTCTACCCTTACCTGGTTCTTCCTTTTGCTCTGTACCTTTTTATCACCGTACTCCTGCTGGCAGACAGGGAGCTCCGCGGCGTCCACGTGCCCGGCGGCAACGACAACGCCTCTGGGGTGGCGGTGATGCTGGACAGCTTCATCCGCCTGGCCGGCAATTTGCCCCCGGGCGCCGAGGTGTGGGCGGTGGCTACCGGCGCCGAAGAAGCCGGCACCGTGGGCATGCTGCGCTTTTTGGAGCAGTACGGCGACGACATCCGCGACGACTATATAATCAACTTGGACAACCTGGGCATCGGTCACCTGAAATACATTGTGGCCGAGGGTTTGTTCCGCGCCTTCCCGGCCAACAGGGAGCTGGTCCTGGCGGCTGCCGCCTGCGCGCGCCAAAACAGCCATCTGGACATCGGCCCCCACGTCTACAAGGCCCTGACCACCGACGCCACCCCGGCCCTGGTGCGCGGGTACAAGGCCATGAGCATTATGGCCTTTGCTGATGACGGGACCTTGCCCAACTGGCACTGGCCCACCGATACCGCCGAGGCGGTGGATCCCGAAAACCTCAACGCCGCCGGCATCCTGGTGCGCTCCATTGCCGAACAGATCTGGACCCGCGAAGCAAAAAACCTTTCCCCCGGCGCCTAGCATGCTCGCTGCCCCCGTCTCCGGGGGCATTTTTGTCGGGGCAAGCGGTATTGACCGCACAGGGGAATGGGGTTATACTGGGAACAGCGAAATTTTTGTGATGCGAAATAAGCGGCAGAAAAGGAGCAAAAGACAATGACGGACATCACCAAAGGAAATTTAAAGCGCAGCGTCTTTTTGCTGGCCATGCCGGTGGTCGCGCGCTTGTTCTTGCAGATGCTGGTGGGGGTCGTCGACCTGGCCATGGTTGGCCGCATCAGCCCGGCGGCAATTTCGGCGGTGGGCATGGGCAACCAGGTTTTTATTTTGTCGGCGGCAATTTTAAACGCCTTTACCGTCGGCACTACGGCGCTTGTGGCCAGAATGGTGGGGGCGGGCCAGAGCGAACAGGCCAGGATCTATGCCCGGCAATCCCTGGTGGTTACCTTTTCCCTGGGGGTTGTCATCGGAGTCACGGTGTTTTTGGGCTCCGAAGCGATAATGCGCTTTTTGCTGGTGGCCTCGGAAAACCCGGATCCCGAGATTATCCGCCTGGGCACGGCCTACCTGCGCATAGTGGCGGCGGCAGAACCTCTCACCTTTACCATGGTCAACTGCTTTGCCATTCTCCAGGGGGCGGGCAATATGAAGACGCCGCTGTATATCATGAGCTTTGCCAACTTGCTCAACGTGGTGTTTGACTACCTCCTGATATTCGGCATCGGCTTTTTCCCCGAGTGGGGCGTGGCCGGCGCTGCCCTGGCCACCTCCGGTTCCAAGAATGTGGCGGCCATCCTGGGGCTTTTGTACCTGTTCAGCCGGCACAGTCCCCTGCGCCTCAGCCTGCGCCAGGATTTCCGGCCCCAATGGGCCCGGATTCAGGAAATCATGCGCATCGGCCTGCCTTCGGCGGGGGAACAGCTGGTGCGCAGCAGCGGTTCTGTTGTCTTTTCCATGCTGGTGGCGGGGCTGGGCCCCATTGCCATCGCCGCCAACCAAATTATCATGAAGTCCATGTCCATGTCCTTCATGCCCGGAATTGGCTTTGGCCACGCTGCCACCACCCTGATTGGGCAGAACCTGGGGGCGGGGAAACCGGAGCGGGCGGAGCAAAGCGGCTACCTGGCCTGCAAAATGGCCGCCGTCTTCATGACCTGTGTGGGACTTGCCTTCTTCTTCTTTTCCCGGCCAATAGCCGGCATATTTACCTCCGACCCTGCCGCCCAGCTGGCCGCCGGCGAGAACCTGAAAATCCTGGCCATTTCCCAGCCCTTCCTGGCTTACGTCATGGTCCTGGCCGGGGCCTTGCGCGGCGCCGGCGATACCGGCTACGTCATGCTGGTCACCCTGATTGGGACCTGGGGCAGCCGGGTGGTTATGGGCTGGTTCCTGGGCATTTTCCTGGGGCTGGGCCTCCGGGGCGTCTGGATTGCCATGGTGCTGGACAATTTAATCCGGGCTGCCCTGATGATTGCCCGTTACCGTTCCGGGTCCTGGAAGACCATCCGGGTGCGGTCTGTCTCCCAAACTGCATAAATACAGGGCCACTGTTTGTTCAAAACGGTGGCCCTGTTGCACCACAGGCGCAAAGAGCGGGGCAATAATTTTGCGGGGTATTAATAGGCTGTAATAGAATGCCTTGGGGAGGGATGCAGGTGAATAACCTCTTTGTCGTGTCCCGGCTCTTTTGGGGGTTGGTTGCCGTCAATTTCGTCATCGTGCTCCTGGGGGCGGCGCTTTACCCCGAGCCCTTTTCGCTGCTCATGGATCCCATGAGCTGGCTGGGGAAGTGGGTAACGGCTTCGGGCCGCGCCAACACCGGCCTGTTCCTGGTTACCGCTGCCACCCTGGTGGGCGATGCCGTGGCATGGCGGTATGTCGTCGCTCTGGCCGATTTTCCCTGGATGCAGCGCCGGGAGATGCGGCTTTTCGGCGCCATGGTGTCATTGGGCTTCGTCATTATGGCCTTCCCCTGCGATATTTTTGTCGCCACCCACAGTTTCGGCGCCGGGATTATGGTGGGCGGCCTCTGGGCCTTTACGGCCATGAACTTATACCATCTTTATCGTTACGGGATTATGGGTGCAACTCTCCACCGCTGGCTGCACATTGTTCTGCACGCCGCCGCCCTCTTTTGCGGGGTGAATTTTGTGCTGGATACCCCCCTGAAGGGCTTCAGCCAGCGGCCGCTGATCCTGGCCATTTTGGCGGATAACTTTATCTTTTTCCGGTTGCTGAAAAATCAGCAGTCCGGAATTTTTGCCTGAATTTGCCAGTTTCTGCCCTTTGACACGGGGACGGTTCCGTGGCATAATATAGGCAAACATATGTTCGGAGGTTGTCCCCATGCTGCCCTTGCTCAACGCGCGCAGTTATTTCAGCTTCCTGCAGGCCGTCCCGTCTCCCGCCGAGCTGGTGGAGGCAGCGGCCAGCCTGGGTTGCCGGGAGTTGGCCCTGACCGATGTAAACTCCCTCCACGGCGCAGTGGAATTTGTCACCGCGGCGCATAAGGCGGGAGTGCGCCCCTTGCTGGGCGCTGCGGTGGATTGCGCCGGTCAGGGCCGGCTGTCTTTGTTGCTCAAGCGGGGCGGCGAGCCTGCGCCCCTGGTAACCGCCGTAAATCGGGCCTCCCTGGCCGGGGAGGCTCCTCTTTCCTGCCTGGCGGGCGGCAAGTTGCTGGTGCTGGCGGGAGAGGAAAGCGCCATTTACCGCTGCCTGGCGGGCGGGGATTACCCCCGCGCCCTGGCTTTGGCCCGGGAGCTGAAGGACCTGGCCGGGGCAGATTTTTGGCTGGGCCTTGCCGGCAACCGGGCCCTGTGGGCGGCCATCGGGGAGCTGGCCCGGGCTGTGGGCGCCGGGGTCGCCGCCTGCCCGCCGGTGCGCTGGGTGCAGCCCAAACAGGAGCTGGCGTACCGGGCCCTGACGGCGATTGCCGGTTTGGCCGGGAGCCCGGGGGTGGGGTTGCCAGCCAGACCGGCGGAGCTGGAAAAACTGTATTCTGTTTTTCCCGAGGCCGTGGCCGGGGCCAGGACCCTGGCGGAGCAGGCGGGAGGGGAGCTGCCCCTGGGCAAGTTCTTCCTGCCCCGCTTTGGCCAGGACGACGCGGCCTTTCTGCGCAGCCTTTGCCGCCGGGGGCTGGAGCGCCGCTACTCCAGGGACCGGGGCGAGGCCGAGGCGCGCCTGGCCATGGAACTCGAGGTTATCGAGGCCATGGGCTTTTCTTCTTACTTCCTGATTTGCTGGGACCTGGTCCGCTTCGCCCGCAGCCAGGGCATCGCCGTGGGGCCGGGACGGGGCTCGGCGGGAGGCAGCATCGTCTCCTACCTCCTGGACATAACCCGGGTGGATCCCCTGGCCCACAACCTGTACTTTGAGCGCTTTCTCAACCCCGGCCGGGTCAGCATGCCGGATATCGACATGGACTTTTGCTACCGGCGCCGGGACGAGGTCTTTGCCTATGCCGTCCAGCGCTACGGGCGGGAGCACACTTGCCAGATTGCCGCTTACAGCACCTTTGGTCCCCGGGGCAGCCTCCGGGATGCCGGGCGGGCCCTGGGGTTTCCCAAAGGCGAGGTGGACGCCCTCTGTCGCCGGGTGCCTTCCCATGGCCGCCTGGCCGCCATACTGCAACAGGACCCCCAGCTGGCGGCCCAGGCCGCCCGCCCGCCCTGGCGGCGCTGGTTTGCCCTGGCCGCCCAGCTGGAAGGGCGGGTGCGCCATACTTCGGTACACCCCGGCGGCCTCCTCATCACTCCTTTTCTCCTCAACCAGCTGGTCCCCCTCTTTCGCTCCAGCGGCGGGGACGTCTGTTCCCAGTGGGACAAGGACGGAGTGGAGGCCATGGGGCTGTTAAAGATGGATCTGCTGGCGGTGCGGGGTTTGACGGTAAACCAGCAGGTAACCCTCCAGGTTGGCCGGGCCCGGGTGGCCCGGCGCTATAGTCCCCGGGATCCCGCCGCCCTCAGGTTGCTGCAGCGGGGGGAGACCCTGGGTTGCTTCCAGCTGGAAAGCGAGGGCATGCGCGCCCTGATGAAGCGCCTGCGCCCCCGGGGGGTGGAAGACGTCATCGCCCTCCTCTCCCTGTACCGGCCGGGGCCGTGGCAGGCGGGGATGGTGGAGCGCTATATCCGGCGCCGCCACGGCCTGGAGCCGGTGGAATACTGGCATCCCGACCTGGAGCCGGTGCTCAGGGACACCTACGGCGTCCTGCTCTACCAGGAGCAGGTCATGCAGGTGGCCCAGGTCATTGCCGGTTACAGCCCCGCCGAGGCCGACATGTTGCGCCGGGCGGTGGCCAAACTGCGGCGCGGGGAAATGCAGGAGCTGACCCGGGAGTTCTGCACCCGGGCCCGGCAGCGGGGTTATACCGGGGAACTGGCCCGCCAGCTCCTGGACATACTCATTGAGTTTTCCGGCTACGCCTTTAACCGGGCCCACAGCGCCGCCTACGGACACCTGGCCATGTTCACCGTCTTCCTCAAGGCCCGCTGGCCCGCCCATTTTTGCGCCGCCCTGCTGGCCACCCGCATGGGTTACTACCCGCCCCAGACCTACGTCAACGAGGCCATTCGCCTGGGCATTCCCGTCCTGCCGCCCTGCGTCAACAAAAGCGGCCTCGGCACCCGGGTGGAGGGCAAGGCAATCCGCCTGGGCCTGGATTATGTCAGGGGGCTGGGGGCCGATGCAGCCCGGCTGATCCAGGCCCGGGGCAAGACTCCCTTTTCCTGCCTCCGGGACTTCGTGGTACGGGCGCAATTGGGCGAGGCGGCGCTGCGGGCTCTGGTCCAGGCCGGCGCCCTGGATTGCCTGGAACCCAACCGGCGCAAACTCCTGGCCGCCTTGCCGGTGCTGGCCGCTGTCCGTCCCGGTCCCCCCGACCTGGTGGGACAATTGCGGGAGACCGGCCCGTTATTGCTGCCTGACCTGCCCGACCTGAATCCCGCTCGGAAGGCGGCGGGGATGTTTGCCAGCCTCGGCCTGGTTCTGGACCCGGACTGGCTGGCCGCCCAGCGTCCCCCCTGGGATTTGCCCCGGGTCACCGCCGCCGATGTCGCCGCCCTGCCCCGGGGCCGCCAGGTGGTTGTGGCTGCCGCCGTGGTCAACCGCCGTTACGGCAATATCACCCTGGATGACTTCAGCGCCCAGGTCCAGGCCAGGTACCCCGGGCCCATCCCCGCTTTCTGGGTGTGGGCCCGGGGCCGGGCCGAGGCCGGGCGCCTTGTCGACGCAGAACTGCGCCCTTTGGAAGGAGTGCTGACCCGATGAAACTGCTGGAAGAGAAAGTCCCCGTCATCGCCCGCTTCGACGGCGTCGGCGTGCGCCCTTTGGAATTCATATGGCGGGGACGGCGCTGGCCGGTGCGCAACGTCATCAGGACCTGGCGACAATTTTCTCTCCTGGAAGAGCAGGTCCAGGTCTTTGTGGTGGAAACCGGCAACCGGCCCGCCCAACTCAGCTACTTTCCTCAATCGGGCTGGTGGCGCCTGGACAAAATTTAGCGCGCAACCAGTCTCCCTGCCCCTTACTTTTATATTTTTTATTTTTACCTTAAAAAATTAGAGGTTTTGTCTTGACAACCACCTTATTTTTGCTAATATATACTTAAACATAATTAAAGATAGGGGTAGAGGAAATGAAGTTTAAGCCTCTGATACGCTTGATAAGAGAAGCGCCCGGCCTGAAGCTGACGACTGCGGCGTGGCTGCTCCTGGCTGCGGTGGAGTCGGCGGCGATTCCCTTCCAGGCCTATGTGTTGCGTTCCCTCATAGACGGCGTCCTGACGGGGAACGCCCAGTTTTACTACGGGCAGGCGGCCCTGATTGCCGCGACAATAGCGGCGGTGGCCCTGATTGCCTGGATGCGCAGTTGGGTCATGGGCCATATGTCGGAAAAAGGCGCGGCCAGTTTGCGCAGCAGAGCGGTGGACAGCATTTTGCACATGCCCATGGCGCGCCTGGATGCCGTGCACAGCGGCGATCACCTCTCCCGGTTGACCAACGATGCCGGGGTGGTCAGACACTACCTGTACTTTGAACTCTACTGGCTGGTCAGTGCGCCGTTGGAGGGCCTGCTGAGCCTGGTTTACCTGTTTTACTTGGACTGGATTATGAGCCTGGTCACCCTTGCCCTCATTCCTGTCTTTATCTTGCTGACGGCCAGGGTCACTAAGCCGGTGCATGCCTTCAGCGGCCGGCTGCAACAGGACCTGGCGGAAGTCAACAGTGTCACCCAGGATGCCCTGGGCGGCAGCGAAGTGGTAAAGGCCTTTAACCTGCAGGAAAGGATGGAAGAACGCCATGAAGCCAGGCTGGCGGGCGCCGTGGAGAGCGGCCTGCGCCTGGCCCGGCAGCAGGCTTGGGTAAGACTGGCTTCCCTGGCTTCGGGACTGTTGCCCTTGCTGGTGCCCCTGGCCCTGGGCGGCTGGTTTGCCGTGCAGGGGCGCATCACCGTCGGCACCCTGCTGGCCTTTTTGCAGCTGCTCAACAGCGTATCCCATCCCCTCCAGCGCTTGCCCAATGCCATGGGGGCGCACCAAAAAGCCATGGCCTCCCTGGACCGGCTGCATCAGCTCATCGATGAGCCCAGGGAGCGCCAGGACGGCGAAGAATTCAGCAACGGCCAGGACGTAATCCTGGAAGCCCGGGATTTGGTCTTTGGCTATGAAAACGGCGACGTCATCCGGGGCCTGAGCTTCGCCCTGCGCCGGGGCGAGACGGTGGCCCTGGTGGGACCGAGCGGGGCCGGCAAGACCACGGTATTTAAACTCCTGGCCGGTCTTTACGCCCCCGCCGCCGGCCAGGTCCTGCTCTACCGCCGGCCATTGACGGAATGGAATTTGGCCGCTGCCCGGCGCCAGATGGCCATGGTCAGCCAGGATACCTTCCTGTTTCCCGGCACCATTGCCGAAAACATCGCCCTGGGCAAGCCGGGGGCGACGAGGGCAGAGATCATCGACGCTGCCAGGCAGGCCAATGCCCACGAGTTTATCCGGCAGCTGCCCGACGGTTATGACCACATCCTGACCGAACGGGGCGGCAATCTCTCCGGCGGCCAGCGCCAGCGCATCGCCATCGCCCGGGCAATACTGCTCAATGCGCCCATTCTCCTCCTGGATGAAGCCACTTCAGCCCTGGACACAGAATCGGAGCGCCTGGTGCAGGATGCCCTGGACAAAATGGCGGCCAGCCGCACCACCCTGGTCATCGCCCACCGCCTCTCCACCATCCGCAACGCCGACCGCATTTTGGTCATGGATGAGGGCAAAATCGTTGAAAGCGGCACGCACCAGGAACTGCTGGAGCGGGGCGGTCTCTACCGACAGCTGTACCTGAAACAGTTCGGCGCTGACGCCGCCGAGGGAGGTGTTGCCTAGTGATTGCATCCCTGCGCAAACTGCTGGCGACCATCAATCGTCCGGGCCGTTATATTCTGGGCCTGGCCCTGATTTCTCTGGTTTCGGCCACCCTGAACATCTTTTTCGGCTTCGGCCTGATGGCATTTATAAACTCTGCCCGGTTTACCGACAGCAGCATGCTTTACTCCAGCTTGATTTTCGTGTTCGCCACCGCCTTCGGCCTGGCTGTGCTGATGCCCCTGGGCTATTGGCTGACGGACACGGCGGCGGTGCACGGCACGG
>JAAYIH010000036.1 GCA_012523545.1 Bacillota bacterium
CCACGGCGGCAGGTTTGTTGTGGATACTGGCGTTGTTTTTGCTTTTCTGCTGGGCAGGAGGAGTGCCGCTGCTGTGAACTGAGAGTTTCTATCATTTTTTTCGGCCGGGTTGTTTTGAAGCACGGGTTTGACCGTGGCGCCAGGCCGTCCCTCTGTGCTATGATATATGCAAATATTGCCGCCTGGCCGGGAGCGGCACAGGGCGAAATGCGCGGCAGCATAAGCCGGGTCATGCACCGGAATTGGCGGCCGCGTTGCGCCCGGGACGGACTGGAGGAGGTTGAACAATGGCCGTTAAGATTGTCACAGATTCGGCATGCGACCTGCCCCCTGCGCTTATCCGGGAGCACGGCATCGAGGTAGTGCCGATCCGGATCAATTTGGGCCGGCAAAGTTATCTGGACGGAGTGGATCTCAATCCCCGGGAAATAAACGCCAAAATCGCACAGTGGGGGGGAGTGCCGACAACTTCCCAGCCGCCTCCCTTTGCCTTTCAGGAAAAATTCGCCGCCTTGCTGGACCAGGGCCACGAGGTGCTGTGCCTCACCATGTCCGCGGCTTTGAGCGGAACTTACCACAGCGCCGTCATTGCCGCCCGGCAACTGCAAGGAGCGGTGGCAGTGGCGGATACCCGTTTGGTTTCCACCGGCCTGGGGCTGCTGGTGACGAGGGCGGCGCACCGGGCCGCCCAGGGCGGTGATTTGCAGGCGCTGAAGGAGTATGCCGAGGCCGAAGCCAGGCGCATAACCATGTATGCCGTCCTGGACAGCGTCGAGCCGATAGTGCGGGGCGGGCGTCTCAACGTCTTTGCCCGGCACGCCGCCAGCCGGCAGGGCATAAAGCTGCTCTTCGGCCTCAATGAAAACGGAGCGGTGCACATTGTGGAGCGGGTGCGGGGGCGGAACCATTCCCTGGACAGGCTGGCCGAACTGGTGGCCGCCAAAGCGCCCCGGGAGTTTGCCGTTGCCCATGTCGATTGCATAGGCGAAGCCGAGCTGGTGGCCGGGGCGATAACCAGGCAGTGCGGGGCACCCCCTCTTTATGTCAGCCCCGCCGGCGGGACTGTAAGTACATATGCGGGCAGAGGGGCAATCATAGTTGCCTGCTGAGGGGACAAAGGGAAAGCCTTTGTCCATTGCTTTTTTCGAAACCCTTTGGGCTTTTGCACATATGCTGAGATTGGGGGTAACAATGTGGAACGGCTGCACAAGGTTTTGGCGGCGGCAGGAGTGGCGTCGCGGCGCAAGTGCGAAGAACTGATTGCGGCGGGGCGGGTCAAGGTCAACGGCAGGGTAGTCACCGCTGCGGGGACAAAGGTGTCTCCCCACGACCTCCTGGAAGTGGACAATCGGGTGGTGCGCCGGCCCGCCCGCGTTTATTACCTGCTGAACAAACCGGCCGGTTACGTTTCCACAGCGGCAGATACCCACGGCCGCCCCAAAGTAACCGATTTGGTACCTCCATGGCCCCGGGTTTACCCGGTGGGGCGTCTGGACCTGGATACCCGGGGGCTGCTCCTGCTCACCAATGACGGCGAGCTGACCAACGCCCTGTTGCATCCCTCCAGCCAGGTGGAAAAGGTCTACCGGGTCACCGTGGCCGGGCGGGTTTCCCAGCAGGATTTGGCGCGCCTGGCCCGGGGCATCGAACTGGATGACGGGCCCACCGCTCCCGCCCGCCTGCGCCTGCTCAGCCTTCGCGGAGCAGAGACGGTGGTGGAGATGGCCATCCACGAAGGGCGCAAGCGGCAAATCAAGCGGATGTTCCAGGCCGTGGGGCACAAGGTCACCGGCCTGGAGCGGGTCAGGTTTGCCTTTTTGACCCTGGGCAATCTCAAGCCCGGCCAGTACCGGGAGTTAACCCCCCGGGAAGTGCGGGCGTTAAAAAAATTTGCCCGCAGGGGAGACAGGATGGCGGGCAAATAGTATAATATAGTTGTGGATTTTTGGCGAATTAGTATGTCATAATTGGTGGTGATGGCCATTCGACTCAGCAAACGCCAAAGGGAAATACTGAAACTGGTCAAAGAGAAGGGGCCGATTACCGGGGACGAAATCGGCGAACACTTTCGCCTTACCCGGGCAACCCTGCGTCCCGATCTGGCTGTTCTGACCATGACGGGGTTGCTGGAAGCCAGGCCCCGGGTGGGTTATTACTACCCGGGCGCCAAGACGGGGAGTTTGGTTGCCCAGATGCTGGAGACAATAAAGGTCAGGGATGTCAAGGCCCTGCCCGTTGTCATCCAGCAGGGCAACTCGGCTTATGAGGCCGTCGTCACCCTGTTTTTGGAAGACTCCAGCACTTTGTTCGTGGTGGACGGCAAGGGGCACCTGCAAGGCGTGCTGACCAGCAAAGACTTGTTGAAGGTGGCGCTGGGCAAGCCCGACCTGCGGGCGATGCCGGTGGAAATGGTGATGACCCGTCTTCCTCAGGTAATTTGGGTGGATGAGGCGGATTCCGTCGCCACTGCGCTGGAGAAACTCAAGGAAAGCCAGGTTTCCTGCCTGCCGGTGCTCAAAGACGGCAAGCGGGCAACGGGAAGATTCGATTTAAGCATCGTACTGAAATTGCTGGATGAAATGGCGCAAGGCTACTTTGAGGAAGGTGAGATTTTGTGAAGGACCAGGACAGAAAACCCGTGGTTTATATACTCTCGGATTCCATCGGAGAAACCGCCGAGCTGGTGGCCAAAGCCGCCATCAGCCAGTATAACGGCAACAGTGCGGAAATCCGCCGCGTTCCCTATGTCAACGATGAGCAAACCGTCGCCGAAGTGGCAGAAGAAGCCCGGGATACCGGAGGCATTATTGTCTACACCGTGATAATGCCGGAATTGCGCCGGCTGGTGAAAAAATACGCCGAACTATACGGGATTCCCCACGTGGACATCATGGGGCCGACCATGGAGGCCTTGTCACGGGTTATGCCCGGCGAGCCCCGCCTGGAGCCCGGCCTGGTGCGCAGGCTGGATGCCCAGTATTTCAGGCGGGTGGAGGCCATTGAGTTTGCCGTCAAATACGACGACGGCAAAGATCCCCGGGGGCTGGCCCTGGCCGACCTGGTTCTCATCGGGGTTTCCCGCACTTCCAAGACGCCCCTGAGCATGTACCTGGCCCACAAGCAGATCAAAGTGGCCAACGTGCCTTTGGTTCCGGAAATCCAGCCGCCGGAAGAATTGTTCAGGCTCGACCGCACCAAAGTAGTGGGACTGACCATCTCTCCCAACCAGCTTTACGAAATCCGCAAGGAACGGCTGCTGTCTCTGGGCTTGCATCATCAATCCGCCTACGCTTCTCTGGAGCGGATTCTGGAAGAGCTGGAGTATGCCGAAGGGATAATGAAGAAAATCGGTTGCCCCATCTTTGATGTAACCAACAAGGCAGTGGAAGAAACAGCCGGCAAATTACTAGAACTGATAAGGAGGCAAAGAGAAGATGAGTAACTTTGTCGCGCCCTTCAGTGCAGGTAGCGCTGAAGACAGAGAACTGCTGGGGGGAAAGGGGGCCAACCTGGCGGAAATGACACGCCTGGGCCTGCCCGTCCCGTCGGGGTTTACCATCAATACCCGGGCGTGCCGGCGCTACTACGACGAGGGACGCCAGCTGTGGCCGGAGCTGCTCACTGAAATCCGGCAAGCAGTGGCGGAGCTGGAGGCCAGGACGGGCAAGCAGTTCAACAGCTCGGATAATCCCCTCCTGGTCTCAGTGCGCTCCGGGGCCCCGGTTTCCATGCCCGGAATGATGGATACCATCCTCAACCTGGGTTTAAACGATACCACGGCGGAGGCCCTGGCCAGGGTCACCGGCGACCGCCGCTTTGCCCTGGACTGCTACCGGCGCTTTATCCAGATGTTTGGCGACGTCGTTATGGGCATACCTCACCACGATTTCGAAAACGAGCTGAGCAAGCTCAAGCAAAAGGCCGGCGCCGTGGATGACACCCAGCTGGGGGCGGAACATCTGGCCGAGCTGGTCAAAACATATAAGGACATCGTGCTCCGGCAAACCCGCAAACCTTTCCCCGAAGAGCCCATGGAACAACTGAAGATGGCTGTGCAGGCAGTCTTCGATTCCTGGAATAATAACCGGGCCATAGTATACCGGCGCATTAATAAAATCCCCGAGCATTACGGCACGGCCGTCAACGTCCAGGAGATGGTCTTCGGCAACGCCGGCGACGATTCCGGCACCGGGGTGTTGTTTACCCGCAACCCCTCTACCGGAGAAAAGGTTCTCTACGGGGAGTTTCTCCTCAATGCCCAGGGGGAAGATGTGGTGGCGGGAATCCGGACGCCCAACCCCATTGCTGAGCTGGAAAGACTGATGCCGGATGCGTGGCGGCAGATCAATGAAATTTGCGCCCTCCTGGAAAACCACTACCGGGACATGCAGGACATAGAATTTACCATTGAAAAGGGCAAGCTCTTTATCCTACAGACCCGGGCGGGCAAGCGCACTGCCCGGGCGGCGGTAAAGATCGCCGTCGACATGGTGGCCGAGGGGCTCATCGACAAAAAAACCGCGCTGTTGCGGGTGGATGCAGCACAGCTGGACAGCCTCCTTCACCGGCAGGTGGCCCCCGAGGCCAGGCTGGACATCATCGCTACAGGCCTGCCGGCTTCGCCCGGCGCCGCCTGCGGCAAGATAGTCTTCGATGCCGACGAGGCGGAGCGGCTGGGCGCCCAGGGTGAAAAGATCATCCTGGTCCGGCCGGAAACCACCCCCGACGACATCCACGGCATCGTCGAGGCAGTGGGCATTCTCACCTCCCGGGGGGGCATGACCAGTCATGCCGCCGTGGTGGCCCGGGGCATGGGCAAGCCCTGCGTGTGCGGGTGCGAAGCCCTGAAAATTGACCTCAAGGCCGAGACCGTCGAGGTTGGAGACCTGGTCCTGAAAAAGGGCGACGAGATTTCCATCGACGGCGCCACCGGCCGGGTTATCCGCGGCCAGGTGCCCCTCATCGAACCGGTCCTCAGCCCCGAGTTCAATACCTTGCTGCAATGGGCCGACGAGGTCAGGACGCTGGGCATCAGGGCCAATGCCGATACTCCCGAAGATGCACGCAGGGCCAGGGAGTTCGGCGCAGAGGGTATCGGCCTTTGCCGCACCGAGCACATGTTTATGGCCACCGACCGTTTGCCCATCGTGCAGGAAATGATCCTGGCGGATACCCAGGAACAGCGCAAGGCGGCCCTGGCCAGGCTGCTGCCCATCCAGCAGGAAGATTTTTACGGCATTTTTAAAGCCATGGCCGGCATGCCCGTCACTGTCCGTCTGCTGGATCCCCCGCTCCACGAGTTCCTGCCTTCGGCGGAAAAACTGGCGGTGGAAGTTGCCCTGCTGGAAGCCGGGCACGGCGATGCCGACAAGCTGGATGAGACCCGCCGGCTGTTGCGCCGGGTGAGAAACCTGCAGGAAGCCAACCCCATGCTGGGCAACCGCGGCTGCCGTCTCGGCCTGCTCTACCCGGAAATTTACCTGATGCAGGTTGAGGCCATCCTCAATGCTGCCGTACAGTTGCTGGAAGAAGGGGTTGAGGTCAAAGCAGAAATCATGATTCCCCTGGTTTCCCACAGCAACGAACTGGAGCGGATGCGGGCGCTGGTCAGTGAGACCCGGGACCGCATTGCCCGGGAGACCGGCCGCGCGCTGGACGTCCTCATCGGGACCATGATTGAATTGCCCAGGGCCTGCGTCACCGCCGACGAAATTGCCCAACACGCAGATTTTTTCTCCTTTGGCACCAACGACCTCACCCAGACTACCTTCGGTTTCAGCCGCGACGATGCCGAGGGCAAGTTCCTCCCCGCCTACCTGGCGGAAAAGCTCCTTCCCGACAACCCCTTTGCCGTCCTCGACCGCCAGGGCGTCGGCAAGCTGATGGAGATTGCCGTCAACCTGGCCCGGGGCAAAAAGAGCAACCTCAAGATCGGCATCTGCGGCGAGCACGGCGGCGAACCCAGCTCCATCCAGTTCTGCCACAGCCTCAAGATGGACTACGTCAGCTGCTCGCCCTATCGAGTGCCGGTGGCCCGCCTGGCCGCCGCCCAGGCAGCGTTAAAGTAAGTCCCGTACATGGCGCGGGGTTGCCCATTGGCAACCCCGCAATTTTTTGTATTTTGCGCGGACACGGTGGAGAGGGGGAAAATAATGGGTTATAATGGCATTGACCGACCGGGTTTTGCGACCTCTTTTGGAGACAACTGATTGGGGAGGGAGCGCCGGAATGGAGATTGTACGCGCGACGGCGGACAGGGCTGAAGACATCGGTTACGTCCACGCCATGTCCTGGCATGCGGCCTACCACGGCCTTGTTCCGCAGGAGTTCCTGGATAATTTTACCCCGGAAAAACGGGCAGAGATGTTTCGCACCACCATACCCGCCAGCGCCGAAGAATACTATATAGCTTACCTGGACCGGCAACCGGTGGGCATGCTGGCGCTGGGCAATTCCCAGGACGACGATGCCGACGCCAGCGTCGGCGAAATCCATGCCATATACGTGCTGGCCGAGTACTGGGGCCGGGGGTACGGCAAAAAGCTTATGGATTTTGCCGTTAACAGGCTCAGAGAATTGTCATGCCGCACCGTCACCCTTTGGGTTATGGCCGAGAACACCAGGGCGAGAAGGTTTTACGAAATATACGGTTATGTTTGGGACGGCGCCACCAGGGAAATAAACCTGGGCGGCAAACCCTTTGTCCTGGTCAGGTATGTTTTTGCCCTTGAGTAACCGGGCGCGGGCGACTGCAACAAACAGAGCGGACAAGTGTCCGCTCTGTTTTGTGCAAGGCCTGGCCTCTAATCCAGCAGGCCCAGTATCCATTTGCCCAGGTCGGCGAAAACGTCGCTGAGGAAGCGCAGGGAGCGCACCAGGAAGTTGGCTTTGCCCACGTCCTGTTGCACCACCAGGTCGACGGAGGCCACCTCTTCTCCGTTCCGGGTGTAGGTCAGGGTCCCGACCGCATCGCCCTTGTTTAATGGGGCTTTTAATCCGGGCCGGATGGATACCTGGCGCTCAAAGTCTGCTTCGGTCATGTCCCGGCGCATGACCAGGGTGACATCCTGTGCCGGTACCAGCGGCTGGTTCATAACCTTGGCGTTTTTTATTTTAATGGTTTCAATAACGTCGTCGCTGCTCAGCACTTTCCGGGGCGCATAGTGGTCCAGGCCCAGGCTCAGCAGTTCTTTGACCTTTTGATCCCGGGCGGCGGTGGTTTCGGCCCCCATGACCACGGCGATGTACCTGCGTCCGTTTTCCTCGGCAGTTACGACAATGCAGCGTTTGGCTTCCGGGGTCCAGCCGGTTTTCAGGCCGTCGAGGCCCCGCCAGCCGATGAGGCCGGCAAAGGTGGAGGGCATGTCGAAGTAGCCCTGGCGCACATAGCGTTTGTCCCGCTCCAGGCGCACGAATTTAATTGAAGAGTAGTCCAGGATTTCGGGGTAACTCATAATCGTTGCCCGGGTCAGGATGGCGATGTCCCGGGCCGACATGACGTGGTCGGGATGGTGCAGGCCGTGGGAATTGACAAAAGTGGTATTGGCCATGCCCAGCTCCCGGGCTTTTTCATTCATCATGGCGACAAAGGCGCTTTCGCTGCCGGCGATGTGCTCGGCCAGGGCGGTGCCCGCATCGTTGGCGGAGATGGTAGCCACCGCCTTGAGCAGCTCTTCCACCGTAAGCACTTCGCCGGTACCCAAAAAGATCTGGGATTCGTCGGGGGCGAAGTTGGAGGCGTTGGCGCTGGCTTTAACTTCATCGGCCAGGCTGATTTGGCCGTTGGCCAGGGCCTCAAAGACCAGGTGCATGGTCATGAGCTTGGTAATGCTGGCGGGCGGCAGCGCTGCGTCGATGTTGTATGCCTCCAGGACTTGTCCAGTTTCAAAGTCCATTAACAGATATGCGCTGCATCCTTCCGGTTCCGGGCCGGCTGCTGCATAGGTTGTGCACAATATCAGGACTGCGGTTAAAAAGGCGAAAATTTTTTTCAAATTGTACCACCTCAGCCAAGGAATACTATTAGTATTAAGTATATAGAAGATTATTGGGACGGGCAATGGCAATTAGTTGAATTGGGGCGCGGAAGGAATACCGCCGGAGTTGTTGAAATAAATAGACGGGGGTGATAAAATTGCGTCTGGCTCAGGAAGAATGGGAAAGGAAATATTTATCTCCCCGGGCGACTTTGAGCAGCGCCAGCAAGGGCCGGCAAGTTCCCGAAGAACCATGTGCCATCCGCACCGACTTCCAGCGGGACAGGGACAGGATCACCCACTGCAAGGCCTTTCGGCGCCTCAAGCACAAGACCCAGGTCTTTATTGCTCCCGAAGGTGATCATTACCGCACGCGTCTTACCCACACTTTGGAAGTGGCTCAAATCTCGCGCACTGTGGCCAGGGCGCTCAGGCTCAACGAAGACCTTACCGAGGCCATTGCCCTGGGCCATGACCTGGGACATACTCCCTTTGGCCATGCCGGAGAAGACGAACTGAACAGGATTCATCCCGGCGGCTTTCGTCACAACCAGCAGAGCCTGCGGGTGGTGGACCACCTGGAAAAGCTCAACCTGACCTGGGAAGTGCGGGACGGGATTCTCCACCATTCGGGGCCGGGAATGCCCCAGACTTTGGAAGGGCAAATTGTGCGGATTTGTGACAGGGTGGCGTACATCAACCACGACATCGACGACGCATTGCGGGCGGGCATCATCACGCCGGCAGACCTGCCCCGGCATTGCATCAAGGTCTTGGGCGATACCAATTCGCAACGCATCAATGCCATGGTCACAGCCCTCATTGCCAACAGCCAGGAAGGCGGTATATCCCTGGGCGCCGAAATGGCCGAAATCCTGGACTGCCTGCGCAACTTTATGTTCGACAACGTCTACGTCGGTTCCAGTCCCAAACTGGAAGAGGGCAAAGCAAAACACGTCATAAACCAGGTCTACCATTACTTTGTGGACAACCCCCAGGAATTGCCGGAAGTTTACCGCCAGGACGACATCCGCCAGGGAATATGCGATTACATCGCCGGGATGACCGACCGCTATGTGGTTGCCGTCTACAAACGCCACTTTTTGCCCACTCCGTGGCAATTGCTGTGAGTATAATTTACTAAATATTGTCGATAATAGATGTGAATTTTTTTTTTGCAGGAGCAGGATATACTGATTGTGAAAGCGAATTATGATAATGACCACTGCCTGGAAAAGTTTTTTGCAAAAGGCAGGAGTTTTTGGCTTTGCACCGAATATAATCTAATCTGTGACCCAATATCCACTCTCCGGGAAGGGGGGACATGATATAATGACCAGCCAATGGGAAAAACTCAATGAATCTCAGCAGGCACTTATCTCCCGCGGCAAGAAGCGGGGGATATTGACCAATAAAGAAATTATGGATGAACTGCACGAATTTGACATGAGTCCCACCGAGATAGAAGCTTTCTATGAAAAGCTGGCGGCACTGGGCATCGACATGGTGGACAGCGACGAAACTCCCGATGTCGACGATGAGGGCAAGCACGAAGAAGACGATTTGGATTTTGCGCTTCCCGACGGCATCAGCGTCACCGACCCGGTGCGCATGTACCTCAAAGAAATAGGCAGGGTCCCCCTGCTCACTGCCGATGAAGAAATTGAGCTGGCCAAGGCCATGGAAGCCGGAGACGAAAATGCCAAGCGGCAGTTGGTGGAGGCCAATTTGCGCCTGGTGGTCAGCATTGCCAAGCGCTACGTGGGCCGGGGCATGTCCTTTCTGGACCTGATCCAGGAGGGCAATTTGGGCCTGATGCGGGCGGTGGATAAATTCGACTACCGGCGCGGCTTCAAATTCAGCACCTACGCCACCTGGTGGATCCGCCAGGCCATTACCCGGGCCATCGCCGACCAGGCGCGGACCATTCGCATTCCGGTGCACATGGTGGAGACCATCAACAAGCTGATTCGCGTGTCCCGGCAACTGGTCCAGGAATTGGGACGGGAACCCACGGCTGAGGAAATTGCCGAACATATGGATATGACTCCCGACAAGGTCCGGGAGATTTTGAAAATATCCCAAGACCCAGTATCCCTTGAAACCCCCATTGGCGAAGAGGATGACAGCCATCTCGGGGATTTCATCGAAGACCAGGAAGCTTTGGCGCCTTCCGATGCCGCTGCCTTTGAACTGCTCAAGGAACAGCTGGAAGACGTTTTGCATACCCTGACTGACAGGGAGGAAAAGGTGTTGCGCTTGCGCTTTGGTCTCGACGACGGCAAGCCGCGCACGCTGGAAGAAGTTGGCAAAAAGTTTAATGTCACCCGCGAACGCATTCGGCAAATTGAGGCCAAAGCTTTGCGCAAGCTCAGGCATCCCAGTCGCAGCAAGCGTTTAAAGGATTACCTGGAATAGGGTCTTGACTAAAACTTTTAAAACGAGTATAATTGCTAATGTCATGGCATTCCTCAGTAGCTCAACGGTAGAGCAACCGGCTGTTAACCGGTAGGTTGCAGGTTCGAATCCTGCCTGGGGAGCCATTTTTTGGGCCTATAGCTCAGCTGGTCAGAGCAACCGGCTCATAACCGGTCGGTCCCTGGTTCGAATCCAGGTGGGCCCACCAACGGAATGGCCCCTTGGAGAAGTGGTTTAACTCACCAGCCTTTCACGCTGGCATTCAGGGGTTCGAATCC
This sequence comes from Bacillota bacterium, assembly GCA_012523545.1. Taxonomy (GTDB): domain Bacteria; phylum Bacillota; class Proteinivoracia; order UBA4975; family UBA4975; genus JAAYIH01. The sequence continues at coordinate 10,673 of JAAYIH010000036.1, forward strand.
CCTAGGGGTCACCATGAAAAAAACACTGCCCAGGCAGTGTTTTTTTGCTTGTAAAAGGAATTTACCGGATGTGTATGGAAATATACTATATAACAGGTCTTGTCTTGGGTATACCAGCTTGAAGGCGAGCGGGGTGTTCAGAATGAAGCTGACGCCAAGGCTGCAGGCCATTGCCGATAAGATTCCGCCGGGCTCTGCAGTGGCAGATATTGGCAGCGACCACGCGTATATACCCGTTTATTTGCTGGTTAACCGCCTGGCCAGGCGGGTTATTGCCAGCGACAACAATAAGGGGCCGCTGACTGCAGCAGCTCAAACCCTTAAGCTTTTTAATCTGGAGAAAGCCGTGGACCTGCGCCTGGCCGATGGTCTGGAGGCCATAAAACCTGAAGATGATGTGGACACGGTGGTCATCGCCGGCATGGGAGGCGAAACCATCTGTTCCATCCTGGCCAGGGGCAAGGACATTATTTCTGCCGCTGTCTCCCTGGTGTTGCAGCCCATGACCGACGCCGGTCTGGTCAGAAGGTGGCTGGCCGACAACGGGTTTGCCATTGTCGATGAAGACATAGCCCAGGAAGGCGCCAGGTTTTATGAAATTATCGTTGCCCGGCGGGGACAGGGGATGGAACGGCAGGATTTTTCCGATGAAATAGGGCCGGTTTTGCTGGCGAAAAAGCATCCCCTGTTAAAGCCCATGCTGGAACAGCGGCTCCGGCGTTTGCGCAAGGCCGCGGCCTACGCCAGCCATTCCGCTGCGGCCCGGGAGCGGGTGAGGCAACTGGAAGAGAGAGCCAGGTATCTCGAGGAGGTGTTGTCTTGGCTGTAACGACCGGACAAATTATCTCTGTCCTGGAAACTTTGGCGCCTGTTGAAATCCAGGCGGATTGGGATAATTCCGGCCTGCAGGCGGGCAGCCGGCAGCAACCGGTGGAAAAAATCCTCCTGACTCTGGACGTTACGGCGGAAGTTCTGCAATATGCCGCCGACAACGGCTATGGCCTGGTCGTAGCCCATCATCCTTTCCTCTTTCATAAATTGAGCAGGGTCGACCTCGAAACCCCCGCCGGCAGGATTCTGGAACTGGCCCTGGCCAACAAGATTTCCATTTACGCCATGCATACCAATTTGGACATGGTTCAGGGCGGGGTATCCGACGTCCTGGCCCAATTGCTGGGCCTGGAAGATGTGGAAGTGCTGGACCCCCAGAAGGGCCATTACTTTAAACTGGCGGTGTTTGTGCCTCTGACCCACCTGGACCAGGTGCGGCAGGCTCTGGGCGATGCCGGCGCCGGCTGGATCGGCAACTATTCCCACTGTACCTTTGCCGCCCCGGGCACAGGGACGTTTCTGCCCCGGGAAGGGGCAAATCCCTGGATGGGGGAACCGGGCAAACTGGAGCAGGTGGAAGAAGCCCGGCTGGAAACCCTGGTGCCGTCCTACCGGCTGGAGGCAGTTTTGGCGGCCATGCGGTCGGCGCATCCCTATGAAGAGATTGCCTACGACCTGTTCCCGCTGGCCATGGATGCCAGCTTCGGCCTGGGGCGCCTGGGCGTATTGCCGCAAACCATGAACCTCGGGGCCTTGGCCCAAAAGGTGGCCCGGGTTCTCCACTGCGCCCAGCTTCGGATCTGCGGAGATGTGGACAAACCGGTGCGCAGGGTGGCTCTTTGCGGCGGCAGTGGCGGGCGGTATGTGGACCTGGCCCGGCGCCGGGGAGCAGACGTCCTGATTACCGGGGACATCGACCACCATCAGGCCCTGGATGCCCAGCAAACGGGTCTGGCCTTAATCGATCCCGGCCACTATGCCAGCGAGTATCCCGTTTTATACAAAGCAGAAGCCCATTTGCGGAGCAACCTTCCCGGGGAAATAGTGATAACCCGTTATCCCGGCAGCACCAACCCAATGCGTTGGCAGAGCTGCACATTTTGCGAGGGAGAGGGGGACTAAGCGTGGAGTGCCTCAAGGATATGTGGGAACTGCAAAATACTGAAATTGAAATGGTCAAGCTGCGTCGGGAATGGGCCCAACTCAAGGAACTGCTGGCCAGGGACAAGGACGACGAACTTGCCGCAATCCAAAAAAGCCTGAACGAGGCCCGGGAGCAGTGGCGAACGGCCAAAAAAAATCACGACGAAACCGTGGCTGAGATCGAGCAGATATCCCGTAAATTGGAACAGCTTAACTGCCAGTTGTATGAGGAAGGCGGGCAGAGCAAAGAACTGATTTCCATCCAGCAAAACATTGAACAACTGGAAAAGAGAAAAGCAGTTTTAGAGGACAGGCAGTTGAGCACCATCGAGGAACTGGACCAACTGGAGCAAAGGATTGCCGATGAGACCCGCCGCTTTCAGCGCCTGGAAGAACAAAAGCGCTCCCGCAACAACCGCATGAACCTGCGTCTGGAGGAAATTCGCGCAGCCTACGGGGATTTAAAACAGAGGCGGGAAGAGTTGCGGGCCATCATTCCCAACTACATGATGGCGATTTACAACGACCTGGTAGCGCAAAAAAAGCGGCCCATGGCAACGCTTAAAGGCGATTGCTGCAGCGGTTGCGGAATGACGCAAACGGTGCTTAATGTCAATGCTCTGAAAAAGGGCGGACAATATACCCGTTGCAGCAGTTGCGGCAGAATACTGGTTTTGGCGGAAGCAGTAAATAAAGGACAAGGAGATTAGTATGCCTGAGAAAAGCGTCAAGGTATTGCTGACCGGCGGGGGAACCGGCGGGCACGTCTTTCCCGGCATCGTCATCGCCGAGGAAATTCGGCGCAGGGAACCTAACGCCAAAATATTGTTTGTCGGCACCCGCCGCGGGCTGGAGAGCAAAGTGGTGCCCCGGTTGGGTTACGAGATTGAGTACGTGGATGTGCGCTATTTTGAGCGCAGTTTTTCGCCGCGTAATATCGTCACTGCTTATAAGGCGTTTGCTTCGGTGCTGGGCGCCCGCAGGATAATCAGCCGGTTCAAGCCCGATGTGGTGGTGGGCACCGGCGGATATGTTTCCGGGCCGGTGGTGCTGGCTGCTTCGCTGGCCCAAATACCCACTCTCATCCATGAGCAGAATGCCTTCCCTGGCTTGACTACCAGACTGTTGGCGCGGCGGGTGGACATTGTGGCGGTGAGTCATAGCGAAGCCGTGGCCCGGGTTGGAGCCGCTGCCAAGGCTGTGGTTACCGGCCATCCCGTGCGCCGTGAGTTTTTTGAGACTTCGCGCGCTGAGGCGCGCCGGTCCCTTAATCTTAAAGCCAAAGACAGATTGGTACTGGTGGTGGGCGGCAGCGGCGGGGCGGAAAAGATTAACCAGGTAACCCTGGAAGCGGCGCCTGCCATTGTCGGCAGGCCCGGGATTATTTTGATGCACGTCACCGGCAGCCGCTATTATGACTGGGTAAGCCGGGAGAGGGAAAAGCTGCCATTGCGCCCAGAGCAGGCGCAACGCTATCAACTGGCGGATTTTATCCATAACATTCCCGTTGCCATGGCTGCCTGCGACCTCATTGTGGCCAGATCCGGCGGCATGGTGCACGAAATTACCGCCGCGGGACGTCCGTCCCTGTTGATTCCTTCTCCCAATGTCACCGACGATCATCAGTTGCACAATGCCCGGGCCATGGCCGCCCAGGGCGCCGCCATCGTAGTGGAAGAGAAGGATTTAAATGCACAAAAGTTTGCCCGGGAAATTTTGGCTGTGCTGGAAGATGCCCGGCGTCTGGACGACATGGCGGCGGCAGCCAAAAATATGGGCAGACCCGAAGCGGGCAGCAAGCTGGCGGAACTGATTCTTAAAATGGCAAAAAAATAGCATAATCTTTTGACAGTGTTTGCCTTTGACCGGGACTGACGAATATGGTAAAGTAGTAGCGACAGAAGTTGAGCAAGCTGGGCAGCCGCGACTTTTTTAAGTTGAGGAAAGTCCGGGCTCCGCAGGGCAGGGTGCTGGAAAACGTCCAGTGAGGGCGACCTCAAGGAAAGTGCCACAGAAAACAAACCGCCTTTTTTTAAAGGTAAGGATGAAACGGTGCGGTAAGAGCGCACCAGCAGCCTGGCGACTGGCTGGCTTGGTAAACCCCACCCGGAGCAAGACCAAATAGGAGGGATTAAGGATGGCCCGTCCGCCCCTCGGGTATGGTCGCTGGAGGTGCCAGGCAACTGGCATCGTAGATAGATGGCTGCCACTCCTGCACAGGAGTACAGAACCCGGCTTACACGCTTGCTCGGCTTCCCGCTAGCAACACTGCCAAAAGGCGGTGTTTTTATTTAGCTTCAGTTGTGAAGCAGGGTATTATCGCATACTGTAGCTGGGGTTGTCAATTTATCGGGATGAGGTGTTGGAATGGACCGGAAAGCGGTCGTAGTGTTGCGGGGGCTGACAGTGCTGGGCGCATTGTTTCTGTTGCTGGAGTACGGCAGGACCATTGCCTCTCTGCTGACGCCGGTAATGATTGCAGTTCTCCTGACTCTGTTGCTCATGCCCCTGGTGGATTTATTACATAGGAAGGTCAAATCCAGAATGCTCGCCACTTTGATGGTGACCATTCCCGCGTATGGTCTGCTGGCGGGGGCAATCTGGTGGAGCATTCACCGCCTGTACCGGGAGGCCGAAGGCTTTGTGGGCAACTTTTCCACCCTGGTTGCCACTTTACAAAACCTGTTTAACGAAAAGATTTGGCCGCTGGTCGAGGGGACGGCATACGAAGAATCTTTTTCGCTTATCCTGGACGAGGTTATCCTGCGGGGCATTCAGACTTTGCAGGAAGTGGCCAAGACTGTCATCAGTTCGGGGTTGTCCCTGTTGGGCACTTTGCCCGGCGTCTTTGTGGCTTTTTTGGCCACTCTCATCCTGACTTTTTACCTGCTCTACGACAAGAAGTGGGTGCTCAATTTGGTACCCCGGGCCGCCGAAAACGTCGACAAAGTTATCAGGTCAATCCACGGTTACATCAAGGCCCAGTTCTTCCTGATTACCATTACCGCTGCCATCTGCATGCTGGCCTTTGCCCTTCTGGGAGTTCCTTATATTTTGGTCTACGGCGCCCTTATTGCCATCTTCGATTTGTTGCCCATACTCGGCGCCGGAACCTTGTTGGTGCCGATGATAATATGGTATTTTATAGCCGGGAAATTTTTCATCGCCATAATGTTGGCGTTGCTTTATGCCGTTATTCTCATCGTGCGGCAAATTGTGGAACCCAAACTGCTTTCCCGCAATCTCGGCATTCATCCCATTGTAGCTATACTGGCTGTCTTTTTCGGCCTGAAACTGTTCGGCCCCATCGGCCTCATCCTGCTGCCGCTGATGGCGTCCATAGCGGCAGGTTTTCCGCGGTTTCGCTGGCTGCGGAGATAGAATTGGCTTAGGAGGGATACTGTGCCTGCTAATCTTACTCAGCAATACCACGCTGCCGAAGAAGCATACCGAAAAGCGACTACCTACGAAGAAAAGCTGGCTGCGCTGGAAGAGATGCTGGCCACCATCCCCAAGCACAAAGGAACCGAAAAGCTGCAGGCGGATATTAAAAAGCGCCTGGCGCGGTTGCGCAGAGAAGGGGAAAAGCCCAAAGGCGGAGGCAGCCGCCAGGAAGATCCTTTTCTCATTGAGCGCCAGGGCGCAGGCCAGATTTTCCTGCTGGGCTGGCCCAACGCCGGCAAGTCGGCCCTGGTCGGCGCCTTGACCAACGCCCGGGTTCAGGTGGCGGAATATCCCTTTGCCACTGCTCTGCCGGTCCCGGGCATGATGCAGTTTGAAGACGTGGGCATTCAGCTGGTCGACGCTCCGCCTTTTATGCCCGAAGGCATATCGGGCAATTTTACCGCTGCTTTGCGCAACAGCGACATGCTCCTGCTGGTGGTGGACCTGTCCGATCACGACTGTGTCGAACACCTGGATGCCATGTTAAAGTTTCTGCAGGAAAAGCGAATCCTCAGGGACGAAGTGCCTCCGGGCGTGCGGGCTTTAACCCGGGACAAGGTGCTGGTTTTGGGCAACAAGTCCGATTTGGCGGACAGTGCCGAGATGATCGGGCTGATCCGGGAATTGGTGCCCGATTGTCCCGACATTCTGCCGGTTTCGGCCAGCACCGGGGAAAACCTGCAGCAAATCGGCCCCTTGTTGTTCCGGCGCCTCCAGGTTATTCGTGTCTACACCAAGAAGCCGGGGAAAAAGCCCGACCTCGACCGGCCCTTTATCCTGCCCCAGGGCAGCACGGTGTACGATTTGGCTGAATCCATCCACAAGGACATCGCCGAAAACCTGCGCACCGCCAGGGTGTGGGGTTCCGCCAAATTTGACGGTCAGGCCGTCAACCACGATTACGTCCTGTCGGATCGGGATATCGTCGAGCTCAACGGTTAAAGGCAAATTATATATTGAAAGCAGGTCCAAAAGGGGACCTGCTTTTTATTGAATCTAGTGTTTAGGTGAAAATGTTGCGCAGTCAGTTTGTTCGGTATCGTTGGCATTGGGGGGCTGAATTTCGATTTGCGAGGCCAGGCAGTGGTCGCCGCTGCTGTAATAACGGCAGGTGTTGACGACGCACTTGACCCGGGGAATAGCACTGTCGCTTTTGTTTACGCGCAAGATTTTCACCTCCTCCTTTATAGTATTGGAGGCGCGGTGAAAGCTATACCCGTTATAATTTTCATTTTACCACCAGGTTAATCAGTTTATCCTGCACCCAAATCACTTTAACTATTGTTTTATTTTCCAGCAAACTGCAGATTTTGCCGCTTTTTTGCGCTTCGGCTACGGCTGCGTCCTGGCTGAGGCCGGCGGGAACAGTGATGGTGTCCCGCAGCTTGCCGTTGATTTGCACGGGGATTTCAACGGTATCTTCGACCAGCAACGCCGGGTCATACTGGGGCCAGGACTGGAGGTGAATGCTCTGTTTGTATCCCTGCCGGTGCCAGAGTTCTTCGGTCAGGAAGGGCGCCACCGGCGCCAGCAGGAGCAACAGGGTATCGATGGCCTGTTTCCACAGCGCGCTGCCGCAGATATTGGACCCCTGGTGCCGGGACAGGTGGTTGGTGAATTCCATCAGGGCCGAGATCATGGTGTTAAACTTAAATTTTTCCATGTCGCTGGTAACCCGGTGGATTGTCTTGTGGATAATGCGCTGGAAATCGGTTTCGGAGATGGGTTCGGGCTTGCGCCCGGACGGTTCGCCGCTGACCAGGCGCCAGACCCGGTTGAGGAACCTGGCGATGCCGCCGATGCCCTCGCTGCTCCAGGGACCGCCCAGCTCCCACGGCGCCATGAACATCAGGTAAGTGCGCACCACATCGGCGCCGTACTTCTCCACCAGGTCGTCGGGGGCCACGACGTTGCCCCGGGATTTGCTCATCTTTTCCGAGTCCTCGCCCAAAATGGTGCCCTGGTTGAAGAGGGCGCGCATGGGTTCAGAAATGCTGGTCAGACCCATATCCCGCATGGCCTTGGTAAAGAAGCGGACGTAGAGGAGGTGCATGGTGGCGTGTTCGATGCCGCCGGTGTACTGATCCACGGGCAGCCAGTATTCCGCTTCCCGGGGGTCAAAGGGGCGCCGGTCGTCCCGGGGGCTGAGGTAGCGGTACTGGTACCATGAGGAATCGAAGAAGGTGTCCATGGTGTCGGTTTCCCGCTCTGCATCGGCGCCGCACTGCGGGCACTGGGCGTGCAGAAATTCCTTGTGGAAGCGCAGCGGCGACTCGCCGGTGGGACTGAATTCGGCATCTTCCGGCAGCAGTACCGGCAACTGGTCCTCGGGCACGCCCACCGGACCGCAATGGGGGCAATGGATGATGGGGATGGGGGTGCCCCAGTAGCGCTGACGGCTGATCAGCCAGTCCCGCAAGCGGTAGTGTACCTTCCTGCAGCCGATGCCCCTGGCTTCAATGTCGTCGGCTATTTTTTTCATGGCCTCCTGGTTGTCCAGGCCCGACCAGGGTCCAGAATTGGCCAGCGTGCCCGGTCCCGTCCAGGCTTCGGCCAGGGGGTCGGGGAGGCCCTGGGGCGGAACTATCACTGCCGGAATGGGCAAGTTGTACTTGCGGGCGAAGTCGAAATCCCGCTGGTCGTGGGCAGGAACGGCCATGATGGAACCGGTGCCGTAGCTCATCAAGACATAGTCGGCGATGAAAATGGGGATGTCCTCGCCGGTGTAAGGATGGACGGCATAAGCTCCGGTAAATACCCCGTCCTTTTCCTTGGCGGTGCTGAGGCGTTCAATTTCTGTGCGCCTGGTTGCTTTGCGGACATAGTCTTTTACCGCCGCCAGGCAATCTGGACTGGTGATTTTTTCCACCAGGGGATGTTCCGGGGCCAGGACCACAAAAGACATGCCGAAAATGGTGTCGATGCGGGTGGTAAAGACCGAAAACTTTTCTTCCGTTCCCTTGACCTGCATGGTAAACTCCACGCCCTGGCTGCGGCCAATCCAGTTGGTCTGCATGGTTTTAACCCGCTCCGGCCAGTCTATGCCGCTGAAATCCAGGAGCTCGTCGGCGTAGGCGGTGATTTTCAGGAACCATTGATTGAGTTCCCTTTTTTCCACCGGGGTGTCGCACCGTTCGCAGACCCGGTCTTCGCCTACCACCTGCTCCCGTGCCAGGGTGGTGTTGCAGGTGGGGCACCAGTCCACCGGGGCAAATTTTTTGTAGGCCAGACCGTGTTCAAAGAATTTCAGGAACAGCCATTGGTTCCACTTGTAGTACTGGGGATCGCAGGTGATTATCTCCCTGCTCCAGTCAAACATGGCGCCCATGGAGCGCAGTTGTTTGCGCATCCGTTCTATGTTGGCGTAGGTCCACTTTCCCGGGTGGATATTGTGCTTGATGGCGGCGTTTTCGGCGGGCAGGCCAAAAGCGTCAAAGCCCATGGGAAAGAGGACGTTGTAACCCCGCATGCGTTTGTACCTGGCCCGGGCGTCGGAGGGGACCATGGCGTACCAGTGCCCGATGTGCAGGTCGCCGCTGGGATAGGGGAACATGGTCAGCGCGTAGTATTTTTCCCGGGCAGGGTCTTTTTCAGTTTTATAGAGCTGCTGCTCTTCCCAGGCTTTCTTCCATTTTTCTTCAATTGCTTTGAAATCGTAACTCACCTTCTCACTCCTTCACAGTTGTCCGGATAACAAAAAACCCCCGTCAGGGACGAGGGTTCCCGCGGTACCACCCTGGTTGCATAAAAATGCCAACTCTGCGGCGTTAACGGAGCCACCGGGCAAAATTGCTACCTTTTGCCGGCTCAGGGCTGAGTTCACGGGCAGCCAGTACCGGCCTCGCAGCCCAGGGCCGGCTCTCTGCTACTGACGTTCCCGCTACTGCTTCCCGTCACAGCCTTTAATCTCTCATTTGTTGGTATATAATAAGACAAAGCTGAACGGATGTCAAGGATGGGAGCGCATAAATATGCTTATTGCCCGCATGTTGGCCAACTTCCCCAAAGTGCGCAGGCAATTGAAGGAGTACAGAAATTTTCTGGCCGGTTGCCCCGGCCCTTTGGCCCGGCAGGCCCTGGACAGCATCCGGGACAAGGAATTCCACTGCCTGGGAGGCAGCGTCTACGCTCTGCTGGCCGGGCGGGACAAAGAAGACGACGCCTTGCGGTTTATCGTCGCCTTTCAGACCATCAGCGATTATCTGGACAATTTGTGCGACCGCATGGGGGTGCAATCGGAGCCGGCCTTTCGCCGTCTCCATGCTTCTATGCTGGACTGTCTGACAGACCGTCCTCTCCAAAGCGGCGATTACTATGCCCTCTTTCCTGAGGGCGGGGACGGCGGGTACCTGCGGCGCCTGGTGGACGATTGCCGGGCGGCGCTGGCGCAAATTGGCCTGGATGAGCGGCGCCGGCGTCAGGCACAGCAATTGACCCGGCTGTATATAGATCTGCAGAGTTACAAGCATTTGCGCCGGAAGACAGGAGAAGAGAAGCTGGCGGGGTTGTATCGGCGCCATGCCGCGGCAATGCCCGGCTTGTACTGGTGGGAATTCGCCGCCGCCTGCGGTTCCACCCTGGGTGTTTTTTGCCTGGCGGCGGCGCCGGACTGCCGGGGCGTTTACCGGGCCTACATGCCTTGGGTATGTGGCCTGCACATTCTCCTGGATTATTTCATCGACCAGGAAGAGGACGAAGCTCACGGAGACATGAACCTGGTTTCGTACTACAGCAGTGAAGAAATGCAATTGCAGCGCCTGCTCTTGTTTTATGCCCGGGCCCGGGAGGAGGTAAAACACCTGGCCAACAGTGCATTTCACACCATGGTGGCAGACGGTTTGCTGGCGCTGTATTTGTCCGATCCCAAAGCTCGTTCCCCGGTCCTGCGGGACACCGGCCGCCGGCTGCTAGCGGAGGCGGGGTTGCGCCCCCGGGTGCTCTGCGGGCTGGCCAGGGTGTTGCGGCGGGCCGGAGTCCTGTGAAAACCGGTCGCATTTCTCCTGCAACCAGGCGGCAAGGTTTTTCAGGGCGCGGACCTGTTGCGTGTCGGGGAAGACAGCCAGTTTTCCCAGGGCCTGCTGTATGTAGCGACTGGCGGCCCGGGCGGACTTGGCCAGGGCCCCGGTTTCTCTCAGCTCCCCGGCCAGCATTTCCGGCGCCAGTTGCCTCTTTTGCCGCAGAAGTTCCAGCACGCGTCCGCGGCTGCGGGGGTTGGCCAGCAAGTGCATGAGGGGCAGGGTAATGATTCCGTGTTTAAGGTCGTTGCCGCGCGGCTTGCCCGATTCGTCGTGGCCCAGGGCGTAGTCGCTGATGTCGTCGATGATTTGGTACGCGATGCCCAGGTGGAGCCCAAAATCCCGAAGCGCCGGTATTTTCGCGGCGGGCATGGCGCTGACGAGGCCGCCGCACTGGCAACAGGCGGCCAGGAGGCTGGCAGTCTTTCCGATAATGCTCCGCACGTACGTTTCCGGCGTTATATCGGGGTTAAAATGGGAGTGGAGCTGGAGCAATTCTCCTTCGGACATGGCTGCGACAGCTTCTGCCATTGCATCCAGAGCCTGGGGATAGGTGCAGAGCAGGGAAAAGGCCCGGGCGAATAAAAAATCGCCCGCCAATACGCTGGTAGAGTTGCCCCACCTGCGGTTGACGCTGGGCCGGCCCCGGCGCAGCGAAGCAGCGTCGACGACGTCGTCATGGAGGAGGGAGGCGGTATGGATCAGTTCTGCTGCCGCGGCGATATCAATGCGCGCAGCCTGGCTGCCCGGATAGATGCCCGAGCACAACAGGACCAGGAGGGGGCGGATGCGTTTGCCGCCCAAACTCAGGATATATTCGGCAATGGCCTGCAGCGGGGGCGGACAGCGGAGAATTTCCCGCATGCGCTTTTCCACCAGGGCCAATTCTGGCGCCGCCACAGATTGCAAGCGTTGCTCTTTTGCGTAAGACATTTGCTCACCCCGGCTTAGTATGTCCGGAAAAAAAAGAAAGTCAGCAATCTGTAGCGCCGACTTCGCGGTTTGCGGACAGATTTCCCAGCTGCAGGCTGGCGATGAGGTCCTGGACTCCGGAGGTGTTGGCCAGGGCGGAACGGACCAGAAGGTTAATGGGGACAAAAATGTTTAAACCCTTAATCTCGACTGTTTCCAGCTGGCCGATGTCGAAGCAGGCCAGGCGGGGGACCAGGCCGATGCCGGCATCGGCCTTGACAGCGCTAATGACGGCGGCGCAGCTTTCCATCTCCATGACAATGCGCAGCTGGGCAGACAGGATGTTGTGCTGAGCAAGGCCCAATTCAACGGCGGCCCGGCAACCGAAAGATTTGCTTAACAAAATGAGCGGCAGACCGGGCAACTGCTCAATGCTGTATTTTTTCCCCGCCCAGGGGCTGTGCTTGTGACAGACGGCGACAATTTCATCATAGCCCAGGCAATAGCAGTCGATTTTTTCGTTTTCCAGGGCGCTCTTGCTTCCTGGGGGAGGGGGCCCGGAAATAATCCCAATATCTGCGGTTCCGTCGACGAGATTTTCAATCACCTGTTCCACCAGGGCGATGTTCAGGGCAAAGTGTCTTTCCGGGTGAGCCTTGGTAAATTTCAGCATCTTGACGGGCAGGATGTACGAGGCGGGGTAAGGGGAAGCGGAGATTTTTAAACTGCGGCTGGCCGGGTTGTGCATTTCTTTGAGGTCCTGTTCCATGGCTTCGACGATCTTGAGCAATCTCTGGCCATGCAGGTAGACGATTTCACCGGCCGGAGTCAGCCTCACCCCGCGGTTAGTCCTCTCAAGCAGCTTGGCGCCCAGTCGGCTTTCCAGGCAGTTGATCTGCAGACTGAGGGCTGGTTGGCTGAGGTGCATTTCCCGGGCAGCTCTGGTGATTGATTTCACTTTCACAACCTTGCAGAAAGACCGTATGTAGTCCAGATGCATTTGTTCCCCTCCCCCTTGACCCTGGTTGTGCCTGTCAATATCTAGTATACAATAAATACTGCCTCAGTGGGCGGTAAAGCCAATAGATATAAAAAATGCAAATACCTGCAGTCAGTTGAGCAATTTTTGTAAAGTTTTAGCAGCGTAAAGGTAAAAAGCCTGGCTTCCATAGCGGAGCGGCGCCGCTGCCGGGTTCCCGGCGTCAAGGCAGGAGGGCTGCGGGCTGACGGTGACGACGTAGGGCTTGTTTATTAAGGCTGCCAGGGGACCAGAGGAGTCCGCGGGATTTTTGCACAAGAGGACGGTGGGGATTTCCCGGGCCAGGGCAATTTCCAACAGGGCATCCAGCCCGGCCAGAGTATCTTCTGCTGCCAGACCCTGGCAATAGCCCTGGCGCAGCAACCCGAGGAGGCGCCGGTCGATTTGGGGAAAGGAGAGATAGTTGACGCCCAGTTGGGTCAGGGCCGGTTCCAGGCCTGGACAACAGCAGGCCACTGTGGGAATGGAGGAGCAATAACTGGCAGCGCTGCACAGGGTCATTCCGCGCAGGGCGAAGGCCGCATTGCCCAGGCAAATCTTGATAACGGGATTGAGCCGGTTGTACCGGCCGGGCAAACGGATGCAGGCGACGTCATCGGCGCTTTGCCAGGCACAGTCCGCGCTGAGCACGGCAAGTTTGGGCGCGCCGTAGGGCAGGGCCGCAAAGGCCGCTTCTGCTGCCGAGCAGTGCTGAGGTTCATTGCCCAGAATGCACAGCAGCCCGTCGGCGATGCCCTGAATGTACAGCCGGGCGATGGCGGCAGCGACGCTCTGCTCCCGGGTCAGGCCGGGAAAAAGCCTGTGCACTTCCCGCATGTTGAGATCAGCCCGGCCCGGTTTGTCGGAAATGTTCACGGTAATAACCCGGGCCGCCGCCAGGTGCAGCATGTCCGTCAAAAACTCCATCTCGTGTCCCCACTGAAACGTGTCCCCCATTACGATTACCTGTTTCACACTGTTCCCCTCCCTGAGTACATATGTTTATGCCGTGGGGAGGGGGGGTATACATAAAAAAAGACACATCCGGAGGATGTGTCTTTTTATGCGGGCGGGTTGTATTCCCATACCGTGCCTTCCTTGGTGTCCTTAACGGTGACCCCGCGGCGGGCCAGTTCATCCCGCAATGCGTCTGCTTTGGCCCAATTCCTGGCCGCCCGGGCCTGGTTGCGCTCTTCCAGCAGCCTGGCCAGTTCCGGGGGCAGTTCCTTCGCCACCTGAGGCGCGTTGAGGTTGAGGCCAAGGACTGCATCGAAGCGGTCCAGCAAGGCTTTGGCGCCGGGTGAGGGAGAACGCACTGCCTCCCAGGCGTAAGCCAGGGCCAGGGGCACGTTGAGGTCGTCGTTGATGGCGCGATGGAACCTTTCCAGCATTTGGGGAGGTGCGGGTTGTCCGTCGTCGGGCAGGTTGTTATAGCCCTGCCGCAGCCGTTCCAGAGATTTCTGGGCGGCGGCGATGCCGTCCCAGGTAAAGTTCAGGGGCGTGCGGTAATGGGCATTGAGGCAGAAATACCGGAAGGCCAGCGGCTCTATATTACGCTCCTGCAGGGTGGCAAGGGTATAAAAGTTATTCAGGCTCTTGGACATTTTGCCGCCATCCACCTGCAGAAATTCGCCGTGGAGCCAGTACCTGACCCAGGGCTTGCCTGTAAGGGCTTCGGACTGAGCAATTTCATTTTCGTGGTGAATGGGGATGTGGTCGATGCCGCCGGTGTGGATATCGATTTGCTTGCCCAGGTATTTCATGGCCATGGTGGAGCATTCGATATGCCAGCCGGGATAACCGGGTCCCCAAGGACTGGGCCACTGCATTATGTGCTCTGGCGGTGCGTCTTTCCACAGGGCAAAATCGGCAGGGTGACGCTTGCGTTCGTCCACCGCCACCCTGGCGCCGGCTTGCAGATCCTCCAGGCGATTGCCCGACAGTTTGCCATACTCGGGGAATTTGCTGACATCAAAGTAGATGCCCTGGCCTTCAATGCGGTAGGCATAGCCTTTTTCCAAAAGCCCCTGGGTAAACTCGATCATCTCCCGGATATGGTCGGTGGCTTTGCACACTATGGTGGGTTTCTTGAGGTTGAGCAACTCCATGCTGTTCATGAAATCCCGGGTGTAAAATTCCGCCAGTTCCCAGGGCGTCTTTTTTTCCCGGCGGGCGCTTTCGGCCATCTTGTCTTCCCCTTCGTCGGCATCGGAGACCAGGTGCCCCACATCGGTGATATTCATCACGTGGGTTACTTCGTAACCGTTGTATTCCAAAACCCGGCGGAGCAGGTCGGCGAAGATGTACGAGCGCAAATTGCCGATGTGGGCATAGTCATATACGGTGGGACCGCATACGTACATGCCCGCTTTTCCCGGTTCCAGGGGAATGAACTTTTCCTTGGACCTGCTCAGGGTGTTGTAGAGCATTAAATCCATAAGTACACCTCCTTGAGCCCTTATTATAAGTTTTTAGCAGTCCTTTGGCAAGGTCAGCAGCAGGCGCAACACCCGGGCTGCCGTTTCTGTCAGAAGTTGCCGGGCGTTGGCCATGGCTTCTTCCCGGGTCATGGGGCCGGACACAATGGGAACTGCCGCCTGGATTCCGGCGGCATGCACCGCCTGGTACCCTTCGCCCAGGGCGCCGCAAAGGGCAATGACGGGCACTCCCCTTTCCCGGGCCGCTCTGGCTACGCCGGACAAAGCTTTGCCCATGACCGACTGGGCGTCAATTTTTCCCTCGCCGGTGATGACCAAAGCGGCGTTTTTAAGATGTTCCGGAAACTGGAGGGTCTCCAGGACCAATTCAATGCCGGGGCGCAGGTTGATCCGGGCGACGAGGCTTAAACCCGCCGCCAATCCCCCTGCAGCGCCGCTGCCGGGAAAGGAGGAAATGTCCTTGCCCAAATCCCGGTGGGCAATCCTGGCCAGGTTGTCCAGGGCCTTTTCCAGGACTTCCACCATGGCGGCATCGGCGCCCTTTTGGGGGGCAAAGACCCGGGAAGCGCCCCGGGGTCCCAAAAGCGGGTTGTCGACATCGCAGGCCACGTCCACAACCACATCAACCAAACGCGGGTCGACGCCGGAAATGTCCAGTTTGGCCAGTTCCAGCAATCCCCGGGGGGTTGGGGGCACAGTCCGGCCCCGGGCGTCCAGGAATTTAACGCCCAGGGCGGCAAGGGCGCCGGCCCCGCCGTCGTTGGTAGCGCTGCCGCCAAGGCCGAGCAAAATGCGGGGACAACCCTGGTCCAGGGCGGCTATTATCAGCTCGCCGGTGCCCAGGGTGCTGGCATCCATGGGGTTGCGCTGCTGAGGCGGAACCAGGGGCAAACCGGAAGCAGCGGCCATTTCCAGTACGGCGGTGCCATCCCGGAGAATTCCCCAGGAGGCGCGGACGGGATCGCCCAAAGGCCCGGTTACTTCGGTGCTCATTACCTGGCCCCGTCCATCCCGGACCAGGGCGGCGACGGTGCCTTCACCGCCGTCGGCGATAGGCAACAGCATAACTTCAGCCCCGGGCAGCACGGCCTTTATGCCCTGGGCGATGGCCTGAGCTGCTTCCGCGGCACCCAGGCTTTCTTTAAAGGAATCCGGGGCGACGATAATTTTCAAGATACTCCTCCTCTGCCTAATCCGAGTCAGTCACTATGCTTTAGCTGATTATAACAATGAAGGATTTTTCTGTCAATAAACCGCCTTCCGTTGAATTCAGTCCTGCTTTTTGTATAATGATAAAGGGTTTAAACGCCGTTTGTCGAATTAACTTGTAAATATCATTTGTTTGCAGCGAAGAGGGGATGAAAGGGATGTCCAAACGCAAATATCTGTTTATAGCCCTGGGCGGGGTCGTTGTGCTGGCCCTGGTTGCAACGGCAGTTTGGCTGACTTCAGAGCGGTCGCCGGAAGAAACCGTGGAAATTTACCTGCGCGCCCTGAAAAAAGGGGATGCCGCCAAGGTGGTCAGTCTGGCTGACCCGCAATATTTGAAAAATGTCGCTGAAATTTATGAAATGGAGCTCAGGGAATATAAGCAGTATATCATACGGAATTTCGACAGTGCATACTGGCAGGTAGATTTCCACTGGGAAATCGACGAGGCCAAGATTACCGGCGATCAAGCCTGGGTTTCTGGGACGGTGTTTGTCGGCGAGAAAGACTCAGCTGAGTTCAATGTGCATCTGGTTAAGCGCGGAAGAAAATGGTATCTGGATCCAACAGGGGTACAGTAATCTGACCTTGTATCCGATTGCCGCGAGTGGTGACAGCGGCAGTATGTAATGGAAAAGGTGTCAGCATCAGCGCCCGGGAGGCCCGGGCGCTTTTTCAACGGTCGCCGCCAGACTGTTAAATTCTGCCGGGGGAGGATATTAACTGTTGCCGGCAAAGGAAAAGACAATCGGCGGACAGTGGCCGCAGCGGTGCAAAAAGGAGTATCCAGGCAAAGACATCTTGAATTCATGATTCCGGTGGTGGTATAATATTGCCACGGGGTTGTAGCTCAGCGGGAGAGCGCTTGACTCACATTCAAGAGGCCGCAGGTTCGAACCCTGCCAGCCCCACCATTAGTAAATAAAGCCGCAGGATATTTCACCGCTGCGGCTTTATTTATTTGTGATTCTTAAAGACTCCCGGAATCCTGTATAAAAAACTGTTTTCCCATTGCGGGAGTCTAATAGGTTAAAGAAGAGAAAGGGTGAGGAGCAGGCAGTGGATACGGTTAGTTTGGTGAGCAGCGCGCGCCGCGGCAACGACGACGCATTTTACCAGCTGATTGAACAACGCAAGCATTTACTGTACAGGACGGCATATGCCTATGTGAAAAACCGCGAAGATGCAATGGATATTGTCGGCGATACCGTGTACAAAGCATACAAATCCCTGCGGAAGCTGAAAGAGCCGGCTTTTTTCAACACCTGGCTGACCAGAATTTTGATTAACTGCTGCCTGGACCACCTGAAAAAAACAGAGACCCGCATCACTGGTTCTGGAGATTGCCGATGTCGCGGAGCCGGTTGCGGATTGTGCCGAGAAAATCGACCTGCGTCGGGCTGTCGATAACCTGGACGCCAAGTGCCGGACGGTAATAATCCTAAAGTACTACCACGATCTAACCATCAGGGAAGTGGCGGAAGTAATGCAATGCCCTCAGGGCACTATTAAGACATGGCTCCACCGGGCGCTGGACAATCTGCGTGCGGATTTAAAGGAGGATTGGCTCAATGTCTAATGCTCTCAGGAAAGAGTTGGAAAATATCCCGGTTCCCCATGAGCTGGATATGAAAATCGAGCAGGCCATCCGCAGGGGGAAAAGGGCCATGACAACCGGCCGGATTCTTAAGCCATTGGCTGCGGTTATTCTGCTTATCTTCTGGCGGAAACTGCAGAAGTGGGGGATGAGCAATTTTTGTGGATGGAGCACACTGTTCATGACCTGTCAGGCAACCCTTATAAAGTTACAACAGGACACATCGATCAAGAGGGACGAAGCAAGCGATACAGCATCGGCTTTGATGCCGGGCAGGATGTCCCTTCGGTGGTTAAGGTCAGCGTCATGGGGATATCCAGGGGCATTATGAAACCGGTTCAGGTACAATTGAAAATGAAATAGATGCAGATGCGGGACGGGTTGCTCCGCGCCTGGCAATACTGTTCATTAACCCAAATCAGCTTACAGATGAACAGCCGCACTAAATTTGAGGCCGTTTGGTCCTTTCTAGTCCGCGACCGGGCTCCGGATGTGGTAAGGCGTGGTGTGCCGCGCCCATTCCGCAATCTCCCAAGGATACGTGTTTTTGCGTCACACCTCCTTTATCTGCAGTCGCATATAGTACGTACAGACTACAGGAAAGGAGAGAGCTGATGCTGAGTTCTGACAGACGGAAGCAGGACTATGGGCCGCATCCTTTTGTAACCAATATCCGTGAGGCTGCAGTCCGGAATGACAATTACCGCACTGCCCTGTGGACGGGGACCCACCTGCAACTTACCCTGATGAGCATCAATGTGGAAGATGATATAGGGTTGGAGATGCATCCCGACGTCGACCAGTTTATTCGCATTGAACAGGGCGAAGGGTTCGTCGTCATGGGGGACAGCCCCGACAATTTGAATTTTCGGCACTGGGTTAGCGATGATGATGTCATCTTGATACCGGCCGGGCAGTGGCATAACCTGATTAACACAGGCCGCGTGCCCCTTAAGCTTTATTCCATCTACGCGCCGCCCGAGCATCCCCACGGCACGGTCCATGAGACAAAAGCAGACGCCCAGGAAAACCAATAATTATGAGCCATGAGTGCAGCTCTGCACATCATGGCTTTTGTGCTCAATCGGGGGATTCAGTGGGGGAAAAGGGTGATTAATTATACGGATTGTTTCTGGCGGAGGGCGAATAGTATTCAACAGCAGGGCGCGCCGGTTGCAGGGTGATTGCCCTGGTGGCGGGCCCTGGTGGCGGGGAGCGAATATGAGGGGCGATAGTCAGGCAGGAAGTGGAAAAATCTGCCTGCGGGATTTTTCGCCAATTATTCTTTGCCGAATTAAAGGAATAAGAGGAGGCAAGGGCGAATACTGTACTAACCAAGTATGGGAGGTGTTGCGGGTTGCACTCTAAAACGCTGCAAGACAGTATCACTCACTCTTTTGCGGCTGACCGCAGGGTGGTCCTGCTGGTTGGCCCGCCAGGTTGCGGAAAAAGCCGGTTTTTGCGGGAACTTCCGGACGTCAGCATCGTCAATGTGGGCAAAGATTTGCCCCGGGAACTGATTCCGATTCCCGAGGCAGAGCGGGGAGAAAAGGCTGTGGCTGTGCTTACGGAACTGATTGCCAACCTTGCCCATCCGGTTGTGGTATTGGATAACATCGGGCTGTTGCTGAACCCCCGCCTGAATTTGGACATCTGGGCCGTTCTGGACCAACTCAGCGCTGTCAAGCGGCTGATTGTAGCCTGGACGGGAAAGGTGGACGGCGATAGAATTCAGTGGGGTGAACCCGGAGTTCCAGGGCATCTGGTCATGAGTTTGGAGAACTGTCCTGCCAGCATCGTGGAGATGAAAGTCTGAGATATTTATATACAGGGGCGGAGCTTTTCCGCCCGTTATGTTGCATGTCCGGCCGCGGTTTTAACCGTGGTTTTGTTTTATGTTGCGGGGAGAAGGTAAAGGCCGGAGGAGACTTGGCCTCCATTTTCCATAATTGCTGCCCGGAAGGCAGGGAAATATTGCCTGAGCGAGAATATTATAAGGGTGGCGACAGTTGGATGGGGGTGCAGACAAGTGAGCATGCCGGCACTGCTAAGGGTATACAGGGACTACATCCGCCAGGCGGGCTTTGTTCGGTTTGAGCAGCCCCATTGCACTGTGTACGTTGCGCCTGCGGCAAAGCCTTTGCTCCGCCAGCACAAGGCTATGGAGTTGTTGCGCCATCTGGACGTGGCTCCCCGGCCGGGCAGGATCCAGCCCCTGCGGGGCCTTTGGGTCATGACGGCTTGCCACCGCAGGCTTTCCGAGCTCATGCCGGTGTGGCAGAGGCAGAGCCGGCAGGGCAAGATAGAGCTGATCAGGCGCCTGGGGGCAACGTTGGGGATGGTCCATTCCCAGCGTCACTCGGGAACCGGCGACATTGTCGCGCCGGGCACCCGGCCCATTGGTCATTACCTGTTGGGCCTGGCGCGCAAATACCATGCCCTGGCGCGGGGAGAACGGGCGCCTTTTCAGGTGCGGGAAATTGCCGCCGCAATAACCGGCCTTTGGGATAACGGAGGCGGCACGCTGACGGGCAACTGGCGAGGTTTCCCGCCGGTGCGGATTTGGGACAGCGGACTCATGATTATGGATTTGTCCCGGGCCAGCTACTCGGAACCCCTTTTGGATTTGGTAAATCTCCGTCCCCAGGTCATAGGCCTGGACGATATCGCATTCTTCTGGGAATACTTTCTGCAGGGCTATTGCGCCACCGGCGAACTGCCCGCCAACTGGCGGCAAAAGCTTGAGGTGCTCTACAAGCTCAAAGTTCTCCAGGCACTGGCCGAGGGCCGTTACCGCAAAGAAGCCATGGATGACTGGCAGAGCCGGTGGTGGGAGCAATACGACAACTACATTTAAGTGCATACAGCGAAATATGTACCTTGGAGAAATGAGGTGAAAGGGTGCGTTGCCCTTTTTGTACTTATCCGGAAAGCAAGGTGGTGGATTCCAGGCCCACCGAGGATGGGCGCGAAATACGCCGCCGCCGGGAATGCATCAAATGCGGCATCCGGTTTACCACCTATGAAAAGGTGGAAAAACTGCCTCTGGTTGTGGTCAAGAAAAGCGGAGGCAGGGAGCTTTTTGACCGCAGCAAA
Source organism: Bacillota bacterium (assembly GCA_012523545.1). Lineage (GTDB taxonomy): Bacteria > Bacillota > Proteinivoracia > UBA4975 > UBA4975 > JAAYIH01. The sequence continues at coordinate 31,376 of JAAYIH010000036.1, forward strand.
ATCTTAAACGGATTGGTCCGGGCCAGTGTCAAACGGGCCATTCCCCTGGAAAAGCTGGAACAGCTGGTGGACGATGTGGAAACCCAGCTGCGCAACAACCTGGACCGGGAAGTCAGTACAAGTCTTATTGGCGAGCTGGTGCTGGAGCGCCTGCGCCAACTGGACGAAGTGGCCTATGTGCGCTTTGCTTCGGTGTACCGCGAGTTCAGCGATGTGGGCAACTTTTTCAAAGAGCTGCAAAAGCTGACGGACCGCAACAGTGACAGTGCTGAATTAAATGAGGATGACAGGGAGCAAAGATGAACAACTTGAAATTAGCGCAGGCAGTGATTGGGCTGGCGATTTTGGCTTTGGGCATCACCCTGACAATTGCCGTCGAAGGCCCTGATCCCTGGGGCCTTTTTATCTTGGCCCTCCACAGACGCCTGCCCCTCAGCCTGGGCGTCACCACCCAGGTGGGCGGCCTGATGCTGGTCGCCGTCAACTGGGTGTGGGGCAGACGCCGTCCCGGTGTGGCCACGATAATGTCCATGGTATTGGTCGGGCTGTTCATAGATTTGTACAACGGCATAATGGGCCTGGAAGCCATTGACGGTTTGGGCGTCCGGGTCGTTGTTCTGGCGGCCGGCATAACGGCCCTGGCGCTGGGAATATCTGTTTACGTCCGGGCGGGACTGGGGGAAGGCCCGGTGGAAGGTATGATGTTTGTCCTCAGCAATAAACTGAGGCTGGGCGTAGGGCCGGCCAAGGTCGCCCAGGACCTCAGCTTTTTGGTTTTGGCCTGGGTGCTGGGGGTGTTGCCCCGGTGGGGAACTGTAGTGACGGCCCTCAGCGTCGGTCCCCTGACCCAGGGATTTTTGCGCTTGTTTTCGGGAATGAAAAAGGCGCCGGAGGCGCCAAAATAAGGAGAGTGGTTGTATAGACAGCTTTGCCCGGGAAACTTAGAAATATACGACGGACATAGTTTATACATATGGGAGGTGCAGTCTTGCTTACCAAAAGTCAAGCCGAAGAAATATTGGCTGCCGCGCTGGAAAAGGGCGGCGATTTTGCCGAACTGTTCTGCGAGGACACTTACAGCACCAACCTGGGCATGGTTTCGGGCCGGGTTGAGACGGCGGTTTCGGGCAGGGATTACGGCGTGGGTATCAGGATATTTTCCGGTTTTAATTCTGTTTACGCCTATACCAGTGACGTCAGCCGGGAAAACCTGATCCGGGTGGCCCGGGATGCCGCCTCTGCTCTGAACGACAACGCCGGCGCGGTCTGCAAAGATTTGCAGATGGCGGTGCGGGCCAGTGCCCACCCCATCGCCATTTACCCTCACCAGCGCGACAAGCAGTTCAAGGTGGACTTGATGCGCCTGGCCTACGAAGAGGCGAAAAATTTTGCCCCGGTCATTGAGCAGGTGCGCATCAGCTTCTGGGATGAAGATCAGAAGGTGCTCATCGTCAACAGCGAAGGGGTTTTTGCCCAGGACCGCCGGGTTCGCACCCGGATGAAGATTGAGGCCGTGGCGGCCAGGGGTTCGGAAAAACAGTCGGGATTCTACGGCCCCGGCGCCCATATGGGGCTGGAGTTCTACGAAAAAATCGACATCAGGGACTATGCACGGGAGGCGGCCAGAATAGCTGCCACCATGATCGATGCAGATTTTTGCCCCAGCGGGCAGTTCCCGGTGATTATTGACAACGAATTTGGCGGGGTTATTTTCCACGAAGCGTGCGGTCACAGCCTGGAGGCCACATCGGTGGCCAAGAAGACCTCGGTTTTTGCCGACAAACTGGGGCAGCAAATTGCTTCGGAACTGGTCACAGCATACGATGACGGCACCATCCCCAACGCCTGGGGTTCTGCCAACATCGATGACGAAGGGACGCCCACCCAGCGCACGTTGCTTATTGAAAAGGGCATTCTCAAGGGATACCTGGTGGACAAACTGAACGGGCGCAGAATGGGCATGCCTTCCACCGGTTCGGGCCGGCGCCAGTCGTACCGTTATGCCCCCACTTCCCGGATGTCCAACACCTTTATCGCCGCCGGCAATTCGACGCCTGAGGAGATCATCGCCAACACCGAGTTCGGCATATATGCCAAGTACATGGGCGGCGGTTCCGTCAACCCCGCCACAGGGGATTTCAATTTCGCCGTCAACGAAGGTTACCTTGTCGAAAACGGCAAAATTACCAAGCCGGTGCGGGGCGCCACACTGATCGGGCGCGGTTCGGAGATACTGAAAAAGATCGACATGGTGGCCAACAACCTGGCTCTGGGCCAGGGCATGTGCGGCTCGGTCAGCGGCTCCATCCCTGCCAATGTCGGCCAGCCCATGATCCGGGTTGCGGAGATTACCGTGGGCGGCAGAAAGGGGAGAGAGTAATGGATTTGATGGAATTCAAGGACCTGGTATTCCGCAAAGGCCGGGCGGCCGGGTTTACCGACATGGAAATTTTCCAGCAGAGTTCCGGCAACCTGTCCATCAAAGTCTTCCAGGGCGAGGTGGACAGCTATACCCTGGCCGAAGACAGGGGCTATTCCTTCCGCGGCAAGTACAAGGGCCACATGGGGTACGCCTATACCGAAATCCTGGACGCCGAGTCGGCGGACAGACTGGTGCGGGATGCCCGGGAAAACGCCGAGGTCATCGACGAAGAAGAACAGCCGGAAATCTTTGCCGGATCCCCCGGCTATCAGGCAGTTGCCGGTATCAGGCCCGGCCTCAGGGATGTTACTCCCCAGCAGATGATCGAACTGGCCAAGGCCATGGAAGCCAAGGCCCTGGCCATGGACCCGCGGGTCAGGGCGGTGAATTATTGTCTGCTGGCGGCGGGCGACAGCCAGGTGAGCATAATCAATACCAAGGGCCTGGATTTGCAACACCGCGCCAACAGTGCCATTGCCTATCTTTCTGCCGTGGTCAGCCAGGATGATGACACCAAGACCTTTGGCAATTTTGCCGTCATCGACGATTTTGTCACATTTGACGTCGATGCACTGGCCCGGGGAGCGGTGCAGGAAGCCCTGGCCCTGCTGGGCGCTCAGCCGGTGCCCTCGGGCAGTTACCCGGTGATTCTGCGCTGGGAGGCTGCTGCCGCTTTGCTGGGAACCTTTGCCGGCATCTTCTGCGCCGACAATGTGCAAAAAAACCTCTCACTGCTCAAAGGAAAAGTGGGCGAAATCATCGCTGCCCCGTCCATAACCATCGTCGACGATCCCCTGATGGCCAGAGGACTGTACTCGGCTCCCTTCGACGCCGAAGGGGTGGCCACCAGGACCAAGACGGTGGTGGAGCAGGGCAGGCTCAACACCTTTTTGCACAATTTAAAAACTGCCGCCAAAGACGGTACAGAATCCACCGGCAACGCCGCCAAGAGCTACAAATCCAGCGTTGGGGTGGCTCCCACCAACATGTTTATCAAGGCCGGTGAGGCCAGTTTGCCGGAAATGATTGCCCAAATGGGCGACGGTTTGGTTATCATCGATGTGCAGGGCCTGCACTCGGGGGCCAATCCTGTCTCGGGAGATTTTTCCCTCAGCGCCATGGGTTACCTGGTGGAGAAGGGGGAGATTACCCGGCCCGTCAACCAAATTACCATTGCCGGCAATTTCATTGCCATGCTTAAAGATGTGGTTGCAGTGGGCAGCGACCTGAATTTCGGCCTGCCCCAGGGCAGCCATTTTGGGGCGCCGTCCCTCCTCGTCAAAAGCCTGGCGGTGGCCGGCACATAGGGCCTGTCGCCCGAAGGAGGGGCGGACCATGAAGGTGCTGAGGGGAAATTTGCACATCCATTCGGATCAGTCCGACGGCACCCTGCCTGTGCCGGAAATTGCCGGGATAGCGCAACGATGCGGGTTGGATTTTATCGGCATCAACGACCACTATGCCGTCCGGCAGGACCATCAGTACATAGGCGGCGTCCTGGTGCTGATGGGCACTGAACTCAATCGCCGGCACAGCCATTATTTAGCATACAACGCTCCGGTGCAGCTGCCCCCTGACCAGCAGGACGGCGCTGTTGTGGTCAAGGCTGTGCGGGATTGCGGAGGGGTGGGCATAATTGCCCATCCCTTTGAAAAAGGGTCGCCGGTTATCAGCAGAGGCAGGCATTATCCCTGGAAGAATTGGGCGGTCCGGGGTTTTGACGGCATTGAGGTGTGGAACCTTACTTCCCAATGGCGGGATGCCGTGGCCGGTTATGTTCAGGCATTGCTAATGTGGCTGTGCAATAAGTACATGCCCTTTTACAGCGGACCCTGCCCCGAAGCCCTGGCCAAGTGGGACGAACTCTGCCAAACCGGGCATGTCACCGGAGTGGCGGGCAGCGACCTCCACGCTCCCCAGCGGCGGGTGCTGGGGATAACTTTCCGCATTTTGGACTACCCCCTGCTTATGTCTGCCGTCAATAATTACGTTTTGGTGCAGGAATTGCAGGGAGACGCCCGGGCCGATGCCTGCGCCGTCCTTGGCGCATTCAAAAGAGGGCGGTGCTGGTTTGCCTTCGACAAACTGGCCCCGGCCCGGGAATTTTCCTTTGTCGCCCTGGGGCGGGAGGAAGGGACGCTGGGCGATGTGGTGCAGCGCCGGGGGAGCAGGGTGCGGCTTAAAGTCGCCAGTCCCCTCCCCGGCCGCATCAGCGTATTGCGCAACGGCCTGCCGGCTCTTGCCAAAGAGGGACAACGCCTGGAGGCGAATGTGGCGGAACCCGGCGTATACCGGGTTGAAATCAAGCTGCGCCGCCGGGGGCGCTGGTTGCCCTGGCTGTATTCCAATCCCCTGTATGTAAAATAAAAAGAGAGCAAAGGGCTACTCTCCGGGATATATTCCTTCCACTTGATGACTGCTGCGTTCGTGCCTGGTCGGGGTGCGTTGTTCCCGCAAACTGGCACGGATGGGCTCTACAAATTCCTGGGCAAATTCTTCGTCGTTGAAGCGGCGGCCGATATCTTTATTTCTTGGCCTGCGCCTGGCATAGGTTCTGTAGCGGTTCATTGCCTGCCTCCCCTTTGTATTTGCCCTTAGTATGCGCCCAGGCTTCTGCGGTTATGAGACAAGGCCAATTTTTTTGCAAAATGGGGCAAACTTAGACTGGACTTCGTGCAAGGGGATGCGGAAGATGACTGAACACCTGATTATTGTCTACAGAACCGTCGTCCTGTACTTCCTGGTTCTGGTTCTGATGCGCATAATGGGGAAAAGGGAAGTGGGTCAGCTGTCCCTCTTTGACCTGGTGGTGGCCATCATGATTGCCGAGCTGGCCGCTATCCCCATGGAAGATACGTCGATAGAGTTGCACCACGGCGTTGTGCCCATCGTCGTTTTGGTTTTTCTGGAAGTGGCCCTTTCCTTTTTAACCCTGAAGAGCCAGCGGGCGCGGCGCATTATCGAAGGGACCCCCAGCATAATCATTGAAAAAGGCCGGGTGCTGGAAAATGAAATGCGCCGTTTGCGCTATAATATGGATGACATGATGGCCCAGATGCGGGAGCAGGGGGTCTACAACATCTGCGATGTGGAGTACGCTATTTTGGAAACCAACGGCAAGCTCAGCCTCGTTCTCAAAGCGGCCAAGAGGCCGGTAACCCCTGAAGATCTGGGCCTCGACCCGGGTTACGAGGGATTGCCCATTCCCCTGGTTTCTGACGGCAAGCTTCTGGGCGAGAACCTGGCCTTGGCGCAAAAGACCGAGGCCTGGCTGAAGCAGGCGCTGGCCAGTTCTCACCAGTGTACCATTGCCGACTGCCTCTATTGCGCCCTGGACAGCAAGGGGCAATTGCTGGTTTTTAAAAAAGGCGAAACAAAAAAAACGCCCTGAGGCGTTGCTGACAAAAATGGCGCGCCTACCAGGAGTCGAACCTGGGCACCCGGCTCCGGAGGCCGGCGCTCTATCCTCTGAGCTATAGGCGCAAGTTACACTGTGATTATAGCAACTGGCGCCGAATAAATCAAGTTATTTGTGGATTGCCATCCGCATGCCGACCAGCATCAGGATGACGCCGATAATGCGCATCCAGGAAAGGGGAATTTTTTCCAGAGAAAAAATACCAAAATGATCCAACACCACCGCTGTGGTCAACTGGCCGAAAAGTATGGCGGAAATTCCCGTAGTGGCCCCTGTTTTGGCGATGGCATAGGCTACGCCGCCAATGATGGCCACGTTGATGACTCCGCCCAGGTAAGCGTACGGCGGGGCGCTTTTAAACTCACTTAACCTGGGCATGCCGGTGCAAAACAAAACTACAGCCAGGCTGACAATTAACCCCAGGAGATGGACTGTCAGTGACATGGGAGCCACGCCGATTTTCTCCTTCAACGCGGCGTTGATGGCGCCCTGAAAGGTCATGGCCAGGCCGCTGAGGGCAGCTACAGCTAACGGCAACAGCAGTTTGAACAAAGTATCACCTCGCTTGTTAGTATAAGCATTTAGTGCAGACAATATTTTGGGAGGGAAAAGTGAGGATGGAAGTAAAACTCACACTCAACAATTCTTTTTTTGAAGGGACTAATGCCAGGGGCGCCCGCATCAAGCTGGGTCCGGGGCTGGATGACGGCGTTTCGCCCATGGAGGCTGTGCTCCTGGCCGCCGGGGGCTGTTCGGGACTGGATGTGGTCTCCATCCTGGGAAAAATGCGCCAGCCTTTACAGGCTTTGGAAATACAAGTGGTCGGCGAGAGGCAGGAGGAGCATCCGCGCTATTTTCGCACCATTACCATCAAGTACCTGTTAAAAGGCAATCTGGACCCGGAAAAAGTAAAGCACGCCATTGAGTTGTCCCTGAACAAATACTGTTCGGTGACCAATGGCCTGGCCCCCAAAGCCAGGATAACCTATGCTTTTGAAATCAGCGGCGGCAATGAGTAGCAGTGTTTGCGCGTAATGCCATGCCTGGTGAGTCCGGGCAATAAACCAGGAAGGAGGGCTGTTCCGGATGAGCAAACTGACCATAAAAATCGAAGGAATGTCCTGCCAGCACTGCAAAATGGCGTTGGAAAAAGCCATCGGCCAGCTGGAAGGGGTAAATTCGGTGGAAGTGGATTTGGAGGCGGGCACTGCTTCCATTGAGGTGGCCAATGCCGACCTGCAGGACAAAATTATCGAGACCATTAAAGAAGCCGGTTATACGCCGGTTCAATAGGACTTGACCACGGCACAGGAAAGCGCTATAATGTATTCCAATATACCTGTAGGGGGTATATTATGTCGATTCCTGTGGCCTTTGCGGCAGGTGTTGCCGCCTTTTTTTCTCCTTGCGTACTGCCTTTGCTGCCGGTGTGGCTGGCTTTCCTGAGCGGCAGCAGGGCGGAGTCCAAAGGCAGCCTGGCCGTCAACCTGCTCTTTTTCGCCGCCGGGTTCGCCGTCGTTTTCACGGCCATGGGCGCCACCGCCACTGCCCTGGGTACGTGGTTAGGCGCAAACCGGACCCTGCTGAGCAGGGTGGGGGGCGCAGTGTTGTTAATCTTCGGTTTACAGATGACGGGGTGGTGGCAGGTTCCTCTTTTGCAGCGCAAGCTGGGAATATCTTTCCGCCCCCGGCAGAGCAGAGCGGGCTATTTTCTCTTCGGTGTAGTGCTGGCTTTGGGCTGGACTCCCTGCGTGGGAATCTGGCTGGCATCGATCCTCATGCTGGCCGGCAGCCAGGAAACGGTGTGGCAGGGGATGCTCCTCCTCTTTGTCTTTTCCCTGGGCTTTGCCCTGCCCTTTTTTGCCGCAGGTTTGTTCATTGACGCAGTTGCCCTGGGCAAAGTATCCCGCCGCATATCCCGCGCTTTGCAATGGGGGGCGGGCCTGGTTCTGATTGTCATGGGGTTGCTCTTAATTTTTAACCGCTGGCATTGGATACAAAATTTCTTTACCTAAGGAAGGAGAAGACCGAATGCGTAAATTGCTCGTGTTGCTGGTTGTCACTGTCCTGGGGCTTGCCGGTTGTTTCGCGCGGACGCCGGCCCTTCCCGAGCCCCCGGAACCCAATGACGATGAAAACCAGGCCGTTGCTGCGCCGGACTTTGAGTTGCAGGACCTGGACGGCGGCGTGTGGCGTTTGCGGGATCTCAGGGGCGATGTAGTTATTTTGTATTTTTGGCACGGTAATTGTCCCACCTGCGTGGCCAAACTGCCCGACCTGGCCGGGCTGGAGCAAAGGCTTCCGGAAGACGTGCACCTGTTGCTCCTCAACGGCGGGGATTCCCGGGAAAAGGTGGAAAAATTGCTGGCCGATTATCCCAATTTGACGGTGCTGCTCGATTCTGAACAGGCATTCAGGGCATATGCCATTACCCATGTCCCCACCACAGTGTTTGTGGATCGGGCGGGCAACGTGTATCGGGGTTACATCGGGCCGCTGCCCAATGATTATATCCTGAGCATTGTCAATGGTCTTTGACCAGCAGGGAGCCGGAAGGCTCCCTGTTTTATTGGACTGACTTGACGGGCGCAGGCCTGTTCTATTTCCCTCTGCGGCGAAATAAATATTGCACTGGGAGGGAATGGCTGATGACCAAAAAAAGTTTAAAGTTTTTGGTAGTCTTTTTCAGCAAAAACCGGAAACTGTTTTTGTCCATTGCCACTTTGGCGGCCATTGTGGCTGCCGTTTGGCTGATTGCCTCGGTTACCAACTGGCTGGCTGCCGTCGACCGGGAAAAATCAGTGCCCTGGACTGTGGTGACAGAAGACAGGGACTGGCAGGGCACAGCTGCTCAGGCTTCGCTGCCCAGGTTTTTTGTGGCCGGGGGCTTGACCTATGACAAGAAAATTCTCGTCGAAGGCTGGGGAATGTCCGAGGACCTGTTGCAGCCTGTGGATTACATGGAAGAGCTGGGCATACATTTAATTTGCGGCGATGTGGAAAAAATTATATATGCCGACCGCAAATTAAGCGTGTTTGTTGCTGAGCGGGATGCAGGCTACAAGCTGATCACAGTGTCCAAAGCCCATTTGGAGGAAGGCGATCTGCAGATAGTGTTCCTCGATGCCAAGGGTTCTCCCCTGGGTTATGAAGAGGAGTACGTCTATTCCATTCCCATGGCCTACACCGTGGTGGACTCAGGGCAGGCCGAAAGCAAGTCGACGGCAATGTTTATGGAGATCCTGGATTCTGAGACTTTGCCGGTGCTGACGGGCCTGGATGCCTCTCTGTTGCTGAAATATCCCGATTCAGTGTTCTTTTATATTCAAGGCGGGAAAGTGTCCACCGTTCAGCGCAGCAATAACACCGTGCGGGTGTATGTCGAGCCCGGGCAGTTTTACCAGGTGGTAACGGTGCCTGCTGCGCTCTTTAAACCGGGACAAAACACCATTCGCCTCATCGACAATTCAGACCTCAGCGTCAAAGGGCAAATTATTTTCCTGCACCCGGGAACATGAAAGGATTTTTGGCTGCAAATGGAGAAACTAAATACGACAAAATACCTAAAGGGGCTGGTTGCGCTGGACACGGCAGTGTACGTCGAGTTCGTCTGTCTGACCTGCGGACTGCAGGGAGCCTTCACCGGGCAAGGCGGTGCAAAGGAGAGTTGCCCCAAATGCGGGGAAAAGGTGATTTCCCGGATTCAGCCCGATAACCAGGTGCACGCATTGGTTTGACGACTTGGTGAGAAAAAATTTTTGAGCAAATTCGGCGCGAGCCGGTTTTTTTATTTTTTTTTTTGCGCAAAGCAGGAATTTGGAGGGGGAGGGGAGAATAAGAAGGTAAAAGTGGTGCCAAGTGGGGGAAAGTGGAGGAGGGGGGCAGATGTTCTTAGGCGAGTACCAGCACAGCATAGATGATAAGGGCCGCGTCATTATGCCTGCCCGCTTCCGGGAACAATTGGGCGATTCCTTCATTATTACCCGGGGCCTGGACGGGTGCCTCTTCGTTTATCCCCAGGAAGAATGGGCCAAACTAGCCAAAGAGGTGCAGAGTTTGCCCCTGGCCAAAAGGGATGCCCGGGCTTTTAGCCGTCTGCTCTTTTCCGGCGCCGCCGAACTGGAGTGCGACAAGCAGGGCAGGGTATCCATTCCCTCCCTGCTGAGGGAATATGCGCAAATCAATAAAGATGTAGTCATCGTTGGCGTGTCCGAGCGCCTGGAAATCTGGGCCGCCGAGCGGTGGGCGGAAATCAGCCGGGACATCCTGGACAGATTTGAAGAGTTGGCGGAAAAGCTGGAGGGGTTTTAACCCGTGGAATATTACCATAAGCCGGTTTTGCTTAAGGAAGTTCTGGAGATCCTGCAACCCGCAGGCAAGACTACCATCGTCGATTGCACGGTGGGCGGAGGCGGGCACGCTCTGGCTTTGCGTCGTCTGCTGCCTCCCCGCGGGTGGCTGATTGGCATTGACCAGGACGAAGACGCTTTGCAGGCAGCGGAAAAACGCCTGGCGGGCTGGGACAACGTTCGCCTTCTCAAAGGCAACTTCAGTCAGCTTCGCCAGCTTCTGTCTCAATGGGAACTGCCCATTGACGGATTTCTCTTTGATTTGGGCGTTTCTTCCTGGCAGCTGGACAATCCCGAGCGCGGGTTTTCCTATCAGCACAATGCGCCGCTGGACATGCGCATGGACCAGTCCCGCAGTCTGACGGCGAAAGCAATAATCAACACGTGGCCCCAAAGGGAGCTTGCCTTTATTTTTCGCGCATACGGGGAAGAAAAGTGGGCATCCCGCATTGCCCAGTTCATCGTTCGGCAGCGGGAGTCCGCGCCCATTGAAACCACCGGCAGGCTGGTGGAGATTATCAAGGCTGCGATACCCGCTGCGGCCCGGCGAGAAGGCGGGCATCCCGGACGGCGGGTGTTCCAGGCCCTGCGCATCGCCGTTAATTCCGAGCTAGACAGCCTGCGCCAGGGATTAACGGCGGCAATGGATTTGTGTGCTCCGGGCGGGGTTGTAGCAGTAATATCCTACCACTCTCTGGAAGACAGGATTGTCAAACAACTGATGCGGGACAGAGCCAGAGAGTGCATTTGTCCGCCGGAGGCTCCGGTTTGCCGCTGCGACTGCAGCCCGCAGGTAAAAATATTAACCCGCAAACCAGTGGCGCCCAGCGCAGAAGAAATACGGGAAAATCCCCGTTCCCGCAGCGCCAAGCTCAGAGCCTGCGCAGTTCTAAAGCAATTTGGGGGTGAATAGCATGGTAGTAGCCAACAATGCCCAAGTTCGAATTCCCAAAGTATACGACTATCCCAGCCAGCGTTCCCAAACGGTCAGCAGACCCCGAATTAAAACCAGGCTCCGCGTCAATTCCCGCCTGGCGGCGAGGGTGATGGCGGGAGTGTTGATTGTGGCCATGGCCTTACTGGTTGTTTACCGGTACGGACAGATTAACCAGCTCAACATGGAGATTCGAAAGGACACCAATACCCTTAAGGCTTTGGCTGACGAAAAAAAACATCTGGAAATAACTTATTCTCAACTGACAGCCTTAGACCGCCTGGAGGAGATCGCCATAAAAGAGCTGGGTTTGCAACATCCGCATTCCGAGCAGGTAAGGTTTGTTGGCGAAATTCCGGAAAGAAGGGATGGGGATGGGGAGTAGAGTTTCATATGTGCTGGTTCGTCGAAGGCTGCTGGTTACGCTTGCAGTCTTTGCTTTTTTTATGGTTTACTTGGTGGGGCGGCTGGCCTGGATTCAATTCGTGCAGGGAGAAGAGCTGCAGCAGAAGGCTTTGGCCCAATGGAATCGGCGTTTGACGGTACAGCCCCAGCGGGGCTCCATCTACAGCCGCAACGGCGCATTGCTGGCGGGCAGCGCTACCGCCGAATCCATCGTTGCCATTCCCTCCGAGGTTAAGGATCCCGCCGGCTATGCGCAAATACTGGCGCCGATTCTGGAAATGGACGCCGATGTGTTGCAGGAACGTATGGAGCGCAACATGTTTGAAGTTTTTCTTAAACGCAAGGTCGATGACGATGTCGCCCGCGCCGTCAAGGAGCTTAACCTGCCGGGGATTCGCACCACCATCGAAAGCAAGCGCTTTTACCCGCACGGCAACCTGGCCAGCCATGTGCTGGGCTTTGTGGGGATCGATGAAGGCCTGGAAGGAATCGAATACTATTATGAAAAAGACCTGAAAGGGAAGGAAGGCTACATTGTCTATGAGGCCGACGCGCTGGGCCGGGAATTGCCCGACGCCATTCAGGCGTATTTGCCTCCCATTAACGGGTATGATTTAATCCTGACCATTGATGAAGTCATCCAGCATATCGTGGAACGGGAACTGGATAAAGCCATGGAAGAATTTGCCCCGGAAGCGGCGGGAGTGATTGCCGTAGACCCAAAAACCGGCGAGGTTTTGGCCCTGGCCGCCCGGCCTGACTTCTATCCCCAGAAGTACAGCGAGTATCCTGCCAGTGTTTGGCGCAACCCGCTGATTTCCAATTCTTTTGAGCCCGGATCCACCTTTAAACTGGTGACAATTTCCGCTGCCCTGGAAGAAGGGGTGGTAAGCTTTCACGACGGGTTTTTCTGCCCCGGGTATTTTACGGCGGGTGGCCGCAACGTAAAGTGCTGGAGCGCCGGGCACGGCCCCCAGAGCATTAAAGAAGTGCTGTGGAATTCGTGCAACCCCGGGTTTATGTCCATGGGGACCCGGCTGGGCAGCAAAAAGCTCTTTGATTACATATACGCTTTCGGCTTTGGCAGCAAAACGGGCATTGACCTCCCCGGCGAGCATACGGGGATCCTGTTTAACGTCGAAACCATGACGGCTCTGGATTTGGCGGTGACATCTTTTGGCCAGGGCAATGCTGTAACGCCCATACAGCAGGTAATGACCGCCGCCGCCATTGCCAATGGCGGAAAACTGATGAAACCCATGATCGTAAAGGAAATTCGCAATGAAGAGGGCGAAATCGTCAAGAAGTTTGAGCCCCAGCCCATCCGCCAGGTTATTACCCCGGAAACGGCCCGGGAACTTTCCGAAGTTTTGGCAGACGGCGTCGAGCGGGGTTCCGGCGTCTTTGCCATGGTGGAGGGATACCGTATCGCCGGCAAGACGGGTACCGCCCAGAAGATTGCCCCCGGCGGGGGGTATCTCAACAACTTGTTTATCCTTTCTTACGTAGGCTTCGGTCCGGTGGATGACCCTCAGATTGCAATTTACGTGTTTGTCGACGGGGCCACCAGGGGATCCAACTGGGGCGGCCAGGTGGCAGGACCGGTGTTCAAGAACATCATGACCGAGGTCATGCGCTACTGGAATATCCCTCCCAGTACCGATGTCGTGTTGCCCCGCTTGCCCGAGGAAATCGAGGTGCCCAACCTGGTTAACCTCACCGTCACTCAGGCTATAGATCAGGCGGAGGCCGGAGGGTTTGGCCTGCGCATCGTGGGGCAGGGCGAAGTCATTCTGGCCCAGACTCCCAAACCCGGGGCCATGGTGCCCCATGGCGCCACTTTGATTGTGCACACCGGCGAGGGAGAAGGGCTGGAGGAAGAGGTTACTGTGCCCGACTTGCAGGGGTTGTCCCTGCGTGAGGCCGGCGATCTCCTGGCCATGGTGGGTTTGCGGCTCAATGCCCGGGGCAGCGGCATAGCGGTGGCTCAAAACCCGCCGGCAGGGACCAAGGTAAAGGCCGGCAGCGCCATTACCGTGGAGTTTTCTGTACCTGGCAATGACTAGGCATTGTGGTTTATAATTAGTAAAGTTAATTGGCTAAGGGTGGGTAGAAATGCGAATTAAACTGGCGGAAATCATTGCTGCAACCGGAGGTGCTCCGTCGCCCGGCGATTACAGTCAAACGGTGAACAATGTCGTCATCGACAGCAGGGAAGCGGGGCCGGGCAGTTTGTTTGTGGCTTTTGCCGGCGCGCGGGCCGACGGCCATGATTTTGTTGCCGACAGCGCCCGGGCCGGCGCCGTAGCCGCTTTGGTGCAAAGGGATGTGGAGGCGCCGCCGGGGTTTGTAACCGTGCGGGTGCCCGATACGCTCCTTGCACTGCAAAGGCTTGCAGGGTGGTACCGCGCCAAGTTTGCCGGCCTGCAGGTTATCGGCATTACGGGCAGCAGCGGCAAAACCACAACCAAGGAGCTGGTGGCCGGAGTGCTTGAGCAAAAGCACGTCGTGCTCAAATCTCTGGGCAATCATAACAATGAAATCGGATTGCCGCTGACGTTGTTTGCGCTTGAGGAGCACCACCGGTGGGCGGTTTTGGAGATGGGCATGTCTGCTCCCGGCGAAATCCGCCAGTTGTGTTCCATAAGCAAACCGGGCCTGGGCATCATTACCAATATCGGCGAAGCTCATATGGAATACCTTGGCTCCCGGCAAGCGATAGCAGACGCCAAATTTGAGCTGGCCGAACAGCTGGCGCCGCCGGCGGTGATGATTCTCAACGGCGACGATCCCTGGCAGCGCCGCCGGGCGCAGGCTGGTTTGCCGGGGGTAAAAAAGATAATCTTTTATGGGTTGCGGCAGGGTGATGTGACGGCGGCCAACATCGACCGCGACATTCACGGGAGCAGGTTTGATGTGCGCTGGCAGGGAAAAAGCATTGGCGTAACGTTGCCCCTGCCGGGGGAGCACAATATCAGCAATGCGCTGGCGGCCTTTGCCGCCGGACTGGTGGCAGAAGTTCCGCCCCAGGCCATTGTGCAGGGGCTGGCCGCGGCCAGGGGAGAAGCCCGGCGGCTGCAGGCCTTTGATGTCAACGGGTTTACCGTTATTGACGATTCCTACAACGCCAATCCCGATTCCACCCTGCGTGCCCTGGAACTCCTGGGCAGTTACCCTTCCGGGCGGCGCAAAGTCGCCTTCCTGGGCAGCATGCTGGAGTTGGGCGCCATTGCCCGGGAAAAGCATCGCCTGATCGGCGCTGCGGCAGTGGAAAACAAAGTGAGCCTCCTGGTGGCGGTGGGGGAATTCGCCGAAGATATAAGGCTGGGCGCCATTGAAGCCGGCCTGGCGCCTGAAGCCGCCACTGCCTGGCCCGACAGCCGGGCCGCCCTGGCGGCAACAGAGAATATTCGCGCCAACGACGTGGTGTTGGTCAAAGGTTCACAGGGTGTACAAATGGACGTAATTGTGAAGTTCCTCAAGAGGGGGAGGCAGTAATCGTGCTTGTCTACGCAGGAGTTTTGCTCATTTCCTTTGTCTTTGCCGTGGCTCTGGGCTGGTTTATGATTCCCTTCCTGCAACGCCGGCGCATTGGCCAGAGTATCAGGGATGTGGGACCGCAGACCCATCTGAGCAAGGCGGGGACCCCGACCATGGGCGGACTGATCTTTATTATCGCCGGGCTGGCGGCATCGGTGGTGTTTATGCCCCGGAATGCAGAGGGATACCTGACCTTGTTTTTGGCTCTGGCCTTTGGCAGCATCGGTTTCGCCGACGATTATCTCAAAGTGGTTTTAAAACGCTCTTTGGGGCTGAAGGCCAGGCAAAAACTGCTGGGCCAGTTTACGGCGGCTTTCCTGTTTTACCTGGCGCTGAGATGGATGAATGTCCAGCATACCCTTGCGGTTCCCTGGCTGGGTTCGGTGTCTCTGGGGTGGCTATATCCCGTATTTGTCGCGGTTTTTTTGGTGGGGACCACCAATGCAGTAAATTTGAGCGACGGGGTTGACGGCTTGGCCGGAGGGCTGGCTGTCATTACCCTGCTGGCCCAGGCTCTCATAGGATGGTTTGCCGGCTTGCCGGGCGTGGTGTATGTGGCCGTGGCTGTGGCAGGCGGGGTGCTGGGCTACCTGGTCTACAATCTTCACCCCGCCCGAATAATCATGGGAGACACCGGTTCCCTGGCTTTGGGCGGCGCCATCGGCGCCATGGCGGTGTTGACAAAAACGGAGTTGTTGTTTCTGTTTTTTATGGGCATAGTATTTGTGCTGGAGACGGCTTCGGTTATCATCCAGGTCCTGTATTTTCGCCTTACCGGGCGCAGGGTATTTTTGATGGCCCCCATTCATCACCATTTTGAACTCAAAGGTTGGAGCGAATGGAAAGTATGCCGTCGCTTCTGGCTGGTGCAAGCCATTGGCGCAGCGGCGGCAGTTGCAATCTGGCTGTCGGCATAAGGAGGGATGGGAATGTTTAAGGGCAAGAGGGTCGTGGTTTTGGGCGCCGCCAGGAGCGGCATTGCCGCGGCTCAGGTATTGCTCGCTTCGGGCGCCGAGGTTATCCTCACCGACATTACCCCATTGCATCAGATGCCGGAGGCAGAGCGCGTTGCCCTGCAAAACATGAATATTCGCCTGGTCACCGGCAGCCATCCGCCCGCCCTTTTGCAGGGGACGGACCTGATTGTCAAGAACCCCGGCATTTCTCCCAATATTGAGTTCCTGGCGGCGGCCAGGGCCATGAATATCAAGTGGATCAGCGAACTGGAACTGGCCTGGCTGGTAACCGAGGCCGAACTGGTGGCTGTAACCGGTACCAACGGCAAGACAACCACCACGGCGTTGCTGGGTGAGATATTCTCCTGCGGCCCGCGGCCGTCGGCTGTGGGCGGCAACATCGGCGTGCCCCTGACGGAAGTCAGTTTTGGCAAGAGCCGGGAATGGATATTAATTGCCGAAGTCAGCAGCTTTCAGCTGGAAGACTGCTATCAATTGCATCCCCGTGTGGCGGTTTTCACCAACATAACTCCCGACCACTTGGACCGCCACGGGACCATGGAAAACTATATTGCGGCTAAATTGCGGCTGGTGCAAAACCAGACGGAAGCCGACTATGTCGTGGTCAATATGGACGATCCGGTTCTTTCTGCTCTGAATTTGGGCCGGGGGAAACGGGTCGGATACAGTCTCAGTCCTTCCGCCGGCGCCGATTGTTATGCGGATGAAGACTGGTTTTACTGGCGGGGGGAAAAAATCGCACCGGTGGCCGAGTTAAAAATTCCCGGCAGGCACAACCGGCAAAATGCCCTGGCCGCCGTAGCTGCTGCCAAAGTTATGGATTTGCCGGCGGAAACCATTCGCCGGGGCCTGGCGGCCTTTGCCGGCGTCGAACACCGCCTGGAATTCGTAGGCGAGTATCGCGGCATAAGATTTTACAATGATTCCAAGGCAACCAATCCCGAGTCCACCAGGATTGCCCTGAACTCATTTGCCAGGAAAGTGGTGCTGCTGGCCGGCGGCTACGACAAGGGCGCGGATTTCCGCGCGCTTGCCGGCCTGTTCAGGGACAAAGTCCGGTTGTTGGTGGCCTATGGCGCAACGGGTGAGAAGATGGTGCGGCAACTGGCGCAAGGCGGTTTTACCGAGGCAGTTCTGGCAGAGGACCTGGCCGGGGCTTTTTCCCAGGCCACGGAGCGGGCGCGGCCCGGGGACATCGTTCTTCTGTCGCCGGCGTGCGCCAGCTGGGATCAGTACAAAAATTTTGAAGAGCGCGGCCGGCACTTTAAGTCTCTGGTCGCCGGTTGGAGGGATAAAGTGTGAAGAGCCGACAACCTCCGGATACTCTGCTTTTGCTGGCGACATTTCTGCTGCTGGGAATTGGCCTGGTCATGGTCTACAGCGCCAGCTCCGTCGTGTCCCTGTACCGTTACAACATCAGCTACTATTTTTTGCGCAGGCAGGGGATATTTGCCGCTTTGGGCCTAGCTGTCATGTTTATCTGCATGCGCTTTAATTACTGGAACTGGCGCCGCTTTCTCAAGCCGGCGTTTGTACTTAATTTCGTCTTTCTGATTATAGTCCTTATTCCCGGTCTGGGCGTCGAGCGCAGCGAGGCCAGGCGCTGGATTGATCTGGGCTTTACCCACTTCCAGCCCTCCGATTTTTCCAAATTGGCCCTGGTCTTGTTTACAGCCAATTACCTGGTGGTCAACAAAGACCGGATTGCCAACTTTTCCAGAGGCCTGTTGCCGGTTCTCGCGGTTACCGGGCTGACCTTTGGCCTGATCATGCTTCAGCCCGATTTGGGAACCGGGGTGACGATTCTGATGACCATTTATATCATGTTGTTTGGCGGCGGCGCCCGGATTCTCCACCTGCTGGGCCTGGCTTCGGCTGCCATACCCGCCATTGTGGGCCTGATTTTCCTGGCGCCATATCGACTGGCCCGCCTGATGTCATTCCTCAATCCCTGGGCTGATCCCCGCAACACCGGGTTTCAAATTATCCAGTCGCTGTTGGCCATAGGTTCCGGCAGCCTGGCCGGGGTGGGTCTGGGCGGCAGCCGCCAGAAATTTCTGTACCTGCCCCATCCCTGGACAGATTTTATATACTCAATCATTTGTGAAGAGCTGGGGTTCATCGGCGGCGCCGCGGTTATCATCCTCTTTTTGATTTTGATTTGGCGCGGTTTACGCATTGCCATGGCTGCCCCGGACCTGTTTGGCAAATACCTGGCCCTGGGTTTGACGGCCATGATTGCCGTGCAGGTCTGCATAAATCTCGGCGTTGCATTGGGCACGCTGCCGGTAACGGGCATAGCGTTGCCCCTGATCAGCTACGGCGGCACATCGCTGCTCTTGACTTTGGGCAGCATAGGCATACTGCTTAATATTTCCCGTTACGCCATGTAAGGACAAAAACACAGCTTTCCCCGGGATTGCATACAATGATTTAGCACGCTAAGCACGCTGGTTGGAGAGGGGAAAGACTGTGGGACGATATATCATTCGCGGGGGCAGAGCAATTTCAGGGACCTTGTCTGTTCAGGGCGCCAAAAATTCCGCCTTGCCCATCATGGCAGCCTGCATTCTCAGCACCGGAAAGTCTGTTTTGGACAATGTGCCCCGCCTGACAGACGTCCAGGTGATGGCAGAGATTATGCAGATGGCAGGGGCCAAAGTGGCATGGACCGGAAACTCAACCCTTTCCATTGACTGCACTGATGTCGACAACGGGGATGTGCCTGAGCACCTCATGCGCCGCATGCGTTCATCATTTATTGTCGTCGGACCGTTGCTGGGCCGGCTGGGCAGAGTTCGGGTCACTTATCCCGGTGGTTGCGCCATTGGCACACGCGCCATCGATTTGCACCTGATGGGTTTGAGCAAGCTGGGCGCCAGGATTACGCCGACCAATTCCGGATACATTGAATTCCAGGCCGAAAAGCTGCGGGGAACCCAGATCGACCTGGACATCCCCAGCGTCGGCGCCACTGAAAATATCATGATGGCTGCCGTCACTGCGCAAGGTACTACGGTAATCAGCAATCCCGCCCGCGAGCCGGAGATTGTCGACCTGCAGTGTTTTCTGAACAAGTTGGGGGCCAAGGTTTCCGGCGCCGGCAGCGATGTCATTGTCATTGAAGGCGTTGAAAGCCTTGGCGCAGCCCGCCACAGCATCATTCCCGACCGGATTGCGGCGGGAACGTTGCTGGTCGCCGCTGCCGTCACCGGCGGCGATGTAACATTGACCGATGTCGTGCCCGGGCACCTGTCGGTGGTAATAGCCAAACTCCGGGAGATGGGAGCAGAAATTGAAACCCAGGCCAATTCAATCCGCATCGTTTCCCGGGGAAAATTGCAATCGGTCAATAAAATAGTTACTGCTCCGTACCCGGGGTTCCCCACCGATATGCAGCCCCAGTTTATGGCGGCCTTGGCCACCGCCCGCGGAGTCAGCGTCTTGACGGAAAAAATATTTGACGGCCGTTTTAAGCATATCGACGAGCTTCGCCGCATGGGAGCCAACATCAGCGTAGATAACAGAACGGCCATCATTCGGGGCGTGGAGACCCTTTACGGAACCAATGTGGTGGCGACGGATTTGCGGGCCGGCGCCGCGTTGGTCATTGCTGCTTTGGGCGCCCAGGGGGTTACGGTGGTAGAAGGCGTAAGCCATATCGATAGGGGCTACGTGGCTCTGGAGCAGCAGTTATTGACTTTGGGAGCTGATATCACCAGGAGAGAGGGGGAATGGGCTTGAACCGGGACAATGTCGTATTGTATCCCCGCCGCAAACGCAGGAGAGCAGTCAGTTCCTGGTTTTGGTTGCTCCTCTCCTCCTTTTTCCTGGCGGTACTTATAGTGCTCTACCTGGCTTCTCCCCTGGCCTTGGTGGCCGGGATTACGGTGGTGGGGGCGGAGAGACTGAGCGCCGAGGAGATATTGTCCGTCGCCAATCTGGAACCGGGCATGTCTTTATGGCGTTTTAGCGTTAGCCAATGCGGGGACAAGCTTTCGGCCCATCCCTGGATCGCCGAAGCCAGGGTAAAAAGGGTTTTCCCCAATTCTCTTGTCGTGACGGTGCAGGAACGCAGGGCAATGGCCGTGCTGGCGGGAACAGAGGAAAATTGGCTGGTGGCCGGGGATGGCATGGTCCTGGGCAGTTATGACGGCCTGTCGTTGCCCTGGCTGACGGGTCTTGATGTCGGTCCGCTGGAGCCGGGCGCCCTGGTGCGGGAGGAGGCGGCCCTGTGCGGTTTAGGCTGGCTTGAGGCCATGAGCTTCATTGACGCGCAAATTTCCGAGATCAATGTGTCCGCCTATCCTGTTTCTGTCATGATCTTTACCAACGATGGCTACCAGGTCTATTTTGCCGCTGCCGACGACTGTGCCCGGAGGGCAGCGGATCTGCACTTGTTGCTGGGGGAGTTGCGGAGCCAGGGGCAAAAGGGAGTCATTGATTTTCGCACGGGCAAGGGCAAGGCTGTATTTAAGCCCTGGCCCGATCAGGAGGCCGAAGAGTAGCGCAACTTTTTCCGGCCAAAAAAAGGGAAACGCCACACGGTGTGGAATTTAATATATTAGGAAAAGGGCGGGGGTGTACATAATTGGCCAAGAATCCGTTGATCTGCAGTCTAGATATTGGGACATCAAATACCCGCGCAATTGTTGGAGAAATTGACCGGGACGGCAATGTCAATATTATCGGCATTGGACAGTGCCAGTCCACGGGTTTAAAAAAAGGGATTATTATAGATATTGATGCAACTGTGCGGGGGATAGCCGACGCAATCAGCCAGGCCGAACGCATGATAGGCGAGGCTATCACCAGTGTTTTTGTGGCCATCGGCGGTCCCCAAACCAACCTGCTTAAAAACAGGGGAGTCGTGGCCGTTCACGGCGACGACAGGGAAGTAACCGAAGCAGATGTGGACAGGGTTATTCAGGCTGCCCGGGTGCTGGCCATTCCCCCGGAACGCGAGATCATAAACGTCAGTCCGATTTCTTACATAGTGGACGGGTATGAAGGCATAAAGGATCCGGTGGGCATGATCGGCGTGCGCCTGGAAGTGGATGCGCTGATTGTAACCGGACAGGCCACATATTTGCAAAACATTCGCCGCTGTGTCGAGCGGGCCGGCCTTGAGGTGTCGGGCTTGATTTTTAAGGGCTTGTCTTCGGGATTCATGGCCTTGTCCCGGGATGAAAGGGAATTGGGGTGCGCCCTTGTCGATATCGGCGGCGGCGTCTCAGAAATCGCCATCTATAAACACGACAACTTAATCAGCTTTGCGTCCATTCCCCAGGGCGGCGATCTCATTACCCAGGATTTGGCCCACGGCCTGCGCGTTTCTATGGCCCAGGCGGAGCAGATAAAGCAGGTATACGGTGCCGCTACATTCGAGAGTGCCGGCAGCGATGTCATCAGAGTAGAGAGTGTGGGTTCCGCAGCGCCCTATGAAGTGGAATCTGTTCAGCTGGTTGATTACATCCAACCCCGGGTGGAGGAGATTTTTGATTATATCCGTAACGAGTTGATTCGCGCCGGGTTCAATGAACCTCCGGGCGGCGGGGTTGTGCTGACAGGGGGAACCTGCCAGTTGCCCGGCCTGCCCGACGTGGCAGCCAGGAAATTGGGCACCAATGTGCGCATTTTTCGCCCTAAACAAATTGGCGTAACCGATCCCTCGTTTACGGCCAGTACAGCTGTTCTTCAATTCATTGCCCGCCATGACCCGCTGATTTTGCTAAAACCGCAAACCAGGCGTAAGAGTTCTGCTTGGGGCGACAAAATCAAAGCGCTGATGCGGGATTTGTTTGGCTAGGGAGGAGGTGCCCGCGTGGCAGATTATTTCGATGTGGATATAGAACAGTATGCACACATTAAGGTCATCGGTGTCGGCGGCGGCGGCAGCAATGCCGTGAACAGAATGGTGGAAGCCGGCGTCAAGGGCGTCGAGTTTATTGCGGTCAATACCGATGCCCAGGCGTTGCACATGTCCTGTGCGGACGTGAAAGTGCAAATCGGCGCCAAGCTTACCAAGGGCCTGGGCGCCGGCGCCAACCCCGAAGTGGGACGCAAGGCCGCCGAGGAAAGTATCGAAGAACTCAGGAAAAACATCGTCGGGGCCGACATGGTCTTTGTCACTGCAGGAATGGGGGGCGGAACCGGTACGGGGGCAGCTCCCATTATTGCCGAACTGGCCAAGGAAGCAGGGGCTCTTACCGTCGGAGTTGTCACCAAGCCCTTTTCCTTTGAAGGGCGGCGACGGGCGCTGTACGCCGAAAAAGGCATTGAATTGCTGAAATCCAAGGTGGATACCCTCATTGTCATTCCCAACGACCGCTTGTACAAAGTGGTGGATGAACGCACTCCCATTGTCGAAGCCTTCCGCATCGCAGATGATGTTTTGCGTCAAGGCGTTCAGGGGCTCTCCGATTTAATCACCACCTCGGGCCTCATCAACCTGGACTTTGCCGACGTCAAGACCATCATGCAGGAGACGGGTGCAGCCCTAATGGGCATAGGCAGAGCCAAAGGGGAGTCCAGGGCAGCCGACGCTGCGCGCCAGGCCATTACCAGCCCGCTGCTGGAGACCTCCATTGACGGGGCCAAAGGAGTGATCCTGAACATTACCGGCGGCGACAACCTCACCATCTATGAGGCCGGTGAGGCGGCCCGCGTAATTAAAGAGCATGCCGACAAAGACGTCAACCTGATTTACGGACTGGTCATCAATTCCCAGATGCAGGATGAAGTCAGTGTAACGGTGATTGCCACCGGTATCGACAGTCCGGCTGAACGCCGGGCGTCAGCCGAGGGCTGGGAACCCACCGAGGAAAATCAGGAGGATATCGACATCCCCGCCTATTTGCGCAGAAAAAAGTAGCAGACCATACGGTCTGCTGCTTTTTTTTGACAAATTTCGCCGGGGCGAAGTGCTAAACTATAGCCGGGGTGTTTCTGTGGCGGTTTACCTCGACCTCCTGCTGTTGGTTAATTTTGCCTTTAATTTTGTCCTCCTGGTTATTGCGGGATGGATGGGGCTCTGCAAATTCAGCTTAAAACGCTATGGCCTGGCTGCGCTGGCGGGCGCAATAATTTGGCTCATATTTTTTTTTCATTCCCAATACATATTTATAGATTTGCTGTGCCGCATCGGCGGCGGGCTGGTTATGGTTGGTCTGGCCTGGCGCCCGGCGACATTCAAAGCTTTGCTTACAAATACTGCATTGGTGGTAATTGCAGGGCAGTTGCTGGGCGGGGGCATTTTCAGCCTGGCTTTGGCGGTGGAGACATCCCCCTTGGGCCGCACCTCATCCCAGCTGCCGGTGACGGTGGCGGTTGCCGGAGCCGCAGTGATGCTGGGCATTGCCGCCTGGTGGTCGGGCAAGGTGCACACCGCCAGGCAAATGCGCTCCTTTCTGGCCGAGGCCACCATTACTTTCCAGGGCAGGACCCTCACCGTAGAAGCATTGCTGGATTCCGGGAACACCCTGCGCCATCCCGTTTCAGGCTGGCCGGTCCTCATTTTAGAGCGGAAAGAGGCCCGCCGGCTCTTTGCCGAGGATTTGCTTTGCTGGCTGGACTCGCCCCAGGACTTGCCCCCTGAGGGCCTGGAAAAGCGCATAGCGCTTATTCCCTACCAATCAGTGGGCGGTTGCGGACTGTTGGCAGCGGTAAAACTGGACAGACTGGACATAAAAGGCGCACCGGGCAAAAGCAGCTTAACTCAGGTCTATGCCGCGGTGCGGCCAAAAAACCAGAGCCCTTTGTCCCATCAAGCACTGGCTTTTCCCGTGGATAATTGGAAGGAAGGTGAGACTGGATGAAGAATTGGCGGGTGAGGCTGCGCTGGTCTTGTACATTATTTTTTTACAAGTTGCTGGGTCGGTTGGGCCTGCACCGGGAGATTTTGTTTGTGGGCAGCCACGAGGCACTGCCTCCGCCCCTTTCGGTGGAAGAAGAAGCCTATTTGATAAAAAAGCTGGCCCAGGGGGATTACGCCGTCAAAAGAATTCTCATCGAACGCAATTTGCGGCTGGTGGTTTACATTGCCCGGAAATTTGAAAATACCGGGATAGGTTTGGAAGATCTGGCTTCCATCGGGACCATTGGCCTGATCAAAGCGGTTAACACCTTTGACCCGGGAAAAAAAATTAAGCTGGCCACTTACGCGTCCAAGTGTATCGAGAATGAAATTCTCATGTATCTGCGCCGCAGCAACAAACTCAGGGCAGAAGTATCCTTCGACGAGCCCCTCAATGTCGACTGGGACGGCAACGAGCTCCTGCTCTCCGATGTCCTGGGCACCGAGCCCGATGTCATTTACAAAGACCTGGAGCACCAGGTCAACAAAAAATTGTTGCTGTGCGCCCTGGAAAAACTGTCTGCCCGGGAGCGCAAAATTATGGAACTGCGCTTCGGTTTGGGTGACGGCAAGGAAAGGACCCAGAAGCAGGTGGCAGAACATTTGGGCATATCCCAGTCGTATATTTCCCGGCTGGAGAAGAAAATCATCCTGCGCCTGAAAAAGGAGATGGCAAAATAAGGCTGAAACCGGTTCGCATATTTTCAAAGGGCGAGGAGATACTTATTGCTGAAACTGGCATCAACCGGGGAGGCAGCCACAGTGATCAACAAAGTTGAAATATGCGGGGTAAACACTGCGAAGTTGCCGGTGTTGAAAAACTCCCAGATGCGCAAGCTCTTTGCCGCCATGCAAAACGGCGATTACCCAGCCAGGCAGGAGTTGATCACCGGCAATTTGCGTTTGGTTCTCAGTGTTATACAGCGTTTCAACAATCGGGGAGAATGTGTTGATGACCTGTTTCAGGTTGGTTGCATCGGTTTGATGAAAGCCATTGACAATTTTGACCTCAGCCAAAATGTCAAGTTTTCCACTTATGCCGTACCCATGATAATCGGGGAAATTCGCCGTTATCTGCGCGATAACAATCCCATCCGGGTCAGCCGCTCTCTGCGCGATGTGGCCTACAAGGCGCTGCAGGTAAGAGACGAGTTGATTAGTAAGAACTCCCGGGAGCCGTCAATATCCGAGATTGCCGATGCCCTCAAAGTAAAGCGGGAAGAAGTCGTTTTCGCCCTGGACGCTATTCAGGAGCCGGTCTCTCTTTTCGAGCCCATTTACCACGACGGCGGCGACCCCATATTTGTCATGGACCAGATTGGGGACTCCAGGGAAAATGACCGCGTCTGGCTGGAGGAAATTGCCTTGAAAGAGGCCATGCAACGTCTTAATGCCCGGGAAAAATCCATTCTCAGCCTGCGCTTTTTTGCCGGGAAAACCCAGATGGAGGTTGCCGATGAAATCGGCATATCCCAGGCCCAGGTCTCCCGCCTGGAAAAAGCCGCCTTAAAGACCCTGCGCAAGTACATTCGCGAAGATGCCTGAACAAAAGCCCTTCGGGGCTTTTTTGTTTTGAACCTGCACCGGAAAACATAAGTATAGAACGGGAGGGGGGACAGAGGTGAAGATTTCCGATTTAAAAAATATGCGCGTGGTCAACCTGGCCAACGGCAAATTCCTGGGCAAAATAACCGACTTGATAATGGATGTGGACGGCGGCTACATTAAGGCCATCATTTTGCCCGGGGGAAGCAAGTGGCCGGCGTTCTTTGGCGACAGCAGAGAAATGGAAGTGCCATGGAAGAACATCATGAAAATTGGCCAGGACGTCATCATCGTTGACGTTCCCGAAGTTTGGACGCAAAAAGAATAAGGGACAAATCCCCAGGTCAGAGGCCGCCATCGCGTCATATAGTATTGTGAAGCGAGGTGGATTGAGATGCCTGCACAACCAGGATTTGTCACCCGTTTTTATACTGCCCGGGGGTTTCGGGTTACCTCTCCCTTTGGGCCAAGGCCCGATCCTTTCAAGCCGGGGGAAACGGAGTTCCATACCGGCATTGACTTTGGGGGCAAGCCCCAGGGGACTCCTGTGGAAACCCCTGCCCAGGGGACGGTATTCGCCGCCAGAAGCTACACGGGATGGGGGAACCTGGTGGCAATAACGGATTTTCGGGGTTACATTCATCTCCACGCCCACCTGGACAGCATCAAAGTCTATCCGGGACAGAAGGTGGCCAGGGGAGATGTCATCGGCACCCTGGGCAGAACGGGAACGGCCACAGGCGTGCACCTGCACTACCAGATTAACCGTCCCGGGACAGATGTGCGCGGCGACGGGTACTTTGGCAATCCCGATGAGTATATTTTTGACGAGGTGATGGATGTGGAAAGAGCAATTGTCCTGGGCAGCGACGCCGATTACTTCAACGCCGCTCCGCTCAGAGACAAACTGAACTGCCCTGTATTTTCCCGTTCCGCCCTGGGCCAATTGAAGGCAGTGAAGACTGTATACATCTGCGGCGGCGGGGTGGAAGAAGTGGTCAAGGCCGCGCCCAACGCAGAGTTGGTCAACCTCTCGGGCAACAACCGGTATGAGACAGCCAGAAAAATCCAGGAATTCCTGAAGATGTAACCCGCCGCCAGCGGGTTTTTCCTTGCTTGCGAACCGGCCGGCCAGATGTGGTATAATTGGTGGCAGGCAGAGGTGGGGAGATTGAGAAAGCATAAGTTGAAGGTGATTAAAGGAGGCAGGACCCGACGCAACAGAATACCCCTGCTGTTGTTTGCGCTGGCCATGGTGATTATATCGGTCAGTTTGTTTTGGAACAGTTTGGGGCAATTGACGATTGCTCTGGCGCAGCATACTGTGGTGCGCCGCGAACGCGTCGACCTGGGAACTGCTGTCACCTGTGTGGTGGTGCGCGCGGAGCAGCCGCTCCTTGCCCCCGACGACGGCATGTACATTCCCGTTGCAGAGAATGGCAGCCGGGTCAAAGTGGGCCAGGTCTTTGCCCGTATCGAGGGGGCAGACGGCTCCAGAGACCTGAAAGCGCCCTGTTCCGGGTTAATCAATCATTATCCCGACGGGTGGGAAGCGGTGTTTGTCCCGGGCATGCTGGATAACGACGCCGTGCAGGCCGCAGCTGTGCTGGGGGAAATCTCTGTGCCACCGGACCTCCGGAAAAGGGTGGCCAAAGGTCAGGTTGTCGCGACAATTGTGGATAATACCGGCTTCCAACTGCTGACCGGTCTGGACGCCTATTGGGAAGGCAAAACGCATACTTTGCTGATTGAGAGTGACGGGCGGGAATACGGATTTACGGTTTCGCCGATAGAAACAGTGCATCGTGAGGACCGGATCTGGGTGCTGTGGCGGGTTTCTCCTGCCCGGGACTTATTGGCCACTGTGCGGCTGGTCCGGGGTGAACTGATTACGGCCCAGGTGGAGGTTGCCAGGGTGCCTGCCGGGGCCCTGACTTCAGTCAACGGTGAAGAAGGAGTGTATGTCTGGCAGAGGGGCAAAACGGTTTTTTGCCCTGTGGAAGTGGTGTATGCCCGCGGCCAGGAAGCCGGAGTGCAGGGCCTCAAAGATGGACAGGTAGTATTGTCGTTGCCCCGGTGGGCAAGTTTTATAAAACGGTGGTGGAAAAAGTGACAGCAGATGTGGTTGGGAATCTCTGCAAAGTCAAGCAGAAGATTGCCCGTGCGGCCGTTGCCGCAGGCAGGAAGCCTGAAGACATCACCCTGGTGGCGGTAAGCAAGAACGCTTCGGCGGATGCCGTTGCCCGCCTGGTTGCAGCAGGGCACCGTGACTTTGGCGAAAACAGAGTGCAGGAAGGTCTGCGCAAAATGGAGCGCATAGCCAGGCCCGATGTCAACTGGCACCTGATTGGACGAGTGCAGACCAATAAGGTCAAATACATAGGTTCGTTTCATTTGCTCCATTCCCTGGACCGCTGGCGGCTGGCGGTGAAGCTTTCGGAATATGCCCTGCGCACAGGCCAGATCTTTCGGTGTCTTGTTCAGGTCAATGTTTCTGAAGATCCCGCCAAAGCCGGCATCGAAATCACCCAGGTGGACCAGTTCCTGCATGCAGTTGCCGGTTTGGGAGGCATTTCAATCCACGGGTTGATGACCATAACTGCCGTGAACGCAGAACCGGGCCAAACTTTTCAGTGGTTTAAGGCGCTGGCGGATAAATTTGCGCAGCTCAGGGAAGGAAAGCTGCCGGCCGGCGCAGAGATGAAGTGGCTGTCCATGGGAATGTCTGCCGACTTCGAATTGGCCATTGCCGCCGGGGCCAACATGGTCCGGGTCGGCAGTGCCATCTTTGCAGAGGAAGGAGAATAAAATGCCGGACAACATACGCATTGTAATCAATTCCCTGCTCAATGTCTTTTACCTCCTCTTGCTGGCCAGGATAATTTTGTCCTGGTTTCCCTTGCGTCCGGGCGGAGTAATGGCCGACATCTTTGATGTCCTGCACGCCATGACCGAGCCCCTGCTGGCGCCCATCCGAAAACTGTTGCCGCCCATCCCCGTGGGCATGGGGTACTTGGATTTGTCACCCTGGCTGCTCATGTTCTTGCTCGGCATAGTCAGGAGGATGTTGTTGTGACCAGCAAGCTGACCAATTTGCCTGCCGGGATGGACAAACAATTGGTGGCGCAGGTGATGGATAGTTGCAAGATTGCCGCCGAGCGCCAGGTAATCAGGTATACCGATTTTTTGGACCCCTTCCATTTGGGGTATGTCTTGCCCATGGTGAGTTCCTTCTTCGGCGTGGGTTATCGGGAAGACGGTGGCTACGCCGGCGCAGAAAGGAAGCGGCTGGCAATATTCCCCGATTACTATCGTCCCGAGGACGTAGAGGTGCCGCTGGCGGTGCTGGAAATTTCCCTGTCCGATTCCTCCCGGGTCCTTTCCCACCGGGATTACTTGGGGGCCCTGACGGCCTTGGGCCTAAGGCGTTCCCTGCTGGGCGACATCATTGCCTTTGCCGGAGGAGCCCAGGCCATTGTGGCCGGGGAGGCGGCCGATGCCGTCCTGTCTTTGCAGGAGGTTAACAAATTTAAGGTCTCAGTACGGGAAATTCCCCCTTACCAACTGCGGGTTGAGGAGCAACCCCAGCGCACGCTGACAGGTACTGTGGCTTCCCTGCGTCTCGACGCAGTGCTCAGCGCCGGTTTGGGCGTCGGCCGCAGCAAAGCCGCCGCGCTGGTCAAGGAAGAAAAGATCAGGGTCAATTGGCGCAAGATAGTGCAGCCGGGATTTCAACTGGATGCCGGCGATGTCATCTCCATCCGGGGCAGGGGCAGGCTGGAGCTGGCCGAAATCGGGCCCGTAACCCGGAAGGGCAGAGTGCGCATCACTCTGAAAAAGTTCAGCTGAGTTGAAGGAAATTACCTGCTGGTTGTCGAAAGTCACTGAGAAAGTAAATACTGATAGGGGGCGTCATGATGCCTTTGACTCCGATGGATATACACAACAAAGAATTTACCAAGGCCTTCAGAGGCTATGATGAGGACGAAGTCAACGAGTTTCTGGATAGGATCGTCAAGGATTACGAAGCGCTCATAAAAGAAAACGAAGCCATGAAGCAAAAAATTCAGGAACTCTCTGATAAATTAGAGCACTATGCCAAAATAGAGGAAACTCTGCACAACGCCATTATCGTGGCCCAGCAGACAGCCAAGGAAGTGAAAGAGGCGGCCCTGGGCGAAGCCGACCTGATTCGCAAGGAAGCCGAACGGGAGTCCAGGCGCGAAATCGAAGAAAGCATGGCCAGGGCCCGCAAAGTCCAACGGGAAATTGAAGAGCTGGTCAAGCAGGCCCACATCTTTCGGAGCAGGTTCCGCAGCTTGCTGGAAGCGCAACTGGAGATAATCAACAGCGATGATTGGGCCGAGATAGAACGCTTCGGCCAGCTGGCTGCTTCGGTGGGGGAAGAACTTTTATAGTTGCAGACGGGAGTGGGGCGCTTGAGCCCCTTTTTTTCTCGTCGGCAATGACCCGGACGCGCTTCCCTTGCCAGGTCTGCCGCACCCGTGGGCAAAATTTGCTATAATACAAGCATCTGCGGAAGGGGTGGGTGCTCAATGGCAAAAACCATCGGCATATTGGGCGGTATGGGTCCGGCAGCGACCATCGACATGCTGAATAAAATTTACGCCCATTCCCCGGGGGGGCGCGAACAGGAGCACGTACGGGTGCTGGCGGATATAGACCCAACTGTACCCGATCGCACCGAAGCAGTGTTGCACGACCGGGGAGATGAAGTAGTTGCCCGGCTGGCGGCCAATGCCCGCGGTCTTGTCGCAGCCGGCGCCCAACTGCTGGCCATTGCCTGCAACACCGCCCATGCGTTTTGGGAAGATCTGGCGGCACAAGTGGATGTCCCCCTGATCAGCATGATCGACGTGACTGTGGCCGATATCCTGTCCAGGGGCCTGAGACGCGTGGGGCTAATGGCCACCGACGGCGCCCTGGCGGCTGGCCTTTACGTGCGCGCCCTGGAAGCCTGGGGTGTTGAGGTCTTGACGCCGGACAAAGCCGGGCAGTCTGCTGTGATGCAGGCAATTTACGCCTATAAAGGCGGGCAAAAGCCGGATAATGAAAGCCTGCTGTCGGTATTCAACGCCTTAAAGGCCGCCGGCGCCCAACAGGTAATCGCTGCTTGTACAGAACTGCCCATTCTCCTGGCTGGGCAAGAATTTGTCGACCCCACCGACATCCTGGCACGGGAACTGGTCCGGCTGGCTAAATCGCCGTGAACTGGGAATAGTATTCTGGGGGGGTATCGATGGACAAAGAAATGCTGGCTAAAGTCTCCCAGCAGTTGCAACGCCTTGCAGAGCAAATGGAAAAGTTTAACCTGGCCGAGTACATGGAAATGCTCAATAATCCGCGGCGCTACCTGATGATAAATTTCATCGCCGGGTTGTCCCGGGGACTGGGCATTGCCATTGGCTTTACCGTTCTGGGCGCAATAACGCTAATGCTTTTGAAGCGCCTGGTGGTCCTGAACCTCCCCATTATCGGAGATTTCATCGCAGATATCGTTGTCATAGTCCAGGAAAATTTGAAACCATGAACCAGGAGGAAAATTCATGGATTTGCAGGTGCAGCGCCAACGCCTGTTGGAATTGTTGCAGCAAGTGCGGGAAACTGATGGGGCCGATACCGGCAGCAGCTTGCGGGATTACCAGCATGAGCTTTCGGTGTTTGACAACCATCCCGCCGATTTTGCCAGTGAGGACTATCAGCGTACACTGGATGCTGCTCTTAGAGCAAACGATGCCCGCATCGCGACCATGATCGAAAATGCCCTGTCCAGGATAGAGCGGGGCGAATACCAGTATTGCGTCAACTGCGGCGGAAAAATTGCTGCTGCCCGCTTGGAAGCGTTGCCCTATGCCGATACCTGCGCCGATTGTGCCGAAGAAGGACAGGAATTGGGCGGGCTGGGCAAGGAACCCACCGAGCCCGTAAATGACGGCGATCCCACCTGGCCGATGTTTAACCGTTACGGCACTTCTGATGGACAGCAGGATCAACCCGGCAAGTGAGGAACGGCGCCTGGCGCAAGCAGCACAGGGAGGACTGGAGGAAGCAAAAATGAAGATCTTTTTCCTGCTTTGCTTGGGAGTCTTGCTCCTGGACCGGGCCAGCAAATTCCTGATCTGCAACATGCTGGAAGTTGGACAAACTGTACCCATTATCGATGATGTACTGCACCTTACATACATGCAAAACACCGGCGCCGCTTTTGGAATCCTGCAAGGCCGCCGCTGGTTTTTAATTGCGGTGGCGGCGGCGGTGGCCGTTGTGATTTTGCTCTATGTTCGCCGGTTACAGGACAATAAACTGCTGCAGGTTGCCTTTGCCCTCCAGTTGGGCGGGGCGCTGGGCAATCTTTACGACAGGATTTTTTACAGTTGGGTGGTGGATTTCATCGATTTTCGCCTGATTAACTTTGCCATCTTCAATATTGCCGATTCAGCCCTGGTCGTCGGCGTCATACTGTTTGCCCTGGATGTTATCAGGGAATGGAAGATTGAGCGCCGTGAAGCATGAGTTTGTCGTTGCCGAAGGCGAAGGAATGCGTCTGGACGCCTTCCTGACCAGGCGCCTGTCCGGGCTCAGCCGCAGCGAGATTCAGGAAAATATTTCTGCCGGCCGGGCCAGGGTCAACGGGATCGCGGTGAGCAAAAAAGGGTTTAGGCTGTCTCCGGGGGATGCGGTGGAGATAGAAATTGTGCCCCGGCCGCCCATAGCGGGGGCCAAAGAAGACATTCCCCTGGACATCCGGTATGAGGACCGGTGGCTGCTGGTGGTAAACAAGCCTGCAGGCATGGTGGTTCATCCCGCCCCGGGCCATTACAGCGGCACCCTGGTCAATGCCCTTTTGGGTTACGGCGCCAGCCTTTCCGACGTTGGCGGAGAGTTCCGCCCGGGCATTGTCCACCGCCTGGATAAGGAGACCTCGGGGCTGCTGTTGGTGGCCAAATCCAACGCCTGCCACCTGCGCCTGGCGGAAATGCTCAGGGCCAGGGAAATAAAACGGACCTACTTGGCTCTGGTCACCGGCCTGGTTGAGCCTGCCAGCGCCATAATCACAGGGCCCATCGGCAGGCACCCACGGTATCGCCACAAGATGGCCGTTGTGGCCCACGGCAAAGAGGCCGTGACTGAATACCGGGTGCTCCGGTATTTCCGGCGCCATACCCTGGTCCAGGTTAATTTGCACACCGGCCGTACCCATCAGATCCGCGTGCATTTTGCCCACCTGGGCCGCCCTGTTGTCGGCGACGAAGTATATGGTCCCAAGACCCAGGGCATAAAATATTCCGGGCACATGTTGCATGCCCGGACATTGGAATTTATGCACCCTTTCGGGAAAGGCAAGCTTTCAATTACCGCCGAACCGTCCCGGGAATTTCTGGAGATTCTGCGCCGGTTGACGGAAGACGGGGCTCAATGAAAGCCGATTTGTACTGGGAATACTGCACCATCCCCGGCCTGGCGCCGGGTATTTTTTTTACGTTTTTAACCTGGGTCCAGACCACTTCCACTTTGGGGGAGTTTCTCGCTTTGCTGTGCCAGGCTGCCACGGCGGCGGCAAATTCCAGCTCGGCGTCGCCGGGCGCATCGGTGCAGAGAATGACGTGGCTGCCGGGAGAATGGCGGGCGTGCAGCCAATAATGGGATTTGTCCGCCTTCTTCAAGGTGAGGATTTCGTTCTGGCGATTATTTTTGCCTACCAACACTTTATGGCCGTGGGGAGACAGGTAGCTTAAGAAAGCTTGCTCGTCGCCTGGTGTCCGGCTTCGGGCAGAACCGCGGCGCAACAGGCCCTGTTCCTCCATTTCCGCCCGGATTTCCTGCAGCTCGGCGGGAGTTTCCGCTGCTTCAGCGGCATACTCCAGGGTTGCCATATAGGCCAGCTGCTCCCTGTTCTTGTGTATCTGGGCGTTGACCTGGGCCAAAGCCGTTTTGTACTTGTTGTACAGCTTATAGTAATGAGAAGCATTGCCGCTGGCAGTCTTCCCGGGATCCAGGTCGATGCGCACGGGTTCCCCGGTGTGCACATTGGTCAACACTGCCTCCGCGGCACCCCGGGGGATGTTATGGGCCGCAGCCAGCAAAGTATCGGCAATTTGCCGAAAATATTCCGCTTGCAGTGCCCGTTGTTTTTCCGCCTGTTGCTTGGCGATGGTCCTGTCCAGTTTTATTATGCGCGCTCTGATGGCAGCCAGCAGCTGTTTTTTCCCTGCGTCGAAACTCTGGCTGGTGCGCAGCCGGGTGCTCCAGCTTTCCAGAATCGCGCTTAGACTGGCGCCAGGCCTGGGTGCAGTTCCCAGGGAAAGCAGTTCGGTCCAATAAGGTCCCTGGGGGTACAGGGACGGTTTGGTCTTCCCCTGGAGGCTGGCCTGGGCCAGGGTTTGTATTTCCCTGTGCATTAAGTGAATGTCGGCATCGCACAAAGCCTGTACATTTTTTTCGGCGATGTTGCAGCGCCAACAGATTTCCCTGGCCAGGTGGGGGCTCATGCCCAAAAGAGAGCGTACCAGAACGGCATCGGGGGCCGAGGAGCCGGCATTGTGCAGCAGCATTTTCAGCACCTCAGGTGTCAGATTCTGGGGCGGCATTTTCCCCGGCGGCGGAGGCGGAGCATACCGGTCGCCGGGCTGGAGATTGCGGGTTCCTTCCCGGTGCGGGGGGCGTGTGCTGACCAGAATCGTATCCCCCCGGCAAAGGATTATGTCGTTGTTTCTGCCCATTATTTCAACGTGGAGAAAAAAGTCAGCGCTGCCGGAGGGAGCGGGAGCGAAGGCCAGTGTCGTCTTCCTTTCAAAGGGCGGGTTGTCCAGGGCTGTGCAAAACAAACCCCTGAGGTGTTTTTTTACAGTCTGGTCAAAGGCGGTGGCTGTTTTGTCACCACGTTCGCGGGTCAGGTACAATCCGTAGGGGTGTGTGTGCACTGAAATGGCCAGGCGCTGGGTCCGCCCCGGGGCCCGCAACTGGATAACCAGGTTATTGTCCTGGGTATAAACGTCTTCCACACGGCTGCCGGCTACAGCTTTATTCAATTCAGCCGTCAAAGCGTTGACAAAAAATCCGTCCAGATGCATCGCTTTTCCTCCTTCCATTCAAGTATACCGGCAGCAAATCCGAAATACAATTAAAGGACACAGCTTTTGGGCGGGAGGAGGAAGTATGGAGCTCACCGAGCTTGCCGGCAGGCTGAAGACCGATCTCCAACGGGGTCTGCCGGAAAGAGAAAGGGCGGCACGGCTGCAAAAATGGGGTTGCAACAAGCTGGAAACGAAGAGATCCGACAAGGCCTTCATGCTGTTTTTGAGCCAGTTTGCCGATACCATGGTGCTCATGTTGTTGGGCGCCACTCTGGTTTCGGCCGTTCTGGGCGAGTACGCCGACGCGCTCACCATCATGATAATTGTCGTCATCAACGCTGTTTTGGGCTTTGTCCAGGAATACAAGGCGGAACGCTCACTGGAGGCCTTGCAAAAGCTCAGTTCTCCCAAGGCAAGGGTTATCAGCGACGGAGAAATTAAAGTCGTTGCCGGCGAAGAACTGGTGCCCGGAGATATTGTTTTGATCAAGGCTGGGGACAGGGTGCCGGCGGACTTGTTTCTCTTTGATTGTTACAACCTGGAGATAGAAGAATCCCCTTTGACCGGGGAAAGCGTGCCGGTGGCCAAGTCGGAGGACGGCGACAACCTGGCCTACATGGGTTGTCTGGTCACCCGCGGTCAAAGCCGCGGAGTCGTAGCTGCCACGGCCATGAACACCAAAATGGGCAGCATTGCCGGTATGATTCGCCAGGCCGAGCAGCCGCCCACACCGCTTCAGCAAAGACTGAGCCGCCTGGGCAATGTACTGGTGGCAATTTGCCTGGCAATATGCATTTTTGTCGTGGCGGCGGGGGTGCTGCGGGGCGAGCCGGTTTACAAAATGTTTATGGCCGGAGTGAGTTTGGCGGTGGCGGCCATTCCTGAAGGTTTGCCGGCTGTGGTTACTTTATGCCTGGCCATCGGTTTGCAAAAAATGCTGAAGCGCAAGGCCATCGCCCGCAAACTTCCGGCGGTGGAAACCCTGGGTTCAGCCACCGTCATTTGCTCGGATAAAACGGGGACTTTGACTGAGAATAAGATGACGGCGGAAAAGATTTACAGCGGCGGCCGGTTGTGGACGGTGACGGGGCAGGGCACCCAACTGGAGGGCGAGATACTGGGTCCGCCGAAGCCTCCCCACTTGCAGTGGCTGCTCACCGTCGGCGCGGTTTGCAACGGGGCAGAATTGAAGCAGCGGCAGTCGGGGGCGGAAATAATCGGCGACCCTACCGACGGCGCCCTGCTAATCCTGGCGGTCAAGGCCGGCCTGTCGCCCCGGCAGCTCAAGAACCAATTTGAGGTGCTCAGGGAGTTTCCCTTTGATTCCAGAAAAAAGATGATGTCCATGGTGGTGCGGGATCGCCGGGGCAGAGAATACTACCTGGTCAAAGGAGCACCCGAAGCGGTGCTGGCGCGGTGCAGTTACCTGCCCGGCAGAGAAGGGCTGTCCATGGGCCGTGAGGAGTTCAGGGGAATAAACGCCGTCATGGGGGAATGGGCTGCCCAGGCCTACCGCCTCATTGCCGTGGCCTGGAAAGAGGTAACTGCCGCCAGGCCGGCAGAAGCCGGGCTGGTGTTTGGCGGGATCATTGCCCTCAGCGATCCGCCGCGGCCCGAAGTTCCTGAAGCAGTGCGCCGCTGCCTGCGCGCCGGCATCAAACCGGTGATGATCACCGGCGACCACCGGGATACCGCCGTGGCAATTGCCCGGCGCATCGGATTGCCTGTCCGCGGGCAGGAAGTGGTTACCGGCGAGCAGCTGGAGCAAATGGACGACAGCCAGCTGGAGGCGAGGATTGAAAATATCTCCGTTTGCGCCCGGGTATATCCTGAGCACAAAATGAGTATTGTGCGCGCCCTGAAAAAAAGAGGGCATGTGGTGGCCATGACCGGGGACGGCGTCAACGACGCTCCGGCTCTCAAAGAAGCCAATATCGGCATAGCCATGGGCATTGCCGGGACAGAAGTGACCAAAGAGGCAGCCGGATTAATTCTGATGGACGACAATTTCGCCACCATCGTGGCGGCAGTGGAGGAAGGCCGGGTAATTTACAATAATATCCGCAAATTCATTCGCTTTTTGCTGTCCTGCAACACCGGCGAGGTCTTTACCATGTTCCTGGCCATCCTCCTAGGATTTCCCCTGCCCCTGAAGGCCATTCAGATCCTGTGGGTTAATCTGGTTACCGACGGGCTTCCGGCTTTGGCCCTGAGCATGGAGCCGGCGAATCCCGCCATCATGGAACGGCCGCCCCGTCCCCCGGAGGAGAGCATACTGGCCGGCGGGCTGGGGGCCAGCATATTTGCAACCGGGCTGACCTTTGGCGTGTTGACGCTGCTGGTCTTTGCCCTTGCCCTCAGCCAGGGTTCGCTGGAGTATGCCAGAACCATGGCCCTGGCCACTTTGATAATGGTTCAGTTGATATTTGCCCTGGAATGCCGCAGAGATTACGGCGGCCGGGCGGCGCCGTTGCGGTCCAACCTGTGGATTGTGGGGGCGTTGCTGACATCACTAGCACTGACGGGCCTGGTGCTGTATGTTCCTCTGCTGCGGGCGGTCTTTGCCACTGTGGTCTTGTCTCCCCGGGACTGGTTGATGGTCACGGCGGCAGCGCTGGTTCCGGTTGCATTGCGCCAGGTGTCGGTTTTGCTTCGGCGGGCGCTGGGCTTGTAATCCATTGTCCGTTCCGATACAATATATGCCGTGAAGGGGGCGGTGCAGTGGTTGCCAGCATGACCGGTTTTGCCCGCACAAGTTTTTCCCTGGCGGGAATGACATATACTGTTGAAATCAGGACGTTAAACCACAAATATTTGGATATACATTGCCGGTTGCCTGAAACTTTGACAGCTGCGGAGATGCCCTTGCGCAATTTGCTCAAGGAGTATATCAGCCGTGGTCGGGTTGACCTCCGCATTACCGCCGAATACCAGGAGACAGAAAGCGCCCTGGAGCTTAACGAGGCTGTCTACCAGGCCTACCTTCGGATCATTGCCCAAATGACCGGCGACTGCCGGCCCCAGGCCCTGGACCCGGTGGCCATGCTTGCGTTGCCCAACATGTTGCGCAGCCCGGTCCAGGATCCCGGTGTCCTGCTGGAACCTTTGCTGGACAACTTGCGTCCGGTTTTGCAAAGGTTGCGGGAAGACCGGGAGCGGGAAGGGTCTGTGCTGTGGCGGGACATCTCGGCTAGGCTGGACGGTATCGGCAGACTGGTTGAGGAACTGGAGGCCCTGGCCCGACAGCAGCAGGAGGAAGTAGCGCAACGGCTTAAAGAAAGGCTGGGGCGCCTGGGCGAAGAACTGGACGACGCCAGAATAATAACCGAGATCGCCATTCTGGCTGATAAGGCCGACATCAATGAAGAACTGGTGCGGCTCAAGGCGCACATTCAGGAGTTTGGCATTTCCGGTCGGGAGGAGGGACCGGTCGGCCGGCGCCTGGAGTTTATTGGCCAGGAAATGCTTCGGGAAATCAACACTATAGCTGCCAAAAGCGCCGTGTACCAAATTTCCAAGTATGCCGTGGACATAAAGACGGAACTGGAAAAAATCAGGGAGCAAGTTCAAAATATAGAATAGAGGTGTCGGGGAATGAAACTGATCAATATTGGGTTTGGAAACATCGTGGCTGCAGAGAGGATTATTGCCATCGTAAGTCCCGAAAGCGCGCCCATCAAGCGAATAATTCAGGAGGCCAGAGAGCGCGGCAACCTCATCGATGCAACCTATGGGCGCAGAACCCGTGCAGTGGTGATAATGGACAGCGACCATGTCATTTTGTCATCGGTGCAACCGGAGACAGTTGCCCACCGCTTGACGGGAAAATCCTCGGAGCAGGCTGACTAGGAGGGATTCTCTTTGCTCAAACCGTCCATCGATGACCTGTTGCAAAAAGTGGACAGCAAGTATACTTTGGTGGTAGCGGCCGCCCGCCGGGCCAGAAACATCCAGGCCCGGATGAGCAAGGATAATGTGAAAAACCGCGCAATGAAGCCGGTCACCATTGCTTTGCATGAAATCCTCAATGACCAGCTGGAGTACCAGCGCACTAAACAAGGGGATCTTAAATAAACGTCGCCCGACGTTTATTTTTTTAAAGTTTATTTTTTCACTTTGCAGGATTAAAGCAACTCCCGGGAGAAAAAATAATACCAATAAGTACCACTGCGTGCTGGATTCTGTTATCGGGAGGTATGTCATGTCTTCTTTGGTTGTGCGCAATGCCCTGTTACGGGTTGTCCTTTTGGTCATAATGCTGTTCGGGATCTACAAGTTTGTGCAATGGTTTGTGGCGGTTTAACCGCTTTTTTTTTATGCTATAATAGGCGGGGGGAGGGGAAAGGATGCGCGTGGCAAAGGTTGTAATCTTTAACAAGTATGCTGACCTGGACGGCACGCTGGATTACCGTATCCCTCCGCATGTAAACGCTCCGGTGGGGGCTATTGTCAAGGTTCCCTTGCAGGCGCGGGTGGTTGAGGGCATTGTCTTCGCCCACAGTGAGGATACTGCTGTGGCGGAGCTCAGGGATATTATTGCAGCCGGACCCTGCCTGCCCCGGGAACTGGTGGAGCTGGCGGACTGGCTGGCGGTCAGGGCCGGTTGTTCCGTTGCCGCGGCTGTAACCGCCATGTTGCCTCCGCGCTTCCACGGCAATCCCCCTGTTCGCTGGCGGGTTGATGAAAAAGCCCTGGCTGTTGCCGAGCTCACAGAAAAGCAGAGACAGGCGGCGGATTTTTTGCGGCGCCGCCGTCCCATGCTTAAGGCGGAGCTGAGTCGCGCTCTGGGGATTTCCAAAGGCGTCATTGACAAATTAGTGGAGAAGGGCGTTTTAATTCCGGCCGTTGCCGATGACCCCTGGGACCTGGAAGAGGTTGTCGCCCTTACTGCCGCGCAGCAGGCGGCAATTTCCAGTATTGAAGCCAAAACCAATGGCCTGCGGCAGGGGGGCGAGTTTTTGCTTTACGGAGTCACCGGCAGCGGCAAAACCCAGGTGTACATCAATCTGGCCCGCAAGGTTTTGCAGGCGGGCAGGCAGGCGCTGGTACTGGTGCCCGAAATTGCCCTGACTTCCCAACTGGTAGCCAGGTTTCGCATGGAGTTCGGTGCTGCGGACATTGTCCTCCTGCACAGCGGTTTGAGCGCCAGCGTGCGCGCCGAAGACTGGCAAAAAATTGTCCGGGGGCAGGCTTCCATCGTCATCGGCACCCGCTCCGCCGTATTTGCCCCCCTTTCCAATTTGGGTCTGATTGTCGTTGACGAGGAACACGAACCGGCCTATAAACAGGAGGAAGTGCCGCGTTATCATGCCCGGGATGTGGCATTGTTCAGGGCCAGATGGCACAAGGGCATCCTCGTTCTGGGCAGCGCAACTCCTTCCCTGGAGTCTTATACCCGGGCAATGAGGGGGCGCTACCATCTGATTGCCATGCCCCAACGGGTCAGCGGGCATACACCTGTCACTGCAGAAATCGTGGATATGCGAGCCGAATTGCGGCAGGGAAACCGGGACATATTCAGCCGCGCACTGCGCCAGGCTTTGGAAGAGACCCTGGCCCGCAACGAACAGGCCCTGCTGTTCTTGAACAGGAGGGGCGTTGCGCCCACGGTGTTGTGCCGCAACTGCGGTTTTAAATATTCCTGCCCCAATTGTTCCACAGCCCTGACCCTGCACGGCGACGGAAAATTGCTGTGCCACCATTGCGGCGCCCGGGCGTTATTGGCTCAAAACTGTCCCCAGTGCGGAAGCAAGTACTTGCGCCAGCTGGGGCTGGGCACCGAAAAGCTGGAAGCCCGCCTCAAGGAGATTTTCCCCCATACTGCGGTGTGCAGGCTGGACCGGGATACCGCGGCCAGCGCCGCCGACAAAGAGCGGTACCTGTCGGGATTTTACCGGCAGGAATCCGGGATACTATTGGGGACGCAGATGATTGCCAAGGGTCTGGATTTCCCGCGGGTAACGCTGGTGGGCATTGTCCTGGCCGACTTGAGTCTGGGCATGCCGGATTTTCGCGCCGGCGAGCGCACTTTCCAGCTTATTACCCAGGCTGCCGGCCGCACCGGCAGGAGCAAGCGCAACGGGCGGGTTATCGTTCAGACTTATCAGCCGGAGCATTACAGCATAAGATTTGCCCTGGACGGAGATTATGAAGGTTTTTACAGATATGAGCTCCGGCAGCGCAAAGCGGCAGGGATGCCGCCCTTTTCAGCCCTTACGCGGATTTTGGTCAGTTCCCCCGAACAGGAAAACCTTCTCGCCCATGTCCGCCGCATTAACGACCTGTTGGCCGGCAGCAATCTGGAGTTGCTTTATTCGGGGCCGCCGCCCCTGGAAAAACTTAAGGGCAGGTACCGTTGGCACTACCTGTTCCGCCATTCCGGTTCCAGAGCCGATTGGCTGGCAGTCCATGCCCTGCATCGTGAGATAAGCACTGACAGGCAGTGCCGGGTGGTTATTGACAACAATCCGTACAACTTTATGTGAGTAGGTGAAGCCAATGACTGTGCGCAACATAAGGAAACTGGGTGATCCAGTTTTGCGCGCCAAAGCAAAAGAGGTTACCGAGTTCGATGAAAAAATCCACGGCTATTTGCAAGACATGGCCGAGACCATGGCCCATTATTCCGGGGTTGGTCTGGCAGCCCCGCAAATTGGCCTGGATTTGGCAATGGTTGTTATCAAACTGGGGGAAGATTTTCCTTTGCTGGAATTAATCAATCCACGCATTGTCGAAAGTTCCGGCGAGGACATAGCTGTGGAAGGCTGCCTCAGCATACCCGGAGTGCACGGCGAGGTCAAGCGCAGCGCCGAAGTGGAGGTGCAGTTTCAGGATCGCATGGGGCGAAAAAAGACCATGCGCGCTTCCGGTTTCCTGGCCAGGGCTGTTCAACATGAGTTGGACCATCTCCAGGGGGTGCTGTTTATAGACAAGGTCATCCGGTATGTAACCGAGGAGGATTGACCATGACGCTGGTCTTTATGGGAACTTCAGATTTTGCCTGCCATTGCCTTGCCGGCCTTAGGGACGGCGGGTTTATGCCCGACCTGGTGATAACCCGGCCCGACCGCTATGCCGGCCGCAACCGGCGCCTGTCCAGCCCCCCGGTAAAAAAATGGGCGCTGCAACACGGCGTCGAGGTATGGCAGCCGGAAAATATTAACTCCGGCGCCAGCGTGGCCAGGCTGGAAGCCTTGAAGCCGGACCTCTTTGTAGTGGCTGCATACGGCAAGATTCTTTCCCCAAAAGTTTTGGCAGTGCCAAGGCTGGGTGCTGTCAATGTCCATGCTTCCCTGCTCCCCGATTTGCGGGGCGCCGCCCCCATTGAGTGGGCTATAATTTTGGGGTATACTGAAACCGGCATCACCACCATGTTTATGGATGCCGGCCTCGACACCGGCGACATAATCCTCCAGCAGCCGGTGGCCATATATCCCGAAGATAACGGCGCCACGTTGCGGGAGCGCCTGGGCAAAGCTGCCCAAATCCTGTTGCCCGAAACAGTGCGCCTGGTTCTGGACGGCAAGGCGCCGCGCATTCCTCAACCTCCGGGAGAATATACTTATGCGCCGGCCCTGAGCGAAGGGCTGGAAAAAATTGACTGGCAAAAACCGGCCAGGGATATTGCCAACCTGGTTCGCGCTTTGGCCCCCAAACCGGGATGTTACTGTATTTTTCGGCAAAAGAGGCTGAAAATATTGAGGGCTGCCCTTCATTCCGGCCAGGCTTCTCCCGGTCTGGCGATTATCGAAAACAAAAAACTGCTGGCAGGAACGGGCCGGGATCTGCTGCATCTGCTGGAAGTGCAGCCCGAAGGCAAGAGGCCTATGTCGGCTCAGGATTTTATCAACGGATACAGGCTGCAGGAGGGAGAAATATTTCAGTAAGTACCGCTGCACAGTTTTTTGTCCGGTTACGGTACCGGTTGTTGCGGCTGACGCTTGCCTCGGCAGTGCTGGCGGTGCTGGCGTTGCTTGCGGCCGGGTTGGTTTGGAATACGTCGCCATTGTTGGGCTTGTCCCTTTTGCTTGCGGCGTTGTTGGCGGCATATTTTCACCTGCCCATGCTCCTGCTGCTCAGGGGTGTCGCCTTGTTCCCCCGCCCTTTTCCGCCCTGGACGCTGCGGTTTTGGCTGGCTGTTTTCGCGGCGTTAAATTTGCCCAAAGGGGCGCTGATCCGGCTTAACAACCTTGTGACCGGCAATATGACTGTCCGGCGGGAAGAGGCTCATATACTGGTTGCCCGATGTCTGCAAAGGTCGCAATGCTCTCATCCGGTTACTGCCGACATCAGTCACTGCAGGGAGTGCGGGCGATGCAAGATCGGGGCCGTCAAGGCCATTGCCAGGACCCTGGGTGTTTCCGGCACCGTAGAGGGCGGAGGCACTTCGGCCCGGCAGCGCCTGCAGAGCAGAAAGCCTCGCCTGGTCGTGGCCGTCGCCTGCGAAAGGGAGTTGCTGGCGGGCATCATCGACGCGCGGCTTCCCGTGGTCGGCATCGCCATCACACCCGGTCCGCGGCCTTGTGCCGACAGCGATGTGTCCATCGCTGAATTGCGTCAAACGCTAAAACGAATCATCGAGGAGGTATGAAAATGCCCTTTTTCCTGGCCATGGATACTACTGTATTATTGGTGATTCCGGCCATGCTTTTTGCCCTGTATGCCCAGAGCAAAGTCAGAAGCACGTATGCCAGGTTTTCCCGGGTCCCGTCTTTCCGGGGGCTGAGGGGCGCCGATGTG
The DNA here is from genome assembly GCA_012523545.1 of Bacillota bacterium. GTDB lineage: Bacteria > Bacillota > Proteinivoracia > UBA4975 > UBA4975 > JAAYIH01. The sequence goes on from JAAYIH010000036.1 coordinate 74,655, forward strand.
GCGCGAACCTTGCTGGATCGCGCCGGGTTGCACGGGGTGCGTGTGGAAATGGCGCCTGGCCACCTCACCGATCACTACGATCCCCGGGAGCAGGTAGTGCGCTTGTCCCAGCCCGTTTACGCAGGCAGCTCGCTGGCTGCCCTGGGCATAGCCGCCCATGAAACGGGCCATGCCGTCCAGCATGCCTCCGGTTACTTTGCCCTCAATTTGCGCAACAGCTTTTTCCCGCTGGCGCAACTGGGCTCCAGCATGGCCATGCCCCTGTTCCTTTTGGGTTTTCTTTTTGCCGGGACCATGGGGGTCCTGATGGACATCGGCATTTTGCTTTTTCTCTTTGCCGTTTTGTTCCAGGTCATCACGTTGCCGGTGGAATATAATGCCAGCTCCCGGGCGGTGCAGCTGCTGGCAGAGAACGGCCTGATTGTCCGGGACGAGGAAGCCGGTGTGCGCAGCGTGCTCAGCGCCGCCGCATTGACCTACGTGGCAGCCACCGCCGTTGCTGTCAGCTCTCTCTTGCGTCTTCTGCTTTTGCGGGGGAGCAGGCGGCAATGAAAAGTGATATTTCTGCCGCCAGGGAAGTGGCCCTGGCGGTTTTACTCAATGTAGAAAAGAATAAAGCATATTCCGGCTTAAGCCTGGCTGCGGAGATCCCGCGCCATTCCCTGAAGGAGCAGGATGAGCGCCTGGTCCGGCGCCTGGTCTATGGAGTGGTTTCCCAGCGCCTGCGCCTGGATTATGTACTCAACCAGTTTTGCCGGCGGGAAGTAGGTACACTTTCGCCCAGCTTGCGCAACATACTGCGGCTGGGCTGTTACCAGTTGCTGGACATGGACCGAATTCCCCAATTTGCTGCCGTCAGTGAAGCCGTCGCCCAGGCGCGGCGGGTAGCCGGGCAGCGCATGGCGGGATTTGTCAACGGTGTGTTGCGCAACATAATCCGCAACCGGGACCACTTGTTTCAAGACCTCAAACCCGGAACAGTTGAAGCCGTTTCCATTGCCCAATCCCATCCCCGCTGGCTGGTGGAAGAATGGACTGGGCAGTGGGGCCTAGATTTTACCGCCGCGTTGTGCGCAGCAAATAACGAGCTCAAACCGCTGGCCATCCGGGTAAATACCTGCAAAATCGGGGTGGATGAGTACCTTGCCGCTGCCGCCGCACAAGGCCTCACCGGCGCACGCAGCCGCTTTGCTCCCCAGGGCGTGGTTTTTCCTGCGGACACTCCTTTTGCCCGCCTGCCCGGGTACGCCGAAGGATGGTTTATTGTTCAGGGCGAAGCCTCCATGCTGCCCGCCCTTTGTCTGGGAGTGGAGCCGGGCCAGGCTGTCCTGGACATGTGCAGCGCCCCCGGGGGCAAGGCGACGCAGCTGGCGGCCATGAATCCCCGGGGATATGTAACTGCCTGTGATATATCTGCTGCTCGTCTGAATTTGGTCCGCCAAAACGCTGCCCGGCTGGGCCTGAACAACCTGGAATATGTCGAGGCCGATGCCGCCCGGCTGGACCGGGTGCTTGCCCGGCGTTTTTCCAGAATCCTGGTGGATGCTCCCTGTTCGGGGCTGGGGGTCATTGCCCAAAAGCCGGAAATTAAGTGGCTGCGAAAGCCCGCGGACATTGGCAGACTGGCGGAGCTGCAACTGCAGATTCTCCACGCCGGGTGTAATTTGCTGGAACCCCGGGGTATTCTGGTATACTCTACATGTACGTTGCTAGAGGACGAGAATCAGCAAGTGATTCGCACCCTGTTGGCGCAACGCAGGGATGTGGTTGTTGTCGATCCCGGCATGCCTGAACTGACCAATGAAGAAGGATTTATCCAGACTTTCCCCCACATCCACGGTCTCGACGGTTTTTTCATTGCCAAACTGATGAAGGTGGAATAACCATGTTTGCATTGGATACAGATGACTTTGCGCATATTGTCCGGGAATATGACCTGGCGCCTTTTCGTCTCAAACAGATCCGGGAATGGATATTTGGCAAATACGCCGATGATTTCAGGCAAATGACCAATTTGCCCGGCGCGCTGAGAACAGAGCTGGCGGCCAGGTACCAGGTGACTGAATCCAGGATTGCCGCCCACCGTAAAACGAGAGACGGGACGGTCAAGCTGCTTGTCCGCTATCCCGACGGTGCCGCGGTGGAAGCTGTGCTCATGGAATACCGAAACTGGACCAGCGCTTGTTTGTCAACGCAAGTGGGGTGTGCCATGGGGTGCACGTTTTGCGCCACCGGTCCCCTGGGGTTTGTCCGCAATTTGTCCTGGCCGGAGCTGGCGGAAGAGTTGTGGCATTGCCATTGGTTTGCGGCCAGGCACGGCCTCAAACCCCTGCGTAACATGGTGCTGATGGGGATAGGGGAACCTCTGGCCAATTTGGACAACGTCGTCAAACTGGTGGAGACTGCTTCGTCTCCGGAATTCTTTAACATGGGCCAGCGGCGGATAGCCATATCCACCGTTGGACTGATTCCTGAAATTTATAAACTTGCCCGTTGCAAACTGGCCATAACCCTGGCGGTTTCACTGCACGCTCCCAACGATGCACTGCGCAACAAGCTGATGCCAGTTACTGCCAGGTACCCGTTGCAGGATTTATTGGATGCATGTAGAAACTATACAGTTATGACCGGCCGCCGCATCACCTTTGAATACTTGCTCATAGACGGCGTCAACGATTCTTCGGAACACGCCCGGGAATTGGCCGATTTGCTCAAGGGCTTCAATTGCCTGGTCAATTTAATTCAGCTCAACAGAGTACCCGGCACCGCATGGCGCCCCAGCACCCGAACCGACGTTTTTAAAAAGGAACTGGAGCAACGGGGTATAAATGTCACTGTGCGCCGCAGTCTTGGCGCAGAGATAGATGCCGCCTGCGGTCAATTGCGCCGCGGCACTTTGCAAGCGTAGGGAGGAGTTAAAATGAAGGCGTACGGCGTTTCCCGCCGGGGGTTGCTGCGGACCAACAATGAAGACTGTTTTTATGCCGACGAGAGCCGCGGCATTTTCATAGTTGCCGACGGCATGGGCGGCCATGCCGGCGGGGAGGTCGCCAGCCGCCTGGCTGTGGAAACGGTGAAGGAGGGACTGGCCGATTTTCACCGCGACCCCGAGCGGGCGGTGGAAACGGCAATCATGTCTGCCAACGCAGCCGTCTTGACCAAGGCCGCAGCAGTTCCTGCCCTGGCGGGGATGGGTACCACCCTGACCATGGCTGTAGTGCTGCCTGGTTTTCTGGTCACCGGTCATATCGGCGACAGCCAGGCCTACCTCATAGGCTCCGAAGGAAGATGTCTTACCAGCGACCATTCGGTGAGCGGGATGTTGCTGGCCGCCGGTAAAATTACGGCTGCAGAAGCCCGCTTGCATCCGCAGCGCCACATCTTGACCAGGGCTTTGGGTATAGATGAGCATGCCGAAGTCGAAGTCTTGCGTCATTCCTGGAGCCCGGGGCAGCGGCTTTTGCTATGTACCGACGGGCTTACCGAGGTGGTGACGGCAAGGGAAATTTTCTCGGTGGTTCGGGAAGCCGGCGCCATAAAAAATGCCGTCGACGCTTTGGTTGACATGGTATACCAGCGAGGAGCGCCGGACAATGTTACCGTTATTTTGGCTGAGTTATAATCGAAAGGGGTGACAGAGTGATCGGCAACAAACTGGTAGACAGATACGAAATACTGGAACGCATTGGTGGCGGCGGCATGGCCGTCGTTTACAAAGCCCGTTGCACCTTGCTCAATCGCATCGTAGCCATCAAGGTGCTCAGGCAACAATTTGCCGTGGACGAAGACTTTGTCCGGCGGTTTCGCAGAGAAGCTCAGGCCGCAGCCAGTTTGTCCCACCCCAATATTGTCAGCATCTTTGATGTTGGCCAGGACAACGACACCTATTTCATTGTGATGGAATACGTCGAGGGCGAAACTCTCAAAGATTTAATTCAGCGGGAGGCTCCGCTGGAGCCGGCCCGGGCTGTGGGCATAGCGCGGCAAATTGCCAACGCCCTGCATCACGCTCATATCAACAAGATAATTCACCGGGACATCAAACCCCACAATGTCCTTATCTCCAAGGACGGGCGCATCAAGGTCACCGATTTCGGCATAGCCAGGGCTGTTACCGCCACTACCCAGACTTTTTCGCCCCACTCCATCATGGGCTCGGTGCACTACTTTTCGCCGGAACAGGCCAAAGGCAAATTGGCCAGCGAACAGTCGGACATCTATTCTCTGGGCATCGTCCTGTACGAAATGCTGACCAGGCAGCTGCCCTTTGACGGGGACAGTCCCATCAGTATTGCCCTTAAGCACCTGCAACAGGACATTCCGCCGGCCAGGAATTACAACCTTAATGTAACCGACAAACTGCAGGACATTCTGGACAGGATGCTGGAAAAGGATCCCGCTTTGCGCTATCAGAATGTCGCCGAGCTCCAGGCCGATTTGCGGGCATGGAACAGCCAGGATGACAAGGACATGGTCTCTGCGCAATCAGATGAGGATCTGGAAGCGGATATTGCGGAGCATACCCGGGTCTTTGCGCCCGTGCCGCAGCAACGCGATAAGAAAAAAGAGTTGCGCGCCAGACTGATCAAATGGGGAGCCATTTGCGGCGCACTTTTCCTGGCGGTTTATATAAGCATACTCGGGGTGCGTGCTTTAAGCGACATGTTGCGGGTGGAAGAAGTCTATGTGCCCGACGTCACCGGAATGTCTCTGGAGGAGGCCGCAGCCAGGCTGGAGGAAGCAGGGCTCAGGAATTACCATGTGGCTGCCGAGGTATTCCACGATACAATTCCCGAAAACCACGTGGTAAACCAAAAACCGGCAGCCCATCAAAAGGTCAAGGAAAACCGGCTCATCGAGCTGACCGTCAGCAAAGGGCCCGACATGGTTGCCGTCCCTTCTTTGGAAGGAAAGGATTTCCGGGAAGCGGAAAGTGAGCTCATCGCGTTGGGTTTGGAAGCGGAGATTGAGTTTGAATTCAGCGAACGCTATGAATACGGCATTGTGATGCGCCAGGACCCTGCCACGGGCAAATTGCCCCGTTCCGGCAAAGTGCGTTTGACGGTCAGCAATGGCACACGCCCGATTATTATGGAGGACCTGGTGGGCAAGACCCTGGATGAGGCTTTAACTATCATTCACCAGTTGATGCTAAGTGAAAGGGTGGTGCGCTGGGAGTCACCCCAGGGTTCTTCGCCGGGAGGTATTGTCACCCGCCATGTTCCCGAGGCCGGGGAGGAGGTGCGGCCGGGGGACCAGGTCGACCTGTGGGTGCGGCCCTTTAACAGGATCAGCCTCAATGTAGAGCTCAAGGAACTTAAACCTGACAGCCAAGTCAGAATCGAAGTCTGGGATATAGCGGCGGACGCCAGGGTGGTTTTTAACGACCGTGTCGGAGATGAAGAGTTCTCCATGACTGTCAGCGGTTGGGAAAAGGGCAAAATAGTGGTCTATGTCAATGGCGCCAAAATAAAGGAGATTCCCTTCTGATGCAGGTGATGGGATGAAGGAAGCCACGGGAATTGTTGTCAGCGTTGTGGCTGGATACTATTTTGTAGAGCACGGCGACAAGGTTTACCTGTGCCGGGGCAGGGGCCGGCTGCGCCGGGCCGGCGCCAGCCCGCTGGCCGGGGACATTGTCCGCTTTAATTTTGACAAAGGAGCGGAAACCGGCGTAATCGAGGCCGTTGAACCGCGGCGCAATCAGTTGCAACGGCCGGCGGTGGCCAACGTCGATGCTGTCGTCGTCGTCCTTGCCCCCCGAAGTCCCCAGCCGGATTTGTACACCGCCGATAAATTGTTGGCCCATCTGTCTTTCCAGGGTATCCCCGCTGTTGTCTGCGTTAATAAAAGTGACCTGGACCCCGGCGGGGCAGCGAGGTATGCCGAATTGTACCGGAAGGCCGGATACCCTGCTTTGTCCTGTTCGGCCGAAACGGGGCAAGGTCTGGAACAGCTCAGCGCCTTGCTGGGCGCCCGGACGGTGGTGCTGGCCGGGCAGTCGGGAGTCGGCAAAAGCAAAATTACCTCCGCCCTGGCAGTGGGAGAATTGGCTGTTCCCTTGCAAGTCGGCCAGCTCAGTGCCAAAATTGAACGGGGCAGGCAGACTACCCGCCAGGTTTCTCTGTTGCCCCTTGCTGGCGGCGGCAAAATTGCCGATACGCCCGGTTTCAGCGTATTTGAGCTGGATATGGACAGCCGCGAACTGCACAGGATGTACCCGGAATTTTTGCGCCATGCTGCCGGCTGCAAGTTTTCCTCTTGCCTGCACATTCATGAACCGGATTGCGCCGTCAAAGAGTATGTGCGCCTGGGAGAAATAGCTCCCGGCCGGTATAACAATTACCTGCGTATTTATCAGGAATTAAGAGAAAGGGAGGCCCAGCGTTATTAAACCACTAGTTTCTGCTTCTGTCCTTGCTGCCGACCCCCTGCATTTGGGTCGGGATGTGGACTTTATATTGTCTTGTGGGGCTGATTGGCTGCACATTGACGTCATGGACGGCTGTTATGTGCCCAACATTACCTTCGGTCCCGACCTGGTCAGGGCCTTGCGCCAAAGGACTGAGGCGCCGTTGGACGTTCATCTCATGATCTGCGAACCTGACCGCTACATACAGACTTTTGCTCAGGCCGGTGCTGATTATCTTACCGTCCATCCCGAAACGTGCCCTCACCTCCACCGCACTTTGGCCGGCATCCGGCAAGCCGGTTGCAAGGCGGGAGTGGCCCTCAACCCGGCAACTTCACCCCATGTGCTGGAGTACGTCTGGGATCAGGTGGATTTGGTGCTTCTGATGTCGGTAAATCCGGGTTTTGGCGGCCAACAGTTTATCGACAGCACCTTGACAAAGTTGAAAGTACTGGCCGAGCGCACAAACCGTTTGCCCGGCCAAGTGTTGCTGGCCATAGATGGAGGGGTCAATGCAGAGAACAGCCCCGCCCTCGTTGAGGCCGGCATCGACGTGTTGGTGGCCGGCAGCGCAATTTTCCGGAGCCAGGATCCGGCGGCAGTTATCCGTACAATGAAGGGGACCGCACTTTAAGTGCGGTCCTTATTCCAAGGGGGATGGCAATGGTTACCCTGGTACTGAACAGTCCCAGCATCGACCGGGCCATGCTGCGCAAGCTGGCCGCGCGGTCTGTGCTCATAGGAGTTGACGGCGGCCTAAATGCCATTAGGGAAGCGGGCCTCGTTCCCCACTGGGCTGTGGGCGATTTTGACTCGGTCCGGCCCGAGTTGCTGGCGCAATTGCCCGGGCGGACCCGCCTGGTGCGGTGCCCGGTGGAAAAGGACTTCACCGACCTGGAGCTGGCGCTGAAGCTGGCCCTGGCCTGCCGGCCAAAGGAGATATACGTGCTTGGCCTGGGCGGGGGCGTGCGCTTTGACCACCAGGTGGTCAACACCCTAATGCTCGCTGCTGTCGCTGCAGCGGGATGCAAAATAACTGCCTGGCATGGGGCGCAAAAGCTGGTATTTACCGATTCTGCCGTTTTGCTCCGGGCAAAGCATGGGCGGATGTTTTCTGTATTTTCCCTGGAGGGAGCAGTTTGCGTAAACATATACGGCGCCAAATATTCCGGCGCCGACATAGTGCTCCGGCCGGGCAGCGGTTACGGCCTGGGCAACGAAATCAAGGGTTCCCGGGCTGCTGTGGCTGTCAAACGCGGCGTGGCAGTGATTTGCCAATGGGGAACACATTCCGGGCTTTTGCATAGTATGGAAGCGTAAGGGGTGATGGCAATGTTGCGCGCCGGGCTGAAGGGGGGAAGGAGGAGCCTGCCCAGGAAGGTTGCCGGCATTGTCCTGGCGGTGGCGGGCATTGCTTTAATTGTCAACAATTTGCCGCCGTTTCTGTGGTGGGTATGCCTGGGAACCGCCCTGGTTTTCGCCGGCTGGAGACTATTTACGGTGTGAGGAGGTAATGACCTGTGAAAATCCGGGCCGTAAAACTGCCCCCTGTTATTTCCGCCCTGGTCAGGGTGTTCTTCCGCAAAGCTGTTTTAAAATAAAAAAGCGCATTTGCGCTTTTTGTCTATATAGCCCGCTTTACCTTGCCCGATTTAAGACAACGGGTGCAAACCCTGATCCGCCTGACAGTACCGTCCAAATCGGCCTTAACGCGTTGCAGGTTGGGCGCCCATTTTCTCTTGGTGCGGATATGGGAGTGGCTGACCTGGAATCCGCTGCGGACGCTTTTTGCACAAATGGCGCATTGCCTGGCCATGTTTACACCTCCTTGTTCACAAAGAGTATTCTAGCATACGGTGCAGGAATTGGCAAGGCAAAGGCGGCAGGCTTTTTTTTTGCCTGGATTTATAGTACAATTAGACTTATGCAAAGGAGGTGTCGAGTGCATGCGTATGGAGACGGAACTGGGGACCATTGAAATTTCCAGCGATGCCATCGCAACTATAGCCGGAATTGCCGCGGTGGAGTGCTATGGCCTTGTGGGCATGGCTTCGCGCAAGCAACTGAAGGACGGACTGGTGGAGTTGCTGGGGCGGGAAAACTTGAGCCGAGGCGTCGAAGTCAGGGAGGCTAATGGAGAGCTGATTATCGATTTATATATTATAGTGGGATATGGCACCCGGATTAATGAGGTTGCCAACAATGTCATATCCACTGTGAAATATTCCGTTGAAAAGTATACCGGCCTCAGAGTGGGAGAAATCAATGTCAATGTGCAGGGAGTTCGGGTTACCAACGGCAAGTAGAGGAGGAACATATCTTGAAGTATACCGCCTTAAATGCTGAACAGTTAAAGGGTATGTTGATGGCCGGTGCCGCATCCCTGGCACGTCACAAAGAGGAAATCAACAGCCTGAACGTCTTTCCTGTTCCCGACGGAGATACCGGAACCAACATGAACCTAACCATGGAAGCAGCCAACCGGGAAATGAACAAGGATGGAGTCACCACCATCAAGGACGTGACTGATGCTCTGTCCATGGGTTCTCTGATGGGAGCGCGGGGAAATTCCGGCGTCATTCTTTCCCAGATATTCCGCGGTTTTGCCAAAGGTCTTTCTGAAGCCAGGAGCATTACCCCTGCCGTATTTGCCAACGCACTGCAGACAGGCGTGGAAACTGCCTATAAAGCGGTGATCAAGCCGGTGGAGGGAACCATTTTGACCGTCGCCAAAAGTTCGGCCCGGGCGGCGGTTCGCTACGCCCGCAGCGGCGATTTTGCCGTCATGATGGGGCATGTCCTGGAAGAAGCCAACCGCGCCCTGGCCAATACTCCCAACATGTTGCCGGTCTTAAAGGAAGCGGGAGTAGTGGATGCCGGCGGCAAGGGCCTGTGCTATATCCTGCAGGGTTGGCTGGATTACCTGGAAGGCCGGGTATCGGAACAGGCTGAACTGGTTGTTGACTCCCGGCGGATTCCGGAAACCAGGGTTGATTCTGATCTGGAATACGTTTACTGCACCGAGTTCATCGTTACCGGTGACAATCTCAGCGAGGAAGTCTTCAGGAATCATTTGGCGCCGTTGGGTGATTCCTTATTGGTGGTTGGCGCCAGCGGATTAATAAAAGTTCATATTCATACTAATAACCCGGGTTCAGTTTTGGAATTCGCTCTTTCCCAGGGGAAAGAGCTTCAGGATATAAAGATTGACAATATGCGGTTCCAACATAATGAAGTTATGTCTGCTCCGGCAGAGGAAGAGGTTCAGGAACCGAGCCAAAACGGCGTCATCGCCGTGGCGGCGGGTTCCGGCCTGGCGGAAATATTCAAGAGTATGGGCGCGGATTACGTGGTCATGGGCGGCCAGACCATGAATCCCAGTACCGAAGATTTTTTGCAGGCCATTGACAAAGTCAGGGCCAGGCAGATTATCATTTTGCCCAATAACGGCAATGTGATAATGGCCGCCCAGCAAGCTGCAGAAGTGGCTTCCCTGCCCGTTGCCGTCGTGCCTTCCAAAACTATTCCCCAGGGCTTTGCTGCACTGCTCAACTACTCTCCTGACGAGCAAGACCTGGCGAAGGTTGCCGCCGATATGGAAGCCGGGATGAGCGGCGTCAAGACGGGGCAGGTTACTTTTGCCGTCAGGGATTCTGTCTTTGAAGGCAAGCCCATTGCCGAAGGCAATATTCTGGGCATTGCCGACGGCAAAATTGTCACGGTAGAGGACAATGTCTTTGCCACCACCGTAAATCTGGTCAATCTGATGAAAGATGAGGATACGGAAGTTATCACGCTGTTTTACGGGGAAAACGTCGACCAGGATGAAGCGGAAAAAATTGCCAGCCATCTTGCCGAGGCTCACCCCGATTGTGAAATCGAACTGCATTATGGCGGTCAGCCCCTGTATTTCTTTATAGTTGCTGTCGAGTAAAACCAGGCGCCTGCCTGGTTTTTTAGGGGGGAAAATGCGTGAGCACAGCTGTTCAGTATCTAAAAGGCGTAGGTCCCGCCCGGGCCAAACGTTTGGCCAAACTGAACTTATATACAGTCGCTGATTTGGTTCACCACTATCCCCGCTCTTACCAGGTCCGCCGCCGGGCAAAAATCGGCGATTTGCCTGCCCACTCAGGGGAAACGGTGTTGGTGCGCGGCACAATTGCGGGTACGCCGGAAGTGAGGCTGAGCAGGGTTCCCCTGTTGCTTGCCGTCATTGCCGATGAAACCGGTTCAGTTCGCTGCACCTGGTTCAATCAAAACTACCTTAAGTCCCGGCTGAAGCCGGGCATGCACATTACCGTTGCCGGCAAGTATTCCGGCGAGTACAGAAATATAGTGGTGGAGCAGTACGCCCTGGAGCAGGATTTGCCGGAAATCCTGCCCCTGTATAATCTGACCCAGGGCATTTCCAATGCTGTAATGGGGCAAATCATTGCCGCGGCTATGCGGGAGCACCGGGAAACGGAACTTTTCCCGGCGGATTTTCGGCAAAAATACCGGCTGTTGCCGGCACAAAAAGCGCTGGAGGTCATTCACTTTCCCGCGGCCCAGGGAGAATTGGAGCAGGCGCAGTACACCATAAAATTTACAGAGCTTTTTGTGTACCAGCTGAGTTTTTTGTACTGGCGCAAAATCAAGCAACAGCTGCGCGGTTATTGTCTTCAGCCCTGTCCGGATTTATTGACTCGCCTGGAAACCGCCTATGGCTTCAGGTTTACTCCCGATCAGGCTCGGGCGATGAAGGAAATAGAGGACGACCTCAGCAGGCCGGTACCCATGAACCGGTTATTGCAGGGCGATGTGGGCAGCGGCAAGACGGCAGTAGCCAGCTACGGACTGTTTACCTGTGCTCTCAACGGCTACAAAGCCGTTATGATGGTCCCCACCGAGATAGTTGCCCGGCAGCACTATGCCACCCTGAAGCAGGTGGCAGCTTCCTTTGGCATTCCAGTGTTCCTCCTGACGGGGGCTGCAAAAAAATCGGAAAGGGAGATGGTCCAGGCCGAATTAAACAAGAACCAGGGGCTGGTGCTGGTGGGAACCCATGCCTTGTTTCAGGAAGGAGTTAGCATCCCCGGGCTGGCATTGGTGGTTACCGACGAGCAGCACCGCTTTGGCGTGCAACAGCGCTTTGCCCTGACTGAGAAGGGCGAAAACCCTCATGTTTTGGCGATGTCCGCCACCCCGATTCCCCGCACCCTGGCCATGACCATTTACGGCGACCTGGACATCTCGGCGCTCAGAATGAAGCCCGGCGGGCGCAAAAAAATAATAACCCGCGTCCTCCACAGCAGCAGGAGGCAGCAGGTTTTTGACTTTATCAGCGGAGAAATAGCCAAGGGCAATGTGGGGTACATTGTGTGTCCCCTCATTGAAGACTCGGAAAAAGTGGATGCCCTGTCCCTGGAAAAATACCAGGCTCTGTTGAAGCGCGGCTTGCCCCAGTGGTGCAAATTTGGCGTCCTCCACGGCAGAATGAGCGGCGAGGAAAAGGAACAGATTGTCGCCGCGCTAAAAAAGAGAGAGGTGCACATCCTGCTGGCCACTACGGTGGTGGAGGTGGGGGTGGATGTGGCCGACGCGACTTTTATGGTCGTTGAAAACAGTGAACGCTACGGTCTGGCCCAGCTCCACCAACTCAGAGGGCGCGTAGGCCGCCGGGACCGGCAAAGTTACTGCTTTTTGCTCACCGACGGCCAAGACCGGGAAAGGCTGAAGATCCTGGAGGAAACTGACGACGGCCTGGCGGTGTCCATGGCCGATCTGCAGATTCGGGGCAGCGGCCAGTTATTGGGGCTCAGGCAGCATGGGGTCAACGAGTTTGTGCTGGCCGACGTCGTCAGGGACGGTGATATCGCCCGGGTTTCCCGGGCGGCGGCCCGGGAAACGGTACCTGTCCTGGATACTGCACCGGAGTGGCAACAGGTTTGGGAAGTTGTGCAGGAAAAAATTAGAAACTTAAAAAGCTAGAACAAAATAATTCTAGCTTTCTCTTTTTTTTACTAGGAAATGAATACTAGTATACAAAATTTCTCCTCTGCAATAATAAAAGTAGACCAACGAAGGAGGTGAGGAGATTGGCACGTCGTCGCAGACGCAGAACTGTTGTGCCTGGTGCAGAACAGGTTCTGGACCGCTTTAAGTATGAAGTTGCCAACGAACTGGGGATTGCCAACCAGATTCAATCCCAGGGTTGGGAAAATATGACTACCAGAGAAGTCGGTACTGTCGGGGGCATGATGGTCAAGAGAATGCTTCAGGAAGCTGAAAGGACACTGGCCAGCCGCGGCCAACTTCGGTAGCTGAAAATATAAATACAGACCTGTGGAGGTGAAATCGATGCAATATCAACCCGAAAGGAATCAGGGTTACGAAACCAAGCGCATTCTTGTGCCAGAAGCTGAACAGGCTATGGAAAACTTCAAGAATGAAATCGCCTCCGAACTGGGGCTCAGCCAAAGAATCCAAACCGTCGGCTTTCCCAACATGACTCCCAGGGAAACCGGTCAAATTGGCGGGCAAATGGTTCGCAGGATGATAGAAATGGTTGAAAGCAGCATGTCCGGCGGCACAACCAGCCGGTAAGTTTAAACGGGGCATTTGCCCCGTTTTATTGTACTTGGTTACTGGCGACCCGGGGGAGGATCGCCAGCCTGGGAGAGGAGAAACCGGAGGAGAAAGGGTAGTCTGGAATTTTTCCGGGAATAATCTTCATCCTTTGGAAAAATTCCCTTGACTCCGGCTCACTACTAGTTTGGTTTTTTATCTGCAGTTTATTCATTCCCGGTAAAAAAATTTTATTTTATTTGCCGGGATTTTTTTATTTGTGGTATCATAGGGGCGGTGAACGGCAATGCGCGTTATCGCTGGAGAATTCAAGGGCAGAACCCTGCATACTTTGCCGGGGGAACGCTCGCGGCCCACTACGGGCAAGGTGCGGGAAGCTGTATTTAGCCGCATCCAACATCTTGTTCCGGGCAGCACCTGGCTGGATTTATGTGCAGGCCACGGAGGCATGGGTATCGAGGCTTTGAGCAGGGGCGCAAAGTTCTGCTGGTTTGTGGACAATTATCCCCCGGCCTGTCGGGTAATTGCCAGAAACCTGGCGCTTTTGTCTCTTGATGCCAGGGCCGGAATCATCTGTGCCGATGCAGGGAAAGCCTGTCGCCGCCTGGCCAAAAGCTGCGGCCGCTGCATCGATATTGTATATCTGGATCCGCCTTACCGCCAACACGATGTATATGCCGATGCCATACGCAACCTGCCTTTGCTGCTGGTTCCCGGCGGTCTGTTGATAGTGGAACACAGTGCCGATTACCTGCCGCAGGTGGAATTTGCCCGGCAGGCGGTGACCAGAACATACGGTTCTACTGTGATCAGCTATTTTGAAATGGGGGAAAGCCGATGACTACAGCCATCTATCCCGGCAGTTTCGACCCTGTTACCATGGGGCATTTGGATATTATTCGCCGATCGGCGCGGATTTTTAGCCATGTATACGTCGCCGTTGCCCAAAATCCCCATAAGAAGCCGGATTTTTCTTTGGAGCAGCGCCGGGACTATTTGCTCAAGGTTACCAGGGACCTGGACAATGTGGAGGTCATAACCATCGACGGGCTGTTGGTGGAAGCGGCGCAAAAAAGAAATGCCCGCATTATCATCAAAGGGTTGCGGGCGATGACTGATTTTGAATATGAATTTCAAATGGCCTTGATGAACAAGAAATTGGGCAATGATGTGGAAACGCTGTTTATGGCCACCAGCACCAAGTATTCTTTTCTCAGCTCCAGTTTGGTTAAGGAAGTGGCCAGGCTGGGCGGGTGTATCGACGGTTTGGTCCCCGAGGAAGTGCGCGAAGATATTTTGGCTCAGTTGCGGCGCTGATGGACGCGGAAAGCGGCCAGTTTGCAATTGGCGCAGAAGGAGAAAATGAGGAGGAGCAGGCCTGCCCCGGCCCATATTAGCAGGGCCGAACACATATTTTGAGCGGCCAGCCAGTAACGGGTTGCCAGGCCGGCGCCGGAATATTGCACAACCCAGGCCGGGAGGGAAGGAACCCAGCCCAGTTTAAAGAGGAGGGCTGTATACAATGCCGCCAGGGCGGCGTGCACAATACGGGCAAAGACATAGGGCCTGATGGACATGTCGGTTTTGCTGATAAATGCGGCCACCTGGCCGTGGACCGACAGGCCGCTCCAGGCAATGATGGCGCTCATGGCTATTATTTTGCCGCTCATGGGCAGAGCAGAGTGGGCCGCCTGCTGGCAGCCGATGGTAATTTCCAGCAGGCCGTTGACCGCCAGCAACACTGCTTGGGAGGACAACGCCAGGGCCGACTCCAGGTAACCCAAAAGGCCCGACGCGTTCAGCATTTCAATGGCCACCGAGAAACTTATTATAAAGCCGCCGATGATCATCAGGGATTGCATGGACTTGCCGATGGCATCGCCCAGCAATTTTATCAGCGTCCGGCCGTCTTGTTGCCGGGTTCTGAGCAAAGCGCGGGCAGCCCGGGCCAGGATAAATTCTTTGTCTTCGGGGGCGCGTTGTGACGGAATTGCCCCGGGCTTGTGGAAGCGCATAATTATCCCGGTGGTCAGGCAGGAAAGGTAATGAGCTGCTACTAAAATCATGCCCGCTTGCGGCCAGCCCAGCATTCCCACTGCTACAGCTCCGGACATGAACAGGGGGTCGGCGGTATTGGCAAAGGACATCAGGCGTTCCCCCTCTTCTTTGCTGAGATCGTTGCGTTCCCGGTATTCGGCGGTCAACATTGCCCCAATGGGGTATCCTGATGCCAACCCGACAGCAAGAACGAAGGCCCCGATGCCGGGGACCCGGAACAACGGCCGCATCAGGGGTTCCAGCAACGTACCCACAAAGTGCACCACTCCCAGCCCCGTCAATACCTCGGCGACGATAAAAAAGGGGAGCAGGGCGGGGAACACGATGTTCCACCAGACGTCGAAGCCGCGTACCGAAGCCAGAAAGGCCTGTTCGGGAAAGGCAATCAGGGCTGCTGCAATTAAAAAACCGCCCAAGGCAAGCATATAGTATTTTATTTTTGTCCTTTTCTGGATTTGCACACCCATTCCCTCCACTAAACATTGTATTAGAGGGAAAAAAATATATAACCGGGGAGGCGAAAAATATGGCGACGCGTCCCAAGATCGGTTTGGCCCTGGGGGCGGGGGCGGCCAGGGGGCTGGCCCACCTGGGCGTGCTCAAGGTCCTGGAAAAATATAAAATCCCCGTCGACTTTGTCGCCGGGTCCAGTATGGGCGCCTTGGTGGGGGCGCTGTATTGCGCCGGCCTCGAGGCGGATTTCCTTATCAAGTTTGCCAGGGAACTGCCGTCCAGATCCTGGGTAGATTTGGCTCTGCCCAGAAGCGGTCTGATCAGCGGCAAAAAAGTGGAGACGATGTTGCAAATGCTGACGCGCAACCGGGATTTTTCCCAACTGAAAATTCCCTTTGCGGCAGTAGCCACAGATATTGAACGGGGGGAAGCGGTGGTCCTCAAAGAGGGCAATGTGGCGGCGGCGGTCAGGGCCAGCATCAGCATCCCCGTCGTTTTTAAGCCGGTGCGCCTCGGTCAGCGCCTCCTTGTGGACGGCGGCGTGGTCGACCGCGTGCCGGTTTCGGTGGTGAGGGAAATGGGCGCGGATGTGGTTATCGCCGTGGACGTCAACAAATTTGTCAGTTATCAGCCGGTAAAAAACATAATCGATGTCATGCTGCAAACCCTGGACATAATGGAAAGGAAAATCCTGGATGCCCGGGTTCTGGACACCGAAGTGCTGATTCGCCCCAAAGTTGGGCATATCAGCCCGGCTCATTTTCACCGGGTGGACGAACTGGTGCAGGCGGGAGTGGAAGCGACGGAGGCGGCCATCAGCAAGATTGGTTACGTTTTGCGCTGCAGGCTCCCGGCTCCGGCCGCTGAAGGCGGGGCTAAATCCGGGCAGGAGTCCTGAGCAAATCGGGAAGGTCCCGGCGTGCGCGGGGCAGCTGGTAGACTGCGGCGGCCCTTTGGTCCAAGGCCAGCAGTTTGCGGGCCCTGCTGTTCAGGCGGACCACATCCCTGGCCGAGTACAGCAGGGGAGGCTTGCCGGCTTTGGCCAGAGCCGGCAACAGTTGTTTGCCTCTGGCTGAACAGGCCAGGATGCGCAGGTAGGGAATTGCGGCGCCGCGGCAGGACACCCGGTGAAACTGCAGCAGGGCCTGCATCAGCAGGCGTTGCAACCGGGTGCGGTGGTACCTTTTGGTCTTTACCGCTTCCAGCAGGCTTTCGATGTCGCTGCTTGCCCGCAACGCATTTTTGAGCCTGTTTTCCAGGCCTTCGGAACAGGCCGGCAGGGCGCCGATTTCTTCGGTGGTCATGGTGGTCAGCGCATAAAACAGCGCCTGGGCAAAATCGTGCAAAAAAACGGGTTTTTGTTGCAGGGCTGCGGCAAGAAGCGGATGCAGGGGGGCGGGTATGTAATTCATTATTTCGTCGGCCCTTCCCCCAGCCAGCATTTTCCTCAGGTGCGAGGCACTGGCGTAGGCGCCCTTGTCCAGGGCGTGATTGGCGGCAATGCGCTTTATGGGGTGGGCTTTGATATGGGGAGCGCAGGCGGCTATTGCCCGGAGGTATTCGATGGCCAGGATGTCGTTGGCGCCGGTTAACACCGCCGCCAACCTGTCCAGCCCCGGCACGCTTTCCACAGCACTCTGCACCGCTGCAGCATAGCTGATGCCCCGGCGCAGTTGCACTTTGATTTGATGTTGGGCCTGTTTCGTACTTAACCAGGCGGCCAGTTCCTTGAGCGGGCCGATATTGCCGGTTTCACTGCCAAAGCTGAGGTGAGTGACGCCGCAATGGTTGAGGAGGGCGACACCCGCCCGGGCGAATCCTTCGGCGCTTTGCAACACAAACCAGGTGGGGATTTCCACAACCAGATCTGCCCCTGCCGCCAAAGCCAACCGGGCCCGCGTCCATTTATCAAATACCGCCGGTTCCCCTCTTTGCACGAAATTGCCGCTCATGGCAATGACTGTATACGCGCAGCCTGTCTCTTCTTTGGCCTTTTGCAGGTGGTAGTAATGGCCCAGGTGGAAGGGGTTGTACTCTGCGATGATGCCCAGAGTGCCCTGCACAGCAAACCACTCCCTGTCATTGACTTCCCCAAACATATTGGTAACATTAACTATAGCACTATAATAATACGGAGGTAAAGTTGTGAAAGTATTGGTCATCAATTGCGGCAGCTCGTCTTTGAAGTACCAACTTTTTAACATGGAGACCGAGTCGGTGCTGGCCAAAGGGCTGGTGGAACGCATTGGACTGGACGGCTCGGCCTTGATTCATACCGTAACCGGCAAGGAAAAGGTCAGGTTGGAACGGGATTTGGACAACCATAAGCAGGCCATTGCGCTGGTTTTGGAGGCGCTTACAGACCCTGAGCACGGAGTGATCAGCAGTTTTGCTGACATCGAGGCTATTGGGCACCGGGTTGTCCACGGCGGGGAAACCTTCTCAGGTTCGGTTAAAATTGACCGGGAGGTAATGGCAGCCCTGCGAAGCAACATCGATTTGGCCCCGCTACACAACCCGCCTAACATAATGGGTATAGAGGCATGTACTGAAATATTGCCCAATGCGGTGCAAGTGGGGGTATTTGATACCGCCTTCCATCAGACCATGCCCGATTATGCTTTTATCTACGGGCTTCCCTATGAACTGTACAAAAAACACGGCATCCGCAGGTACGGGTTCCACGGCACTTCCCATCAGTATGTGGCGCAAAGGGCGGCAAGTCTGTGCGGCAAGTCTTTGGACGAGGTCAAGATAATTACCTGCCACCTGGGCAACGGCGCCAGCATTACCGCGGTAGACCGGGGCAAATCTGTGGACACCAGTATGGGCTTTACCCCCCTGGAAGGCCTTATCATGGGCACGCGTTCCGGAGATATTGACCCGGCCATTCCCTTTTACCTCATGAAGCAACTGAACATGTCTTACGATGAAGTCAACGATCTCCTGAACAAGCGGTCGGGAGTACTGGGTATTTCGGGGGTAAGCAGTGATTTTCGCGATATCGAAGAGGCCGCCGACAGGGGCGACCAACGGGCACAATTGGCCCTCCGGGCTTTTTGTTACCGGGTGATCAAGTATATCGGCGCTTATGCCGCTGCCATGAACGGAGTGGACATCATCGCCTTCACGGCCGGCCTTGGCGAAAACTCTCCCCCGGCCAGGGCGGAAATATGCAAAAGTCTTACCTTTTTGGGAGCGGAGATCGACGAGCAAAAGAACAATATCCGCGGCAAGGAAGCCGATATCAGCGCAGACACCTCCCGTGTGCGCATTCTGCTGATTCCCACCAATGAAGAGCTGATGATTGCCCGGGAGACAAAAGCCATCGCAGCCAATGCTTGACAAACTGTCCCGGTTTGTAATAACATCAGTATTGGCTTCGGCGCGGGAGTGTTGTTATGGGCCTGAAAATCCACATCCACGATCTTAAAGTTCAGAAATGTGCCGAACTCAAAGGCAGCGTCGTTATTATGCCTTCGGAACTGGAACTCCCTGAAATGCGCGGAGTGGAATGGCATCCCTGGTCTTTGGAGTATCGGCTGACAAAAGCAGGAAATCTTTTTCTCCTCAGCGGAGAGTTAAAGGCTCCGGTATCCCTGGAATGCAGCCGTTGTCTCAAGCCAACGGACACCGAACTGAATATTGAAGTTAACGAGCAGTTCAGCAACCAGGAGCTGGAAGATGACGAAATCCATGTTTTTCGGGGCGATGATCTGGATTTGACCGGAGTGCTGCGGGACAGCATACTCCTCAGCCTGCCCGAAAAACCTCTATGCTCTCCGGAATGTCGAGGGTTATGCCCCTATTGTGGGACCGACCGCAATCTGCATAATTGTACTTGCGCTCCGCGGGAAACTGACCCGCGTCTGGCAGTGCTGGAAAAACTCATCCGCAAGTAGTTAGGAGGTGCAAACCATGGCAGTTCCAAAGCGCAAGCATTCCAAGGCCCGGCAGGCCAAGAGACGGGCAAACTGGAAGCTGACAGGCCCCAACCTGATCCATTGCCCTCAGTGTCACGAACTGAAATTGTCCCATCGTATTTGCCCAAGTTGCGGTTACTATAAGGATAAGGTGGTACTCAGCCAGGAATAGGAAGTTTTCACTTCCTTTTCCTTTTTTTTATTGCCAAAAATGCCGGCAACGGTTATAATTAGTACTAGGTGTTAGCATCTAGTATTGGTTGTTGGGGGGAAGACAGTGCGTGCCAAAAAGCAAGCGAGGCAGTCGGAACTGCAAAGAGTCCTGGACAGCAATCCCTTTTTGACCGATGAAGCCCTGGCGGCACAGTTTGGGGTCAGTGTGCAGACCATCAGGCTGGACAGGATGGAACTGGGTATTCCCGAACTGCGGGAGCGGGTAAAACTTGTGGCTCACGAGTCCTACGCGCAAATCAGATCTCTTAGCGAGCAGGAGCTCATCGGGCAGTTGTGGGAACTGGAGCTGGGGGTCAAGGGGGTTTCGGTCCTGGATGTAACCATGGACATGATTTTTGCCAAGACGAAAATAATGCGGGGTCACCACCTCTTTGCCCAGGCCAATTCTTTGGCCGTCGCTCTGGTGGATGCGCCTGTGGCTTTGACGGCCGGCGCTGAAGTCAAATTCATCCGTCCGGTTTACCCTGGAGAACGACTTGTCTGCACTGCCGAGGTCAAGGAGAAAACTGAATCCCGGGTTTATGTCGAAGCCGTGACCACCAGCGCCGGCAATGTAGTTTTTACCGGCAAGTTTACCATTGCCGTTGTTGAGCAAAATAACAAGGAGGGTGAAGCATGAGAATTGCCGTAGATGCCATGGGTGGTGACAACGCCCCCGAGCAAATCGTTGCCGGGGCAATTGCCGCTGCCGCCTGCTGTGAGGACCTGGACCTGGTATTGGTTGGCCAGGAAGACAAAATTCGCGCAGTGTGTACGATGCCGGATAACGTTGAGATCGTTGCCGCGTCGCAGGTCATTGAGAACGACGACAAGCCTTTGCTGGCTTTGCGCCGCAAAAGGGATTCTTCCCTGGCCGTCGCCCTGCAAATGCTGAAAGACGGCCAGGCGGATGCAGTGGTAAGCGCCGGCAATACCGGGGCACTGATGGCGGGCGCCAGTCTGTTGGTGGGCAGAATTCCCGGGGTCACCAAGCCCGCGCTGGCGCCGATATTGCCGACCCAGGACGGCCAGGGCGTTGTGGCGGTGGACATCGGGGCCACTATGGATCCCCGGCCCGAAAACCTGTATCAATTTGCCGTCATGGGGAATTTGTATGCGCAGACTATCTTTGGTTTGGACCGGCCCAGGGTGGGCCTGCTCAACGTGGGGGTGGAGCCGGAGAAGGGCAACGAGCTGGCCAAGCAAACTTACAAGCTTCTTTCCGAATCCCCGTTGAACTTTGTCGGCAACGTCGAAGCCCGCGACATCATGCAGGGAGTATGCGACGTGCTCGTCTGTGACGGTTTTGTGGGCAATGTGCTGCTAAAATCCATGGAGGGGGTGGCGCTGACGCTGTTTGCTGAGATTAAACATGCAATTATAGCGGGGGGTGTTAAAGCGAAACTGGGTGCAGTGTTGCTGAAGGACACGTTGAAGGGCCTGAAAAGCAAACTGGATTACGCGGAATACGGCGGTTCGCCGCTGCTGGGCATCAACGGCGTTTGCATTAAATGTCACGGCTCCGCCGATGCCGTCACTGTTAAGAACGCCATTCTCAAGCAAGCCTGCCTGCTGGTGAAAAACAAGACCATTGAGGGAATGGCAAAAACACTGGAGGTATAAGATCTTGAGCAAAATCGCCATTGTCACCGACAGCACTGCAGATTTGAATGCCGAAATGATTCAGCACCATAATATTACTGTGGTTCCCCTCAATGTCCATTTTGACGAAGAGGTCTATAAAGACGGCGTAGACCTGACGCCGGATGAGTTCTTCGTAAAGCTGGAAGGCAGCCCCGTTCCTCCCCGCACTTCGCAGCCGTCTCCCGGGGACTTTCACCAGGTGTACAATACTCTGCTCAGCCAGGGCTATACCGGAATCATATCTATCCATATTTCCAAGGAGCTGAGCGGAACCTGGCAATCTGCATGTATTGCCAGGGACATGTTGCCGCAGGCAGATATACAGATTGTCGATTCCAAATCGGCGTCGCTGGGAGTGGGGTTGATTGTCCTCAATACGGCGAAGCTCATCCAGAAGGGCGCTTCTCTGGACGAGGCTGCAAATTACGCCCGGCGCCTTGTCCACTCGCAGAAAGTTATGTTTGGCGTCGCCACTCTGGAATACCTGCACCGCAACGGCCGAATCGGCCGTGCAGCCAAGCTCATGGGCGAACTGTTAAATGTCAAACCCATTCTGCACATCGATGAAGACGGTTTTGTCGCGGCCCTGGGCAAAATCCGCGGCAAAAACAAATTCGTTCCCTACCTGATGGAACAGGCGGAAAAGTACCTGGCGGGTTATGACCGGCCGGTGGACGCAGCCGTGGCCCACGCCCAGGACCCGGAACTGGCTGCCCAGCTGGCAGACAACATCAGGTCACGGTTGAACGTGCGCAATCTCTACATTTCCGAGCTAGGTACGGTAATCTGTACCCATACCGGCCCGGGGACGGTGGGCATGATTATTCAAAAATTCGACTTGCCAATGCCGGGAAATCTTAGTAAAATAGCTGCGAAGGGAGGGTTGGAAAATGAGTGAAGCACTCAAAGATAAGATTATTAAGCTTATTGCCGACCAGGCTGGTGTTCCGGTTGAGGACATCGACGGTGAGACCAGTCTCCAAGGCGATTTGGAATTGGATTCCCTGGACATCATGGATTTGCTCCTGGTGCTGGAAGAGGAATTTGATATTCAGATTCCCGATGAGGAGCTGAGTAAGATCCAGACCGTCAATGACGTGATCAACTACATCGGGAAGCTGGAATAAAGTTGCAAAGGCCCCCCTGGGGCCTTGCTTGATATTGGAGGTGTTTTTTTTGGACGCAGTTCAATTTTCGTTGCGGGACATCAAGCCCCCGCTGCTCCGCCAGGCTCTGACCCATCCCTCCACTGAGGAAGAAAGCAACAACCAGCGCCTGGAATTTTTGGGCGACGCGGTGCTGAGCCTGGTCATCACTGATTGGCTCTATGGCCACGAGGAGGGTTTTGCCGAAGGCAAAATGTCCCAGATCAGGGCTGCAGTGGTCAAAGAGGAAACTTTGGCTGCGGTGGCTCGCAAGCTTGGTCTGGGCGAAATTGTACGCCTGGGAAAGGGAGAAGAAAAAACCGGCGGCCGAACCAGGGCGTCGTTGCTTGCAGACGCCTTGGAGGCAGTTATTGCTGCTTATTATCTCTCGGCAGGATGGGAGCAGACCCGGGCGGCGGTACTCGCGCTGTTTGTGCCGTATTTGCAAAAGGTTTGTTCCGCCAGCTTCATCGGCGATTATAAATCCCAGGTTCAGGAAAAATTTCAGGCGGCGGGATTAAACGACATCAAGTACACGGTGATAAAAGACTGCGGCCCCGACCACGACAAGACCTTTTGGGTTCAGCTTTCGGTGGGGGGCAAAGCCCTGGCAACGGGCACGGGTAAGACCAAGAAACAGGCCGAGCAGGATGCCGCCCGCAAAGCCCTGGCAATCGACTTTGAAAATCGCCCGTGTTAAAATGACCTGGGAGGAATGTCAATGCAGCTGCTCCGACTGGAGATCTACGGTTTTAAATCCTTTGCCAACAGGACTGAGCTCACCTTTTCCCCGGGGATTACCGCCATTGTAGGTCCCAACGGCTGCGGAAAGAGCAATGTGGTGGACGCCGTCCGCTGGGTGCTGGGCGAACAAAACCCGCGGAATTTGCGGGCAAATAAAATGGAAGATCTGATTTACGCCGGCAGTGAAAACAGTGCGCACAAAAACTTTGCCGAAGTAAGCATAGTTCTGGACAACAGCGACAAGGTAATTCCCCTGGATTATGAAGAAATAACCATTACCAGGCGCTACTACCGTTCCGGCGACAGCGAATACTTTCTCAATCGCGTCCCGTGCCGCCTCAAGGACATCCATGAGGTACTGGCCTCTTCTCCTTTGGGAAAGGGTACATATGCCATCATCAGCCAGGGGCAGGTGGAAGAAGTTATAAACAGCCGCCCCGAAGAGCGCCGTCTCATGTTTGAAGACGCGGCGGGCATTGCACTGTACAAGGTGCGCAAACAGGAAGCTTTGAAAAAGCTGTCCGACACCAGGGCCCATTTGACCAGGATTGAGGACATCATACACGAGCTGCAAAGCCAGGAAGAGGAAATCAGGGAAAGTGCCGCCCGGGCCCGGGAATACCTGGATTTCAAACAGCAGGCCGACGCCATTGAGATATCCCTCTGGGCCGGCAAGTACCACGAACTGCAGAATCGCCTGGAAAAGCTGGAAGCGCGCCGGCAAGAGCTGGAAAGGAGCAGGGAAAACTGCAGGGCGCAGCTCCAGGCTGCTGAGGCCGCGCTGGCGGTTGCGGCGGGAAAATTGCAGGAATGCAGCGATTGCATCGCTGCGCTGGAGAAAAACAAAGCCCAGCTGGCCGGGCGCAAGACCGAGCTCGAGTACGATATGCAACTGGCGAGACAGCGCCAAGCCGATTATCAGAGCATGATTTTTGACGCCCAGCAGCAAGTGTCCCGCCTCACTGCTCAGCTGGAGGAGGCCAGGGGCGGAATCGCCCGCCTGGATGCCGAACTGGCTGCCTGCGGGGAAAAAACTGCTGTGCTCAGGGACCTGGTCCAGAGGCGCAATGCCGGTTTACGCATGTTGCGCCGCTTGTTGGCTGCCGCTGAAAGATACCGCTCCAATGCGGACAGCCGAATTCTTGCCGTCGCTGTTCAAAGCAAAGAATTTGCAGCCCAACGGGAAAAGGCCGCGGCTACGGAGGCGGAGCTGGCGGAGCAGATAGATTCCGCGCGCCGGGAATTGCAGACCCGGGAACAGGAGTTGGCCCAGTCCAAGGCCGAAATTGCCCGGTTGGAAGAGGGGCGCGAGCGGGTCCGGGGGCAACTGCAAAGCCTGGCTGAGCGGGAAGCGCAATTGGCCAAGGATGTCAGCCTGGCAGCCAAGCTTAGGTACGATGAGGCCAACGCCCTGGTTCGGGCCCGCGGGGCGCTCCAGGTATTGACACAAAAACTGGAAATGCTCCAGACCATGGAGGAAGAACTCCAGGGATTTTCCGCCGGCGTGCGGGCCATCCTCCGGGCCGGCGGGGAGGGGAAACTGGAGGGCATCCTGGGGGCGGTGTCCCAACTGATCCAGGTGCCCAATCCCGCTCACGCCCTGGCGGTGGAGACGGCCCTGGGCGGCGCCCTGCAATATGTAATTTGCCTTGACGACGAGCATTGCCGCCTGGCTATTGAAATGCTAAAAAGAACGGGGCAGGGCCGGGCCACCTTGGTGCCGGTTAGTGCAGCGCGGATGCGGTCCTGGGGAGCAAGGCCGGAAAGATTTGCCCAGCCCATTGTCGGCTGGGGCGACCAGCTCGTCCGCTGTTCGGAACAGATCAGGCCGGTTGTCTCCATGCTGCTGGGCAACGTACTGGTGGCAGAAAACTTGAGCATCGCTGCCAAACTGGCGACGGAAACCAAGTACCGGTATAAAATTGTTACTCTGGAAGGGGACGTGGTCAGCCGCGGTCTCTACACCGGCGGCTCCGTCCCCAAGGGACAGCCGGGCTTGATGCGCCGCAAGGCAGAGCTGGATGACTTAAGCCGGCGTTGCCGGGAAAAGGAGCAGGAAATCGAAGCGTTCAGCAAGCGCTGCCGGGCGGCAGAGCAAGACCTCGCAGAACTGGAGAGAAAAAGGCAGCAAACCGCTTCCCTGCGGGAAGATGCCGAGCGGGAGCTGTACCAGCTGGAGGCGAAAATCGAACAGGCGCGAATGCGCTGTGCGCAAGCCAGGGAAAGGGCGGAGGATTGCCGCCGGCGCCTGGCAGAGCAACAACAAAAACTGGCTGACATTCGCTCGGTTTTGGCCGGCGTCACGTCCCGGCTCCGCGACGATGAACAAGACCTGGAACTTTTGCAGGGCCTCAGAAATGATTTGCTCAACCTGGCTGAAAAATGCAAGGAAATGGATTCTCTGTGGACTTCCCGGCAAAACAGCCTGCAGCTGACCCTTTATTCCCTGCAAAACCAAGCCGAGGAACAGGGCAGGCAGCGCCAGTACCTGGACCGCCAGGCCCGGGAAATACAGGAACAACTGGAGGCTGCCCGGAACGAAGTTGCGGCAAAGCAGGAGCAGCTGGCGCAGATGCAGGCCAAAATGGAGCAAAGCCACCATGCCCTGGCTGAACTGGTCCAAGGGCTTGAGTCAGTAGCCGCCAGCCTCGACGGGCAGATGAACATCAGGGCGGGTTTACAATCTGATATTGCCGACATCAACAAGCGCATTACCGCTCTCAAAGAGGAATTGGAGGCAACCAACGCGGCCTGGCATGAAACGGATTTGCGTTTCACCCGCTGGCAAACGGAAGCTGAGGCCATGGTCCGGGAATTGGCTGCCCAGTTCGGGAAAACGCCGGAAGAAGGGCTGGCCAGTCTGGACAGCCGCTATTCCCTTGGCGAATTGTCTTCGCGCCTGAAAAAATTGCGGGGAAGGATGGAAGAGCTGGGCGAAGTTAATCTGGCAGCTATTGCTCAGCACCAGAAACTGGTGCAACGCCTGCAGTTTCTGACGGAGCAAAAACAGGACCTGTTGCAGGCCGAAGGAGATATCATGCACCTGGTGGAGGAACTGGACAGCACCATCCGCACTTTATTTATGGAAACCTTTGAAGAGGTGCAGGGCCATTTCCGCCGGATTTTCCAGACCCTGTTTGAGGGCGGCAGTGCCTACCTTGCCCTCGAATCCGGTGCGGATTTACTGGAAACGGGGATTGAGATATTTGCCCGCCCCCCCGGCAAGAAAACCCAGGCCTTGTCCCTGCTTTCCGGCGGCGAAAAGTCTATGACTGCCATAGCCTTGCTCTTTGCCCTGCAATCGGCGAGGCCGTCTCCCTTTTGTATACTGGATGAAGTCGAGGCGGCGCTGGATGACGTCAACATCCTCAGATTTAACAAATACTTGCAGGAGCTGGCTCAAACCATGCAATTTATCCTCATTACCCACCGGCGGGAGACTATGGAGCATGCTGATTCTCTGTACGGCATCACCATTTCCGGCCAAGGCTGGTCGCAACCTGTTTCTCTGGCCCTGAAAAAAGAGGCGTGAGGTTGAAGCCCATGAACTTGATTGAGAAGCTGTCCAAGGGACTGAGCAAAACCCGGGAAAGAATGGCCGCGACTTTCGCTACGGTATTTGGCGGCGGGGCCGAAGCGGCCCGGGAGCTGGAATTGATGGAAGAATACTTGCTGCTGGCCGATGTCGGCCCTGTCGCCACCGCAAAGATACTGGCGGCAGCGGCAGAGAACCGGCGCACCGTTGGACTGTTGCCGGCGGTGCGAAATGAGCTGTTGCGCCTGTTGAGTTTTAATGTCCGGGATGACAAAAAGGTCAAAATTTTTGCCGGTGTAAACGGAACCGGCAAAACAACCACGGTGGGAAAGCTGGCCCATTTTTTCCGGCAACAGGGCAAGAATGTCTTTGTCATTGGCGCCGATACTTTCCGGGCGGCAGCCGATCAGCAACTGGAAGAGTGGTGCCGCAGGACCAATACGCCGGTTTTTGCGGGCAAGCCTGGTAGCGACCCTGCTTCGGTGGTTTTCGACGGGCTACATTCCAACCTGGCCCGCACCGCCGATTATGTATTGTGCGACACGGCAGGCCGTTTGCATGTCAACAAGAACCTGATGCAGGAACTGGCCAAGCTGGTGCGGGTCGCCGGCAAAGCGTGCCCGGATCAAATTGACGTTTTCCTCACCCTGGATGCGGGAACGGGACAGAATGCCCTGGCCCAGGTGGACATGTTCAGTCAGTGGGTTCAGCCCACCGGACTGGTGCTTACCAAGCTGGATGGTACTGCCAAGGGCGGCATTGCTGTAGCTCTGGCGCAAAAATTTTCCATTCCCATTCGCTATGTCGGGCTGGGCGAGGGGCCGGACGATCTGGTGCCTTTCTCTCCCGAGGCCTATGTCGATGCGCTTTTGCCCCAGGTGAAAAATGACAACCGCCGCCACTAACGGGGGCGGTTGTTGTTGGTGGCGGCGGAAGGGGTGTTTTTTCTCAGATCTTTGGCGATTTCTTCTGCAACTTCTTGTTGAAACTTCTCTTTGGAAAAAACGTCTTGAATTCTTTTCACGGTTTTACCTCCTCTCTTATTTAAATTTTGCTCCCGGGCGGGCAATAATATGTTTATAAATTTTTGTTGTGGCAGTTGACTTTTGGTGCAGCACCCAGTAAACTATCACCTGTAAAGTAATTTTCCTTTACAGCGAGTGGGTGCAATGGATAACAGAACCAGGTTGATATTGCTTTATGACTTTTACGGGCCGTTGCTTACCGACAGGCAGCGGGAATTGTTTGAGTTGCACCATCAGTATGATCTTTCTTTGGGCGAGATAGCGGAAAACTTTCAAATCAGCCGCCAGGCCGTCCACGATTTGTTGCGCAGAACCGTCAGCCAGTTGCATCATTATGAAGAAAAATTGCAATTAATGGTTAAACATTTCCAGCGCCAGGCGCTTCTGCAACAGTTGGAACAGGCCCTGGCCGGCGGGAATGTGGATGCCGCCAGGGCCTTGGCAGGCCAATTGAAAAACTCTTGAAAGGAACCGGATAGAATGCTGTTGTCAGGATTATCCCAGCGGTTGCAGGAAATTCTGGGCAAGCTGCGCGGCCGGGGCAGGCTGAGCCAGGCCGACGTCCAGGCTGCTATGCGGGAGATTAAACTGGCTTTGCTGGAAGCCGATGTCAACTATAAAGTGGTCAAGGATTTTGTCGCCGGTTTGCAGGAAAAATGTTTGGGCGCCGAGATTCTGACGTCCCTCACACCAGGCCAGCAAGTTATTAAGATTGTCCGCGATGAACTGACAGCATTGCTGGGTGGCGCCGCTTCCGCCCTGGCCGAAGCAGACCGCGGCGGCGCCGTGTACATGCTGGTGGGCCTGCAGGGCGCAGGCAAGACGACCACAGCAGTCAAGCTGGCCAAACGCCTGCAAGCCAAAGGCAAAAAGCCCCTGGTGGTCAGCCTGGATACCCACAGGCCCGCGGCCAGAGAACAGTTGGCCATTGTCGCCGAGGCGGCGGGAATTGCCTGCCACCGTCCCCAGGGGGAGGAACCCCTTGCCCTGGCCCGGCAGGCTGTGGACTTCTTTGCCCAATCGGATTATGACGTGCTATTCCTGGATACCGCTGGCCGCATGCATCTGGATGATGCGCTGATGGAAGAACTGGAAGCTGTAAAAGCTCTGGTCAAGCCGACGGAGATTCTCCTGGTGCTGGATGCCATGACGGGTCAGGATGCCGTCAATGTTGCCGAAGGTTTTTCCCGCCGGGGGCTGGCTGACAGCATCGTGCTCACAAAGCTGGACAGCGACACCCGCGGCGGCGCCGCCCTTTCGGTGCGAGCTGTCACCGGCAAACCCATTAAGTTTGTCGGCGTCGGCGAAAAATCTGCGCAGCTGGAAGTTTTTCATCCCGAACGCATGGCGTCGCAGATTCTGGGCATGGGTGACGTCCTGACCTTGATTGAGAAGGCAGAGGCCGCTTTCGACCGCGAGCAGGCCATGAAACTGCAGGAAAAGCTGCGCAAGCGCCAGTTTACCCTGGAAGATTTCCGCAGCCAGTTGCAACAATTTCAACGCCTGGGCTCTGTGGAAGAAATTATCGGCATGCTTCCCGGCGCCGCAAGATTGGGCAAGCTGCAGTTTGACGAAAAAGAAATCAGCCGCTTTGATGCAATTATATCTTCAATGACGCCAGCCGAGCGGCAAAACCCGGACATTATCAACGGCAGCCGGCGCAGGCGCATTGCCAGGGGCAGCGGGACTTCTATCCAGCATGTCAACAAGCTTTTAAAGCAGTTCGAGCTGATGCAAAAGCTTTTTAAACAATTTGATGCCAAAATGGCCCGCAAGGGAAGATTTAATTTTCCTTTCAAAATATAATATAATCCTCAGGAGGTGAAAGAACATTGGCAGTCAGGATTCGGCTGAGAAGAATGGGAGCCAAGAAGCGTCCTTTTTACCGTATTGTAGTGGCAGATTCCCGTTCTCCCAGGGATGGGCGTGTGATTGAGGAGATTGGATATTATAATCCCATCAGCGATCCCGCCGACATCAAGGTCGATGTCGAGAAGGCCCGGAAATGGCTTTCCACCGGCGCTCAACCCTCGGACACCGTAAGAGACCTGCTCAAAAAGCAGGGCGTTATCTAGGGGGTATAATTTATGGATGAACTGTTGGCGTACATCGCCAGGTCTTTGGTGGATAATCCCGATGCAGTGAAGGTTACCAAAAAAATTACCAGCAGTGACATAACCCTCGAGCTGTCCGTTGCCCCCGAGGATGTGGGCAAGGTGATTGGCAAAGGAGGAAAGATTGCCAAGGCCATCCGGCTTCTGGTTTCAGCTGCCGCCGTCAACGCGGATAAAAAGGTCAATGTGGATATCCTCGGGTAACCGGGGTGGTTGACGTGCTGAAAATAGGCGAAATAATCGGCGCCCACGGCATCCGGGGCGAAGTAAAGGTTTACCCCTTTACTGATTTTCCCCAGCGCTTTACCGACATGCAGGTGATAACGGTGCAGAAAGGCGCGCAAAAGAAGCAATTGCATGTAGAAAGGGCGCGCCGGCACAAAAACATATTCATCCTCAAGTGCAGGGAAGTAACTGACCGCAATCATGCTGAGTCGCTCAAGGGTTGGGACGTGGTGGTGGACTACCGCGATGCCATGCCCCTGCCGGAGGATGAGTATTATGACCATCAGCTGGTGGGGCTGGAGGTGTGGGATCTGCAAAGCCAGACCCCGGTAGGCGTTTTGACCGAGGTCCTGCACTTGCCTGCCAACGCCGTTTTCACAGTGGTCAGAGAGGACGGCTCGGAAGTGCTGATTCCCGCTTTGAAGCAGGTGGTCAGGCGTGTGGATGTTGAGAAGGGGCGCATGGAAATCTGGCCTTTGGAGGGAATGTGGGAATGAGGATTGACATCGTCACCATATTCCCGCAGGTGGTCTCGGTGCTCTACGATTACAGTGTTATTGGCCGGGCCATAGCCGGAGGCATATTAACCGTCAATGCCGTCAACCCCAGGGATTTTACCGAGGACAAACACCGGCAGGTGGACGACTACCCCTACGGCGGCGGGGCGGGCATGGTTTTGAAGCCCGAGCCCATGTTCAGGGCGGTGGAACATATTTGCGCCCAATCTTCCCCCGACGAGGTCATCGTCATGTCCGCCGGCGGCAGGATGTTTAACCAGGAAGTTGCTAAAGCCCTGGCCGCCAAGAACCATTTGATTCTCATCTGCGGCCATTATGAGGGCATCGATCAGCGCGTCATCGACCAATTGGCCACCATGGAGCTTTCCATTGGCGATTATGTCCTTACCGGCGGCGAATTGCCGGCGCTGGTTGTGGTCGATGCCGTTTCCCGGCTGTTGCCCGGCGTTTTGGGCAACAGGCAATCCGTTGCCGAAGAGTCTTTTGAGGGAGGACTGTTGGAATATCCCCAATATACCCGGCCCGCTGTCTTCCGCGGCCTGGAGGTGCCGCCCGTCCTGTTGTCGGGAAATCACCAGGAAGTGGCACGCTGGCGCCGGGAGATGGCCGTGCAGAAAACAAAGTCCAACCGGCCCGAGCTGTTGGATAAGACAAGGAGGCGAGAAAGGATATGAGCAATATAATCCAGGAACTGGAAAAGCAACACCTTAAGACCGATGTTCCCGATTTTAAGCCCGGCGACACCGTCCGCGCCCATGTGCGCGTCGTGGAAGGTTCCCGGGAGCGGGTTCAGGTTTTTGAAGGTGTGGTAATTAAACGCCGCGGTTCCGGGTTGCGCGAAACTTTTACTTTGCGCCGCGTTTCTTACGGAGTGGGCGTGGAGAGAACTTTCCCCATTCATGCTCCCAAGCTGGAGAAAATTGAAGTCGTTCGCCACGGTCGCGTGCGCAGGGCAAAGCTGTACTACCTGCGTCACCGCATTGGCAAAGCAGCTCGCATTAAAGAAGCCAGACGTTAACTGCCAAAGGGGACGGTTCCTTTTGTCCACTTCCTGGACAAAAGGAACCGTCCCCTTTGGCCAGGATTAAGGGGGCGATCGGTATGCATATTCACTGGTATCCCGGACACATGGCCAGGACCAGACGCATGATTGTCCAGTCCCTGAAATTGGTGGACGGGATTATCCATCTGGCTGACGCGCGCCTGCCCCGGAGCAGCCAAAATCCCCTGCTTTATGAACTGGCGGGGAATAAGCCAACCATGCTGGTTTTGGCCAAGGCCGATCTGGCTGATGTCAGGGAAACTGAGGGCTGGGTTGCCAGGGGCGCCCTGGCTGTGTCTTTGCTGGACAACACCCAGCGCCAATATTTGCTGGACTCTGTTCACGCTTACCTGGCAAGCAAACTCACCTTGCGCTACACCCGGCCGTGGCGGGTGATGGTGGCGGGCATTCCCAATGTGGGCAAATCGACGCTGATTAATTTCCTGGCCCGGCGCCGCTCGGCCAGGGTGGGCAACAGGCCAGGCATAACCCAGGCCAAACAGTGGATAAAAGTTTCCCCGAAGCTGGAAATGCTGGATACGCCGGGTATCCTCTGGCCCAAAATTGAGGACAGAGAAACGGCCTACAAGCTGGCTGTTTCCGGCTGCATCAAGGACGAGATCCTGCCGCTGCCGGAAGTGGCCCAGTGGCTGTTGAAATTTATGGGCGACTATTATCCCGAAGCATTGGCGCAAAGGTACGGCGACGGCCAGCTGACCCTGGCCGAGGTCGCTCAGCGCAGGGGCGCCCTGGCGACGGGGGGCCTGCCTGATATGAACCGGGCGGCTGAACTGGTATTGCGGGACTTTCGCGCCGGCCGCCTGGGCGCTGTAACATTGGATCGGGAGGGCTGAAAGTGGCTGGCTGGGAGAGGGAAGAGGTATTGTGGGGGCAGGGCTATCGGCTCATCGGCGGTTGCGATGAGGTGGGCAGAGGGCCGCTGGCCGGCCCCGTGGTGGCAGCCATTGCCGTTTTTGACCGCCGGCTGCCGTTGCAACTGAGGGATTCCAAGACGCTGACGGCTAAACAACGTTTGCGCCTCAACAGAGAAATCCTCGCCGGCTGCGTGGCCGTGGGCATTGGCGTGGTGGACAACAGCACCATCGACGAGCTCAACATCCTTAACGCCACTAAGCTGGCCATGCTCAGGGCATGGACTAAATTGCGGATCAAGCCCGACTACTTGCTGGTGGACGCGCTGGAACCCGAAGCGCTGGCTGCCAGGGTGAGGCTGGAGGGCCTGGTCGACGGCGATGCCAAGTCCGCCGTCATTGCCGCCGCTTCCATAGTGGCCAAAGTGTATCGCGACCGCCTTATGGCCAATTACCACAAACACTTTCCCCAATACAATTTCATCAGCAACAAGGGCTATCCAACCCGGGAGCACTTGCAGGCTTTGCGCCAACATGGCCCATGTTCCCTGCATCGTTTCTCCTTTCGCGGGGTCAACGGTGGATAAGCTGTCCCTGGGCAAGGGCGGGGAAGACGTGGCGGTAGCCGCCGCCCTGGCCGAAGGTTATCAGGTGCTGGCCCGCAACTGGCGTTGTGCTTTAGGGGAACTGGACTTGGTGTTGCGCAAAGGAAAGACCATTGTCTTTGTGGAGGTCAAGACCCGCACCGGGAGACATTATGGCGAAGCGTGGGAATCTGTTACATATGCCAAACAGGCCAGAATCCGCAGGGTAGCCCGGTGGTATGCCAAAGAAATGGCCATTTCTGAGCATTCCTTTCGGTTTGACGTATTTGCCGTGGAATTCCGCCACGGTCGCTGGCAGTACCGCTGGTTTAAAAACGCGTTTTAGCAAAAAAGCGGGGAAATGTGTCGAAAAATAACATTGCCCGGGCAAGGTGTGCCAGACCGGGGGAGGGGTACGATGCTGGCGATATTGAAGAGCTGTACCATATCGGGATATCAAGGGGTGCTTACCCAGGTGGAAGTGGATGTAACCCGGGGGTTTCCCCATTTTGATATTGTCGGCCTGGCCGATACCGCCGTCAAGGAATCCCGGGAACGGGTGCGGGCAGCACTGGGTAACAACGGTTTCAAATTGCCTGCCGACAGAATCACCGTCAATCTGGCGCCGGCGGCGATACAAAAACACGGTCCCGTGCTGGATGTGCCCATAGCCCTTGGCATCCTGGCCGCCAGCGGCCAGATTCCGGCATCTCCGCGGTTGCTGGACACGGTGGTGGTGGGCGAGCTGTCTTTGGAGGGCAAGATTCGCCCTGTCCGGGGCGTCCTCTCCATGGCCATCACTGCCCGGAAAAACGGGTTATCAGTCATGGTGGTGCCCCGGGAAAATGCCGCCGAAGCGGCGGCAATAAAGCAACTGACGGTTATTCCCGCCTCCACCCTTCGGGAACTGGTGGCCTGGTGTCTGGGCAGGGAAATTGAGCCTGCTCAGGCCCGGCAGGAGCATTCACCCGACTATTCTGCCTGTGTGGATCTGGCAGAGGTAAAAGGACAGCAAGCGGCCAAGCGTGCCCTGGAAGTGGCTGCTGCCGGCGGGCACAATATTCTCATGATCGGCCCTCCCGGATCGGGCAAAACAATGCTGGCCAATTGTATTCCCGGGCTGATGCCGCCTCTCACCGATGCCCAGGCGCTGGAAGTCAGTCAACTGTACAGTGTGGCCGGGCTGCTCCGCCACGGGCGCCTGATTACCGCGCCGCCTTTTCGCAATCCCCACCACTCAGCCAGTCTTGCGGGCATAGTGGGCGGCGGTTCGGTGCCCCGGCCGGGAGAGATCAGTCTGGCGCATCACGGGGTCTTGTTTCTGGACGAATTCCCCGAGTTTCGCCGGGAGGTTATTGAAGTGTTGCGGCAGCCTATGGAGGAAGGCTGGATTACCATTGCCCGGGCCCGGGCCAGCTACCGCTTCCCGGCCCGGTTCCTGCTGGCTGCAGCGGCCAATCCCTGTCCTTGCGGCTATTACGGTGTGGACGGTGGCATTTGCACCTGCACTCCTGGTCAGGTGGCCAAGTACCGCAGCAAATTATCCGGTCCCATCCTGGATCGAATCGATATCTGGGCAGATGTTCCCGCCGTCAGTTTTGAAAAACTGCGCCAACGCCAGCAGGCGGAGACATCCGCTGTGGTCCGGCAACGCGTGCTGGCCGCCCGGGAAAGGCAAAGACGGCGGTTGGGCAACAAGCTCAATGCCGATATGGACAATCGCCAGGTGGCGCAACATTGCACCCTGGACAGCGCATCGGAAGAGCTGCTGGCTCGCGCATTTACCCGCCTGCGCCTGAGCGCCAGGGCATACCAGCGGGTGCTTAAAGTGGCCCGGACCATCGCCGACCTGGCGGGCCGGGAGAAAATCGCCAGCGAAGATGTGGCTGAGGCCCTTTCCTACCGGAGCATGGAAGGAGATGATTTCTATTAATTCAATCGTTGCCGCCAGTCACCATTTTGTTCGTCAATATTTTCGGCCCGGAGGCGTAGGCATTGACGCCACGGCAGGAAACGGCCACGACACATTGTTTCTGGCCGAGCTGGCCGGGGAACAAGGGCTTGTCCATGCCTTTGACATCCAGCCCGTCGCCCTGGAACGGACCAAGGCCCTACTGGAGAGCCGCGGTCTTTTGGGGCGGGTTCGCCTCCATTTGGCGGACCACGTCGACGTGGCCAAGCTAGTTGCTCCTCCGGTGCAGGCGGTGATGTTTAACCTGGGCTATCTTCCCGGCAGCAACAAGGAAGTCAAAACTGCGCCTGCCAATACCATCGCCGCCCTGGCCGCCAGCCTCAGCCTTCTCGCTCCGGGCGGTATTATTTCGGTGGTGACCTATTCAGGGCATCCCGGCGGTGAAGAGGAGGAGAAGCAGGTTTCCGATTGGGTAAGGGGATTGGATTCCCGCCTTTATACTGCTGTGCGCTACAGCCTGGAAAACAAGCCCAACAATCCCCCCAAACTGTGGCTGATACAAAAAAGCAACGGTTGAAAGAACGGCTTTTGCCCTGGGTGCATAATCTGTAGCACAGTAAAGTTTTAGGGGGATGCAGCATGCTGATTGAAGGTCAGGTTTGGGACGTGCACACCGGTTGCCCGCTGGCGGGCGCGGAGGTCAGCTGTACGGGACCCGGCGGCCGCGTCCGGGCAATGAGCGACGGCAAGGGTTATTTCAGGCTCCGGCTCATGGATGCCGGGCCGTGGCAGGTCAATGTGCACCGGGCGCCGTACAGAGAGGAGAGCATCGGCGGCGTGCTGGTCCGCGACAAAGTTTTCCTCACTTTTGACCTGCAAATGGAGGGACTGGAAGACGGGCCGGTGACCGCTTAATAGCCTACTACTACTAAACTTTCCAGATGGTGCAGGAGATTGTGGGCGTTGTCGCGCAGCCGCTTGCAGGTCAATTCGTAGGAATACTCGGGGTAGTTGCGGACTATCCTGCGGGTGGGTACAAAAATCAGGCCGTGCTTGATTATGTTCGACTCCAGCATTTTGTACAATGCCAGCCAGACCTTGGTATACAGGTTACTGCGCTCAATTTCAATGGCTGTTTCCGTCCTGGGATTGTAAAAATCTATTTCAAACTGACTGCCCCTGACAAACAAGGGGTAATCTTTATTGGTGGCGGAGTGGATAAAACCCAGTTTTTTTAATTCGGGCTTTAAGACCAACTCTATTTTGCGGCTCTTTTCGTTTTTTGTGTCCCGGATTTGCTCTATGTAGGTTTTGTGCGCTCTTACTGCGCTCAGGATTTCTGCCAGCTGTTGTTGAGCCATGGCGGTTTTAATTATATAATATAGCGGATAATTCATTTTCCATCTCCCAATGTGTCAGAGGTGTGGTTATGCGGATTGCAGCGCAACAGGTCTTTACCGGCCGCAAATTGTTGCCCAACATGTCGGTTCATTTACAGGGAGCAGAGATTGTCGGGATTGGCCCCGGAGACGAGCCGGGTTCCGGCCCCGCCCTGCTCATGCCCGGTATTATAGATTCCCATGTTCACTTGCTCGGCCTGGGCATGTCGCTTACGGCGCTGAACCTCAAGGATTGCAACAGCCGGGAAGCGTTTTCCCGCGCGTTGCGGGAATACGCCTCCGGCTTTGCCGGGCAATGGATAATTGGCCGGGGCTGGGACCAAAATAAACTGGGCTTTACTCCCGACCGGCATTTCCTGGATGAAATCTGCCCCCAGCGCCCGGTCTGCCTGACCCGCGTTTGCGGCCATGTGGCGGCGGTGAATTCCCGGGCATTGGAATTGGCCGGTATTGACGGCAACAGCGCCGATGTTCCCGGGGGAGTCATTCGGCGCGACGCCACCGGTCAGCCTACAGGGATACTGGAAGAAAAGGCTGTGGCATTGGTGCAGCGGGCTGTGCCCCGCCCCGAACCCCCTGTTCTATATAGTGCCTTGGAAAGGGCGATAAAATACGCCCACCGGCGGGGAATTACCGGCGTGCACACCGATGACAGGAGTATTGTCGGCGATTACTTCCGGCTGTGGCAACTGTATGTCAAAGTTACAGAATCCTGTCCCCTGCGAGTTCAGTTCCACTGCCAAATTGATTCACTCCAGGCCCTGAACGAGTTCATCGCAGTCAGAGGCGAACTCCGGGATACAGAGCTCGTTCACATCGGCGCCGCCAAGCTATTTCTGGACGGCTCACTGGGCGCGCGCACTGCGGCCTTGCTGGAAGACTACAGCGACGACCCGGGCAACCGGGGTGTACTGGTATATCCCGACGCCGAAGTCCGCGCCGTGATGGCGACGGCAGAGGAAAAGGGAGTCCAACTCGCCCTGCATGCCATAGGAGACGCCGCCGTCGAGCAGGCCCTCACCCTGCTGGCGGAAGTGCGGGGCGGGTACCGCCGGGGCCGCATCAGGCATTGCTTAATTCACTGCCAGGTCGTCAGCCGGGAACAATTGGCCCGCATGGCCGCCTTGGGTTTTATTGCCGAAGTGCAACCGGGGTTTTTGCGCACCGATATGCACTGGGCTAAAAGCCGGCTGGGAGCGGAGCGTTTGCAGGCCAGCTATTGCTGGCGGACCATGGCGGACGCTGGGGTATTTATGACCGGCGGTTCCGATGCGCCGGTGGAGGATATTAACCCGTGGTTAGGCATTGACGCCGCGGTGCTGCGCCGGGACGGCAACGGGACTTATGCCGGCGATTGGCGCCGGGACGAGTCCCTGACCCTGGAAAAGGCGCTGGCGCTGTATACCGCTGCCGGCGCCGAAGCCGCCGGCTGGGAAACCGGTGTCATCGCCGGGGGCAAGGCGGCGGATCTGGCGGTGTATGAATGCTTTTCTGCTGAAAATCTGTCTGCCAACAGCCCTGCGCAGGTTTTTGTCAACGGGATTAAAGTTTACCAGAGGTGAGAATATGGGCAAACCCAAAGTAATGGTGGCCATGAGCGGCGGCGTGGACAGTTCGGTAGCCGCCGCGTTGCTTAAAGAAGATGGGTTTGACGTCACCGGCGTCACTATCAAACTTTGGCCCAAGTACATCGATCCCGCCGAAGACGGCAGCGGTTGCTGTTCCCTGGCTGCGGTGGAAGATGCCCGCAGAGTTGCCCAGCTCCTGGAAATCCCTTACTATGTGCTGAACATGCAGGAAGAATTTCAAAAAAATGTCATAGACAAGTTTTCCAGGGAGTATATGTTAGGGAGAACCCCCAACCCGTGCATTGAGTGCAACCGGTCCATTAAATTTGGGCGCCTGTTGGAAAAAGCCGTGCAACTGGGCATGGACTATATTGCCACCGGGCATTATGCCCGCATTGTCAAAGAGGGCAACGTATACCGCCTTTTCCGGGGCCGTGACGCTGCCAAAGACCAGAGTTATGCTCTTTATGCCCTGACTCAGGACATGTTGAGCAGGACCCTGTTTCCGGTGGGGGAGTACCGCAAAGAGGAAATCCGCGCCCTGGCCAGGAAGTTTCAGTTGCGTATTGCCGCAAAACCTGACAGCCAGGAGATTTGTTTTATTCCCGACAACGACTATAAAGGATTTCTTACCAAGTACGCTGGGGTCCAAAATACCCCGGGGAATATTGTCGACCTTCGGGGCAACGTCCTGGGCACCCATACGGGGATATTCAATTACACCATTGGCCAGCGTAAAGGATTGGGCCTGGCTGTAGGTGAGCCTTTGTATGTGGTGGATATCAATCCGGAGAACAACACGGTGGTGGTGGGACGCAACGCCGATGTTTTCAGCCGGGAATTTACAGTAACTGATTTCAATTGGATCAGCGGCGCTCCGCCGGCGGAAGAATTTGACGCCTCCGTCATGATTCGGTATAATGCACCCACACACCCCGCCCGTATTTACGTGTCCCGACAGGGCCAGGTGCGCATCGTATTCGCTCAGCCGCAGCGCGCTATTACGCCGGGACAATCTGCTGTTATTTATGACGGCGATGAAGTCCTGGGCGGAGGTATTATCTTGTCCCGCCAGCTTATCTCTGACGTAAAGGAGCCAAAAAAATAACATTGAGGAGGTGAGAGGATGACTGCAGGAAACAAGCCGGCTGCGGAGGAAAGGCGTCAGGCAGCTCTTGCCCGTGCCGCGCAACTGCGCCGGCGCATCGCCGATTACCTGGAAGCCGAAAAGCAAATTCCCACCGGCGCCCGTATCGGGGACAGAATCAGGGCGCAAAAGCGCAAGATCCTGCAGATTCTGAACGGAACAGAACAAGATTGGAATAACTGGAAATGGCAAATGCGTAACCGCATAACCCGAATAGAAATCCTGGCGCAATTCATCAATTTAACCCAAGCTGAAATTGACCAGGTCAATGAGGCTGGCAAGCATTTTCGCTGGGCCGTTTCCCCCTATTATGCCAGCCTGATGGACCCCGACGACCCTGCTTGTCCCATCCGCAAGCAGGCTATTCCCAGCATCCGGGAAGTGGAGGATACTTGCGGCAGCCTGGACCCCATGGCTGAGCATTGGACATCACCGGCCCCTGCCATTACCCGGCGCTATCCCGACCGGTTGATTATCAACGTCACCAATCAGTGTGCCATGTACTGCCGGCACTGCCAGCGCCGCCGCAACATCGGCGAGACGGATCGCCAGACGCCGCGCAAGGATTTGGAAGCCGCCCTGGACTATATCAGGAAAAACCCTGAGATCCGCGATGTCCTTATTACCGGCGGCGATGCCCTGTTGTTGGACGACAATACCCTGGACTGGCTGCTGGCGGAACTGGACAACATCGCACATGTGGAAATAAAGCGCATCGGTACCAGGACTCCGGTCACTATGCCCCAGCGCATCACCGACAAATTGTGCGCTATACTGGAGAAACATCATCCTGTATACGTAAACACTCAATTTAACTCACCGGTGGAA
Organism: Bacillota bacterium; assembly: GCA_012523545.1. Classification (GTDB taxonomy): domain Bacteria; phylum Bacillota; class Proteinivoracia; order UBA4975; family UBA4975; genus JAAYIH01. Next base: position 114,584 of record JAAYIH010000036.1, read on the forward strand.
GTAACCCACGAAGCTGCCCTGGCCTGCGCCCGTCTGGCCAAGGCGGGAGTGCCCCTGGGCAATCAGTCGGTGCTTCTGGCGGGCGTCAACGACAACCCCCACGTCATGAAGAAGTTGTGTCAGGAACTGTTGAAAATTCGGGTTCGCCCTTACTATATTTTCCATGCCAAAAACGTCAAAGGCACTACTCATTTTATGACCAGCATTCAAAAGGGAATCGAAATCATGGAAGCTTTGCGGGGCCATACCTCAGGCCTGGCGGTGCCTACCTATATTCTCAACGCTCCCCACGGGCAAGGCAAGACTCCCATTCTGCCGGACTACCTGCTCTGGCTTACCAAAGAAAAGGCAGTATTGCGCACCTGGGAAAACGTTGTCTTCGAATATCCCAATGAAAAATGAAGCCATCCCCGCCGGGCGGGGATTTTAGTTTGACAAATGCTTTATTTCTTGATACTTTAAAGAAAATTTTGGGACGGGGGCGATAGTATGGGCGAACCGGCTGAGTGGATTGCTCTGACGCTGGCTCCGAATCTGGGTCCGCGGCGTATTGCCAGAGTGTTCCGGGAGACCGGCAGCATCGACAGTTTTTTTTCGGCCCAAACCGAAAGCCTTTCCCAAATACTGAACATTAAGCAAGATGCAATCAAGGCGGTGCTGAGGGCCATAGACCTGCAAAAAGGAAGAGCTCTGGTCAAATTGTGCCGCGACAGGGGGGTTGCCGTTACCACCCTGGACTCTCCAGATTATCCGGATTTGTTGCGGGAAATTTACGATCCCCCGCCTGTACTCTATTACCGGGGCCAGCTGCCCGGCACAAACCTTGTGGCGGCGGTGGGGTCCCGCAAAGCAACCCGGTACGGACGGACAGTCACCGCGCGCCTCATCCCAGAGTTGTGCAGAGCAGGCCTGGGCATTGTCAGCGGGTTGGCGGTGGGCATAGATGCCTGCGCCCAGTGGGCCGCGCTCAACGCCGGCGGGTATACCGCTGCCGTGTTGGGCAATGGGGTGGATATTTACTACCCTGCGGTCAATACTCAATTGCAAAACGCCATATTGGAGAAAGGCGGCTGCCTCCTCAGCGAATTCCCGCCGGGCTGCCGGCCCCGGGCAGACCATTTCCCGCGCAGGAACAGAATTATCTGCGGCCTCTGCCGGGGGGTGCTGGTTGTGGAGGCCGGACTTAAGAGCGGGGCCATGATTACCGTGAGCTATGCCCTGGATCAAGGACGGGACGTCTTTGCCGTGCCCGGCAACATCGACAGCCCGCAAAGCGCCGGTACCAATCATCTCATCGGATTGGGCGCCAAACCGATCCTGTCCAGCGCCGATATCCTCGAGGAATACGGACTGGATCTGCCCCTGATTCAGCAACCCAGGCAGGCCATGGACCTGGGCGCAGAGGAAAAGAACTTATTGGCATACATCGACGAGCAGGGGGTGAGCGCCGATGAATTGTGCTACCTCACCGGGCTTCCCGGAGGCGTAATTATGGCCAAGCTGGCAAGCCTGGAATTGAAGGGCGCCGTGGCGCGGTTGCCCGGTTTAAAATACGTTCGTCGTGCCGACACGGAGGTGTAGTTTTTGTACTTGGTCATTGTAGAATCGCCGACAAAAGCCAAAACAATCAACAAGTTTCTGGGCAAACAGTACTCAGTTAAGGCGTCAATGGGGCATTTAATCGACTTGCCCAAGAGCCAGCTGGGCGTCGATCCGGATAATGACTTTTCTGTCAAATACATCACCATTCGCGGGCGCGGCAAAGCTTTGGCTGAACTGCGCAAACATGCCCGCAAAGCTGAGCGGGTGTACTTGGCCACCGACCCTGACCGGGAAGGCGAGGCCATTGCCTGGCATTTGCTGCGCGATTTTAAAATCCCTGCAGACGTTCCCTGTCGAGTGGTTTTCCATGAAATCACCAAGGACGCCGTCAAAAAGGCCTTTGCCAATCCGCGTACCCTCAACTTCCACCTCGTCGATGCCCAGCAGGCCAGGCGCGTGCTGGATCGGCTGGTGGGTTACAAAATCAGTCCCCTGCTCTGGGAAAAGGTAAAGAAGGGCCTGAGCGCCGGCAGAGTGCAATCGGCGGCTTTAAATATGATTTGTTTGCGCCAGGAGGAAATAGAAGGCTTTACACCCAGGGAATACTGGAGTGTTGAAGCGGATTTTTATTGCGCTCCCGACATCCTGGTGCGGGCCAAACTGGCCCGGGTGGACGGCGTCAAGCCCGAACTGGCCAATGCCGAGGACGCCGACGCCATGGTCCATCGCATCAAACGGGCCCAATTTACCCTCAGCCAGTTGCAGACCCAGGACCGGATGAAAAAGCCCGCCCCGCCTTTTACAACCAGTACTTTGCAGCAGCAGAGCGGCAGGAAGCTCAATTACAGCGCGCGCAAAACCATGGCCATCGCGCAGCAGTTGTACGAGGGGATCAGCCTGGGCAGGCGAGGAACGACGGGGTTGATAACGTATATGCGCACCGATTCGGTGCACGTTTCCGAGGACTTCCAACGCCTGACGCGGGATTTTATCGCCGCCCGCTTTGGCGACCAGTACGTTCCGGCCAAACCGCCCAGGTATACAGCCAGAAAAGGCGCCCAGCAAGCCCATGAAGCCATACGGCCGACCGATGTCAGCCTTGTTCCCGAAGAAATCCGTTCTTATCTGACGCCCGAACAGTATGCCCTGTACCGGCTGATTTGGCAGAGGTACGTCATGAGCCAGATGAGTCCCGCCCGTTGCAAACAGCAAATTGCGACCTTCAGCGGAGACGGCCTGGTTTTCAAAGCGGCTCAACAAAAATTGGTTTTCCCTGGCTTTCTGGCCGTCGACGGGCAGGAGAACGGCGAGCCTGATGCGGCCGATTTGTCCGGACTTGCCCCGGGTACGCCTGCCGAGATCAAAGATGTACTGCCGCAACAACATTTTACCCAGCCGCCGCCGGCTTACAGTGAAGCCTTGCTGGTCAAAGACATGGAAGAAAAGGGAATAGGCCGGCCCAGTACATACGCTCCCACTATCGAAACTCTGCTCCAGAGGGGATATGTCCATAAAGAGAACGGCAAACTCATCCCCACCGAATTGGGAAGAACCGTAAACGACCTGTTGCGCCGCTTCTTCCCGGATATTATCAACCTGGATTTTACCGCTGCCTTGGAAAGCAAACTGGATACCATCGAAGAAGGCCAGTTGGCCTGGAAAGAAGTTGTCCGGGAGTTTTATGACAAGTTCAGCCGCGATGTGGCAGTGGCGGAAAGGGAAATGGCTTCGGTCCAGGTCCGGGAAGAGGTCAGCACCGAAATCTGCCAGTACTGCGGCAGGAATATGGTGGTCAAGGCGGGCAGGTATGGCAAGTTCCTGGCTTGTCCCGGCTATCCGGAGTGCAAGAATACCAAGCCGCTGTTGCAAAAAATCGGCGTCCGGTGTCCCCGGTGCGGTGGTGAGATAGTAAAGCTGAGAAGCAGGAAAGGGCGCTGGTTTTTTGGGTGCGAGAATTATCCCGATTGCGAGTTCCGTTCCTGGAAACAACCTGTTGCGGAAAAATGTCCCCAGTGTCAGTCCCTTCTGGTGATCGGCCCGGCGAATACCCTGGTGTGCAGCAATGCGCAGTGCCAGTACAAGAAAAAGGAAGATAAGAATGACGGAGATTAATGTGGTTGGCGGAGGACTGGCCGGGTGTGAAGCGGCCTGGCAGCTGGCCAACCGGGGCTGCCGGGTTATTTTGACAGAGATGCGTCCTTTGACCATGACTCCGGCGCACAATAGCGGCAATCTGGCGGAATTGGTGTGCAGCAATTCTTTGGGAGCGGAAAACCCCGACTCGCCGGGAGGCCTGCTCAAGGCCGAACTGCGTGCCCTCAATTCCCTGATTATGGAGTGCGCCGACGCCGCCAGGGTTCCCGCAGGAGGAGCCCTGGCGGTCGACCGCAACAAGTTTGCCCAGCTGGTCACCCAAAAAATATCCGGTCACCCCAATATCCGGGTGCGGCGGGAATGCCGGACCGATTTTCCCCCTGCGCCGGGCATTATAGCTACCGGCCCTCTGACCCACGACAGCCTGGCCGGGGCGTTGCGGCAAAAACTGGGGCATGACATGCTGTTCTTCTATGATGCCGCTTCGCCCATCATTGCCGCCGACAGCATTGATATGAGCAAAGTTTTTCGCGCCTCGCGTTACGGCAAGGGCAGCGCCGATTACCTCAACTGTCCCATGAACTATGAAGAATATCAGCGGTTTTACCGTGCCCTGGTTGAAGGGGAAACAGTGCCCCTTAAGGAGTTCGAAGCGGAAATTTACTTTGAGCACTGCCTGCCCATAGAGGTAATTGCCAAGCGCGGTCCCAGGACGCTGGCCTTCGGTCCCTTGAAGCCGGTGGGGCTTGTCGACCCGCGGACGGGCAAGCGGCCCTATGCCGTGGTACAGTTGCGCCGTGAGGATGCAGATGGCCAGTTGTACAATCTGGTGGGCTTCCAAACCAATTTGACGTGGGGGGCACAAAAACGTATATTTCGCCTCATTCCCGGTTTGGAGAAGGCGGAATTTGTCCGCTATGGCGTCATGCATCGAAATACCTTTATCGATGCGCCCAAGGTGTTGGTTGCCAATTTCCGCCTGCGCGATTTCCCCGGCTTATATATAGCCGGCCAGCTGGCCGGCGTGGAAGGGTACCTGGAATCTGCGGGTTCGGGGCTGGTTGCCGCCCTGGATTTGTGGGCCAGGTTGCAGGGCAAGACTGTGGTTTTCCCCCGGGAAACATTGCTGGGCAGTCTCACTGATTATGTCACCAGACCAAACCCAGACTTTCAGCCCATGAATGCCAACTTTGGCCTGCTGCCTCCGGTGCCGGGCAAAACCAAACGCCAACGCCGACAGAACTACGCTGAGCGTTCACTGGCCTGTATATCTATGTTCGCGAAAAATTTGAATGACTAACTTGTTTTCCTATTTAGACTTTGTTATTATAAGTGAAAGGGTGCTAAAAAATGGGGTAATGACAGAATATACTTCCTGGTTGCGGGTAAACGGCTTTTCTCCGGAAACCATTAAAGCGTACACAAGGGATCTGGAGGAGTTTTTCCGGTCCCTGCCGGAGGGCCGGGAAGAAATCGACCGCAATCAAATCAGAAGGTTCCTTGCCCTTGTTCAGGCCCGTGGTTGTTCCAAGCGGACAGCGGCCCGGAAGTTGGCATCTTTGCGCAGTTTCTTCCGGTTTTGCCTGCTGAGCCAAAAGGTTTCTGCCAATCCTGCCCATACCATCAGAACGCCGCGGTTTGGCAGGCCCTTGCCCAAGTTCCTCTACCCCGATGTGGTTGTGCAGTTGCTTGAACTGCCGGGAGATTCTCCTTTGGGACTTAGGGACAGAGCTATCCTGGAACTGCTGTATGCCACGGGAATCCGGGTGGGAGAACTGGTCGCCCTGGAAGTCAACGACTTTCACCGGGACAGCCAACAGCTTTTGGTTACCGGCAAAGGAAATAAACAGAGGCTGCTCCCCGTGAATTTCCAGGCTGCACAGGCTCTGGAACATTACCTCCATGAGGGTCGCCCCCGGTTGCTGTCCGCCGCGACAAATAAAATGTGGCTTAACAAGGACGGCGGCCCATTGGGGCAGCGCGGAGTGCGTTGGATACTGAACAAGTATTGCCAGCGTCTTTCTGTGCAACATTCAGTGTCTCCTCATGTTATCCGCCACAGTTTTGCCACCCACATGCTGGAGAACGGTGCCGATTTGCGGACTGTTCAGGAACTGTTAGGGCATTCCAGCCTGTCTACGACGCAAATTTACACCCACGTCACCAGGGAACGCCTTAAAGCTGTTTATCAGGCCAGTCACCCCAGAGCTTAGCACCAAGAATTTAAATTTAATAGAAGGTGGAGGTATCACAACATGCAAAATTTGCTTCAAAGGTCGCGCCGGCTCATCAAAACTCTGCAGAGTGCAGGAGGCCAGCCCGTTGATTTCGGTGAAGTGGCTGAGGTCCTGCAGGACATTCTCCGTTCAGACGTCCTCATAGTCGGCAACAAGGGCAAAGTCCTGGCCAGGGCAGGAGAAAGCTTTCCGCAAACCGATCTGGATCAGGATACCAACAGGGATCTTCTCGACCTGGATATTTCCGAACTCAATGCCAAGGGAGCTGACATCAGCAGCACCTTCAGTCACAGCAACCTTACCGTTGTGCCCATTAACTGCGGCGGCCAGCGGCTGGGCACCTTGCTGATTGCCCGGGAGGCCAAACACGACGAAGATGAACTGGTCATTGCCGAATTTGCTGCAACTGTCATCGGCATGGAAATTCTCAAGACCCGGGCTTCGTTGGCTGATGAAGAAGAGCGGAACAGAGCCATTGTAAAAATGGCCCTGGATACCCTGTCCTATTCTGAGCAAGAGGCCGTTGAACATATCTTTAAAGAACTCAACGGCCGGGAAGGTTTGCTGGTGGCAAGCAAAATTGCCGATCGCGTCGGCATAACCCGCTCGGTAATCGTCAACGCCCTGAGAAAGTTTGAAAGCGCTGGGGTCATCGAATCCCGCTCGCTGGGCATGAAGGGCACCTTTATCCGGGTTCTCAACGATCAGCTCTTGCCTGAACTGGAGAAATTAATGAACAGGTAACTGAAACCCTCTCTGAGGGTTTTTTTTTATTCCACGCTTTAGCAGCTTTAGCAGGAAAAGGTAATCATCCTGTCGAACTGTGTAGGTATCACGGGAACAAGGGGGAGTACCGGATGGAGCAAAAGAAACGCGTGCTCATTGTTGACGATGCAGCATTTATGCGCATGATGATTCGTGATATATTGAGTAAAAACAATTTCGAGGTAGTGGGCGAAGCCACCAACGGCGATGAGGCGGTGGCGATGTATAAAGAACTGAAACCCGACCTGGTTACCCTGGACATTACCATGCCGGGAATGGACGGAGTAACGGTACTCAAAAAAATACGCCAGATTGACTCCTCGGCCAGGGTTGTAATGTGTTCGGCCATGGGCCAGCAGGCAATGGTTGTGGAGGCCATAAAAAACGGCGCCCGGGATTTTATTAACAAACCATTCCATCCCCAAAAAGTTGTAGAGACTTTGCGCCGGGCTTTGCAATAGGGGGCTGGCTTGGTGGAAAGCATGGATTTAAAGACATACCTGCCTGTTTTTATCGAAGAGAGCAAGGACAATATACAGCAAATGTCTGAGAACCTGCTCCGCCTGGAAGAAGATTACGGCGATGCAGAAGTCATCGATGAAATCTTCCGCGCCATTCACACCATCAAGGGGATGTCCGCCACCATGGGTTATACCCAGCTCAGCAACCTGGCTCACCAGGCCGAAAACTTGCTGGACGAGGTCCGCCATGGCAGAATCGCCGTTTCTCCTGCCATGATTAACGGTTTTTTCAAAGTTATCGACGAAATTGAGGAACAATTGTCGGTCCTGGGTCAAACCGGAGAGCCCAAAGCCCTGGATAACCGGCGCCTGGAAGAAATCAAGGCTCATTTTGCGGAAGCCCGGCGTGCCGACGCCGGAGCAGCCGGGAAATACAGAGTGGAGATTGTGTTCAGCAAAGATTGCCTGTTGCGGCCTGCCAGAGCGCTGGTAGTGCTCAATCAGCTGGCCGGAGTCGGCAATATCCTGCATTCCGATCCCCCCCAGGACAAACTGCCTTCCCTGGATAATCTGGACAAGCTGGTGTGTCACATAGCCGCTGCCAGCCCGCAGCAGGTGCATGACGTTTTGGCCGGCGGTGTCGAAATCGACTCCTACACCCTCGAAGAACTGCGGGAAGAAGCGGGACAGACAAGCGCCGCCAAACCGGCTGAGCCCCAGGTCAACCGCAATATTTCCACCGTCCGGGTGGATACCGAAAAACTGGACCACTTGCTTAATTTGGTCAGCGAACTGGTCATTAACAAGACTTCTTTGCAGGAAGCCGTGGCCTCCTTTCCCAGCCTGGCTGACGATGTGGAACACCTGCACCGGCTGACGTCGGAATTGCAGAACATTGTGATGAACATGCGCATGATTCCCCTGGAAACTGTTTTTAACCGCTTCCCGCGCATGATTCGCGACACTGCCAAAGCTTTGAACAAATCGGTGCATTTTGAGATTGTCGGCGCCGACACCGAGCTGGACAGGACCATCATTGAAGATATAGCCGACCCGTTGTTGCACCTGTTGCGCAATGCCGTGGACCACGGCATTGAGCCTGTGGCGATTCGGACCAGTCTGGGCAAACCTGCAGCAGGCAAGATTGTTCTCCGGGCTTACCAGACCGGCAATCAGGTCGTAATCGAAGTGGAGGACGACGGGGCCGGCCTTGACCTGGACAAAATCAAGGCCAAAGCCAGGGAAATGGGGCTTTGGCAGGGTCAGGAACCTGATGATGCCGAGGCGGCCAACTTTATCTTTGCCCCGGGCTTTACCACTTCCGACCGGGTGACGGATTTGTCCGGCAGGGGAGTTGGCCTGGACGTTGTTAAGAAGTCCATCGAAGCCCTGGGCGGCAATATCGAAGTCATCAGCAACAAAAATGCCGGAAGCACTTTCCGCATCTCGTTGCCCTTGACTCTGGCCATTATTCAGGGCCTGTCGGTGAAATGCGGCGACGAGATTTATGTCATTCCCCTGAGTTATATTCAGGAAACGGAAATCATCTACCCCGATTCCATTCAAATGCTGGGCCAGCAACAGATTTACATGCTGCGGGGACAGGTTTTGCCCGTAGTCTTCCTGGCCGACTTGCTGGGATTTCGGGATTATGTCCCGCCCCAGGAAATGAGCCTGGTGGTTGTGCATTTCGGAGAGCGGCTGATTGGCATCATCGTCGATGACCTCCTGTCCCAGCAGGACATAGTTATCAAGAATGTCAGCTGGGGCCAGGGCTATTTTTCCAGCTTTTTGGGCAGCACCATCCTGGGTAACGGCAGGATAGTGCTGATACTGGACATCAACAATTTATTGGCCGGGGTGAAAGTGAGGGAGGTAAAACATGCTTAACCAATACGTTGTATTTCAGCTGGAAGATGAACTATACGGCGTCAACATTCTCCAGGTCCGGGGAATCGAGAAAATGCTTCCCCTGACCAGGGTGCCCAATGCCCCGCCTTTTGTCAAAGGAGTATGCAACCTCCGCGGCAGTGTAATACCGGTTATTGATTTGAAGAAGAAATTGGGTTTGCCGCAGAAGGAGGATCCAAACGCCAAAATCATCGTGGTTAATGTAGGCAAACATACCGTGGGCATGACCATCGATGAGGCGGCCGACGTGGTTACCCTGGATGCTTCGGAAGTGGAACCCTCTCCTTCACTGGTTGCCGGCATTGATGCAGAGTATATTTCCGGCGTTGCCAAGGTCTACAACAGGTTGCTGATTATCCTGGATATGGAGCGCATCCTTACTGCCGACCAAATAAATCTGCTCAATGAATTGAGGTGAGCAGATGTTTAAGAAACTCAGCTTCAGCCAGCAGGATTTGATGACCGAGATCGGGACCATTGGCACCGGCCATGCCGCCACAGCCATGGCCAATATGTTGGGCAAGAAAATCACCATTAACGTTCCCCAGGTGGACTTGGTTACTTTCGATCACGTTTCAGACTTTGTGGGCGGGCCGGAGCAGGTGCTGGCCTGTGTGTACCTGGAAGTCTTGGGCGATTTGCCGGGCACCGTGCTGGTAATGTTCGACGGTCCTGCTGCCAACAGGCTTCTGACCAACCTCAATATCGGGGAAAAAGCCGATTACTTGAACCTGACGCCGTTGCAGGAATCGGCCCTCAAAGAGATCGGCAATATCCTGGCCGGTTCGTACTTGTCGGCCCTGGGGGATTTTACCAACCAGCGCATTTTCACCAGCGTGCCCAATTTGGCGGTAGACATGGCCGATGCCGTTTTCAGCGTGCCCATGATTGCCCTGGGCAGAATGTCCGACTACGCCCTGTTGATACAGGCCAAGTTTTTTCAAGAACAGCAGAACACCGGCTACATCTTGTTTATTCCGACTCCGGATGCGGCCGTTAAACTCCTGAAGATTTTCGGAGTCGATGCCCATGAATAGCCAAATCGGCATGGCGCAATACCTTGTCCTCAAGGCTCCCGGGGTAATTCGCTCCTCGGGGCTGGGCTCCTGCATCGGCATTGCCCTTTACGACCCGTTTACCCGGGTAGGCGGGCTGGCCCATGCCATGTTGCCCAAGCACCGTCCCGGGCGCGATGACAATAAGGGGAAATATGTGGATACAGCCATAGACGCTATGCTGGCAGAGATGGAAGCCATGGGCTGCAATCGGCAAAACATCGTGGCCAAGCTGGCCGGCGGAGCACAGATGTTTCCTGAACAGGACAAAGAAGGAAAGGTTTCGGTGGGGGAAAAGAACGTCGCCGCCGCCCAGGAATACCTCAGGGAATTGGGTATTCCCATTGTGGCGGAAGATGTCGGCGGTCACTCGGGGCGAACCATTGAATTGTACTGCGAAGACGGTACGCTGTATATCAAGACCATCAACAGCGAAACCAAAATTTAACAACCGGCGTAATAACCTGCAAGTAAATTGATATACTACTCTAGGGGGTGTATCAATTGAAGGGTAAGAGGCGCTGGTTGTTCTTTTTTGCCGGAGTATTTACAGGAATGTTGGTGCTGGCTGTCGTCGCAGCCGGGTTGGTTTACCTGGGCAGCAGCCGGACCTGGCTGTTGCGGATTAATACCAACGGCATCGCGGCCAAAATAGAAGGTGCGGCCCAATTGAAAATCTCCCAAATGCTCCCCGGCTATATTGAATCAGTTAAAGGCTCAGTGCCGGAACTGGTGGCCAACCGGGCGGCAAATCAGTTCGGCGACCTCAAGTTTACGCTGGGGGGAGAAGAATTTGCCCTCCCCCAGGAATTTGTCAGCCGTCTGGAAGCCAATTATCGCGCCAGTTTGATCCGCGCCATTAATGATTTGCTGGACACCATGCCTGTGGAAAAAATGAGCGCTGAACTGGGTAAAGAAATTGCCGACATCGTGGAGAACTCCCTGTACGCCGAGTTTAACTCCCGGGAAGTCGATGTCGGCGTCTTTCGGGACAAGATTTCCATCCCCGTCATGATTGAGCTGGTCAATCAGCCTGGTCACCGCGATTTTCAGTTAATACTAATGTCCAATGAGGTCTTGGAACAGTAATTGTTGCCAAGCGCTCTTTTTTTTGTTATACTTTCGTGGTGAAAATACACACACCCGGGGATGCACGTTTTCAGTGCCCTTTGGGTTAGACGTGCAGTTGAACCGGGTGGAGGCCAAACTGAGAGGAGGTGCTCAAGGTGTCTGTTGTGACCATGAAGCAGTTGCTGGAAGCAGGTGTGCATTTCGGGCATCAGACCCGGAGATGGAATCCCAAAATGGCGCCCTATATTTTTACTGAACGCAACGGAATCTATGTAATTGATTTGCAGAAGACCGTGCAAAAGCTGGAAGAGGCGTATAACTTCGCCAAGGAAGTTGCCATGAACGGCGGTTCCATCCTCTTTGTCGGGACCAAGAAACAGGCTCAGGAAGCCATTGAGCAGGAAGCTGTCCGCTGCGGCAAGTTCTAAGTCAACCAGCGCTGGCTGGGCGGGATGCTGACCAACTTTGCCACCATCAGCAAGCGGGTGCAACGCCTCAAGGAGTTGGAGGCCATGGAAGAGGACGGCAGTTTCGACGTCCTGCCCAAAAAGGAAGTTATTCGTTTGCGTCACGAAAGAGGCAAGCTGGAAAAATTCCTGCGCGGCATTAAAGAGATGCACAAACTGCCCGACGCTCTGTACGTTGTTGACCCGCGCAAAGAACGCATTGCCGTGGCTGAGGCCCGCAAGCTGGGCATTCCCATCATCGCCATTGTGGACACCAATTGTGATCCCGACGAGATTGACTACATCATCCCGGGCAATGATGATGCCATCCGGGCCGTCAATTTAATCACGGCCAAAATTGCCGATGCCGTTTTGGAAGGCAAACAGGGCGAGCAGTTGCCTGCAGAATAGCACCACAGGCGAGGGTAGAAATTCCCTTGCCTTTTTCCAATACCCAAGTTGAGGAGGCGGAAGCATGTCAGCCGAGAGAATAAAAGAGTTGCGCGCTTTGACCGGAGCCGGGTTCCTGGATTGCAAAAAGGCCCTGGCCGAAGCCGGAGGCGATTTACAGAGAGCAATTGACCTGTTGCGCGAAAAGGGACTGGCCGATGCAGCCAAAAAATCCGGCCGGGTTACCGCTGAAGGGGCGGTCGGTTGTTACGTGCACGGCAACGGCAAAATCGGCGTTATGGTGGAAGTCAACTGTGAGACCGACTTTGTGGCCAAAACTGACGAGTTTAAGGCTTTGGTCCACGACATATGCCTGCACGTAGCAGCGTCAAATCCCAAGTATGTTAGCAGGGACGAAGTGGACGCTGAAGTCCTGGAAAAGGAACGGCAGATTCTGTATAACCAGGCCATCAACGAAGGAAAGAAGCCGGATATCGCCGAAAAGGTTGTTGCCGGTCGCCTGGAAAAGTTTATTAATGAAATTTGCCTGCTGGAACAGCCCTTTGTCAAGAATCCCGACATTACAGTTAAGCAACTCATCCAGGAAAAAATCGCCAAATTCGGCGAAAACATTACCCTGCGCCGGTTTGCCCGCTTTGAAATGGGCGAAGGGTTGCAGAAAAGACAGGACGACTTTGCTGCTGAAGTAGCTAAGCTGCAGCAAAAATAGCGTTACAAGAGCACTCAGGTGCTCTTTTTCTGAAAAGAGGAATTTGGCATACGGATATAGAATACAACTGGAGGGTGCTTCATGCAGGTCAAGTATAAACGGGTGGTCTTAAAGCTCAGCGGCGAAGCCCTGGCAGGTTCCAAGGGCACGGGCATAGACGGCGATGTCCTCAGAAATGTCGGCAAACAGATAAAGGCCCTTACCGAAATGGGCGTGCAGGTTGCCTGCGTGGTGGGGGGCGGCAATATCTGGCGGGGGGCGCCTGCCAGCATGGAAGGCATGGACAGGGCCACAGCAGATTATATGGGCATGCTGGCCACTGTAATAAACGCCCTGGCGTTACAGGATGCCCTGGAGTCCCTGGGGGTCACCACCAGGACGCAAACGGCAATCGAAATGCGCCAGGTGGCAGAACCGTACATACGCCGGCGGGCCATTCGTCATCTGGAAAAGGGCAGGGTGGTCATCTTTGCCGCCGGAACCGGAAACCCTTACTTTTCTACAGATACAGCCGCCGCTCTGCGCGCTGCGGAAATTGAGGCTGACGTAATCCTCATGGCCAAGGGCAATGTGGACGGCGTCTATGATCGCGATCCCTTAAAGCATCCCGACGCTCGCCGATTCTCGACCTTATCCTATTTGGAGGTGTTAAAACGGGGGTTGGGAGTAATGGATGCCACTGCCGCTTCCCTGTGTATGGACAACAACATTCCCATCATTGTTTTCTCAATGGCCCAGGGGAATAATATTGTCAGCGCAGTTTGCGGAGAAAATATCGGAACAGTGATAAGGGGGTAGTATAGTGTTTACCGAGATCTATCAGGACGCTGAAGACAGGATGCGCAAGGCGATTGATGTTTTGAAAGCCGACTTTAATTCTATCCGGGCGGGGCGGGCCAACCCGGCCTTGTTGGACAGGCTGAGCATCGACTATTACGGCACGCCGACGCCGGTAAAGCAGTTGGCCACCATCAGTGCACCCGAACCCCGACTCTTGATTGTTCAGCCTTGGGACAAGTCGATACTCCCCGAAGTGGAAAAGGCAATTCTGAGATCTGACCTGGGACTGACGCCCAGCAATGACGGCGCCGTAATCCGCCTGGCCATCCCGCAGCTGACGGAAGAAAGGCGCGCCGAACTGGTTAAGGTTGTGCGCAAAAAGGCTGAGGAAGCCCGGGTTGCCATTCGCAATGTGCGCAGAGATGTCAATGAACTTATCAAAAAGATGCAAAAGAACGGGGAGATTTCCGAAGACGACGAGCGGCGTGCTCAGGAAGAGATACAAAAAATTACCGACAAGTTCATTAAAGTTGTCGATGAGCAACTAGGCCACAAAGAAGCAGAAATTATGGAAGTTTAATCTTTGTTTGCGCCCCCACCGGGGCGTTTCGACTGAAATGAAGGTGAGCTTATGCTGAATAGATGGCAATTGGCCAGGCAGCTGGAAACCATTCGCAGCGGGAAAATGCCTCACCACATAGCCATTATTATGGACGGCAACGGCAGGTGGGCAAAAAAACGGGGTCTCCCCCGGGTAGCCGGGCATCGGCAGGGTATGCAGGCCATTAAGCGTTGTCTTGCCGGCCTGAAGGGATTGGACGTCAAGTACCTTACTCTCTATGCTTTTTCGACGGAAAACTGGCGGCGACCCAAGAGCGAAGTGGATTTTTTAATGAACCTGCCCGGCCAGTTCATCGGTCAGGAATTGACCACGATTATGGAAAATAACATTAAACTGGGCGTCATCGGCGATGTGTCGGGGTTGCCCGCTCACACCCGCAAAGCCATTGCTGAGGGTATTGAGGCAACCCGGCACAATACCGGTCTCCGCCTCAACTTCGCTTTAAACTATGGCGGCAGAGAGGAAATCCTTCAGGCTGTGCGCGCTCTTTGCCGGCGTTGTCAGCAGGGCGATCTCGACCCTTCCGCCATTACATACAGCGACATTGAAAGTTGTCTGTACACCCGCGACATTCCCAGCCCCGACCTGGTGATCAGGACCAGCGGGGAAATACGCATCAGCAATTTTCTGCTCTGGCAAATTGCCTATGCCGAGCTCTATTTTACCGATACTTTATGGCCGGACTTCAGCGAAATGCATTTGTACAAGGCCATTGCACAATTTCAGCGGCGTAATCGCCGGTTTGGGGGCGTTTAAAATTCTGACAAGGGTACTTACTGCTGCAGTTCTTATACCAATCGTACTTGTTTCCCTGTACTTGGGGGGACCTGTATTCTTAATTTTTATGGCTGTCTATACCCTGGGTGCCGTGGTGGAATTCGCGCGCCTGTTGCGCTTTTCCCTGCCCGCCAGTTGGGCAGCCGGGGCGGCCATGGTTTTGCCGTATTACGCGAACCTCTATTGGCAAATCATCCCTTGGGATATCTACTTAATTTTGTTCCTGCTTATCGCCGCGGCGGTGCTTTTTGTCTTCAACTTTACGCGCTGCTCTTTTCTGCAGTGCGCCGGGCTGATTTTTGCCGGCCTGTTTGTGCCGGTGCTGGCGTCCACTTTGTTCACAATCAGAAATATGGAGCAGGGGCTGTACCTGACGCTGGCGGTGTTTATCCTGACCTGGGGGACTGATTCCGGGGCATTTTTCACGGGCATGGCCTGGGGCAGAAAAAAACTGGCGCCAGCCATTTCTCCCAATAAGTCGTGGGCTGGCGCCATCGGCGGTCTCATTACCGGCGTTATTATAGCCGTCGGTTTTGGCCTGCTCATCAATGTCAATGTCTGGGGCATGATTTTATGGGGGTGTGTCACGGCAACGGCAGGGCAGTTGGGGGATCTGTGCGAGTCGGCCATTAAGCGTTACGCCGGAGTCAAGGACTCGGGAAATTTGTTCCCGGGACATGGCGGTTTTTTGGACCGCATAGACAGCCTGTTGTTTACCGCCGCTGTTAGCTATATTTTCTTTGGGATGGTATTATAAA
>JAAYIH010000037.1 GCA_012523545.1 Bacillota bacterium
AGCCGCCAAGTTGAAATCTGATGTTCAACTTCAGGCAGTGAAACTGACAATCCGGAATTAATCCGCTTTAGATATGTCGGCCAAAGGAAATCATTGAAAAAACTCTCTAAATAGTAATCCGGCACATACCCATGGGCAAGAATGGGGGTAACGTAGGTTTGACCATCCCGCATCTCCAGCAGTCCATTATTTTGGATTACGTCTAAAAAAACGTTGCCGAGAATCGCTTGCCATTTGCTATTGGATAGTGGCAAGCCCAGTTTTTCATAAATTGGGGCCCAATAATTGCCTTCCTGATAATATCTGATTCCAGCCCATACCAAGAATACTGCAATGCTTAAGGAACTTTTTATTTGCGGAACTGGTTTCTTTAACTCTGCACTAATGAGGTTGGCCAGATGGTCCAGTTCCTCTTCGCTTATCTCAATATCTCCGATTAACATATCCTTGGTGAGCATTGCCGAGAAATAGGCATCACTGTCCTGTAAATTGGTGCAGTTGAGCAATTGCGTTGCGCTAGTCACTGCCACAGCACTTTCTTCATTTAATGGTCCAACTGGTTCAGAATCTTCATCTGCGCGACCATAGTAATCGTGCACAGTTAGCTCCGCATCGTTCTCCAACAAAATAAGGCTGTACGCATGGGGAACTGCCTGTAAAGCATGAAGCTGACTGTGGCTCAATTCATGTCCAATAAGAAGCAAATCTCTGCCAATGAACGAATCGCACTTTTCCGCAAGCAAGTTTAACCCCGGGTCAGCTGTACATACGAGAATCCTTGTCCACTTGGAGAAATAGTCGCTGCGCTCGCCGTCAACTAAGCCGACCACACTTTCGGGAAAGCCGAAAAACTCCTGGATTTTTCTTGACCATTGGTAAATTATCGTGCGACTCGGTACAACTATGGCAACGCGCAGGTATTGATGTATCTTTTTCAGCTCTTCAATTGCGCACAAAGCTGTGTTTATTGCCTCGGAACCGGCGACAACCGGACCCTTTTTTCTCCTGAGCCACTCCTTCGCCAGCTCAGCAGCCCTTTCCGTTCGCAAATCAGCGCGGCCTGTCCAGGGTTGTCTGAGAAAAAACGCGGGACTCTCACTCCACTTCCTGGTCATAGAGCCCCCTCCCCGAAAAATCAATGTTACAATTATTCTACACGATTGTCGTGACATCCTTGTTAAATAAAACCAGCAATTCCACTCAATTCTTTTAGTGCCAAGAAAAAAAGGATGCTTTCCCAGCATCCTTGATAATCCTTTTTGCCCTTCAACTTAACCCGGCTCTCGCCCGCACCCTTGCCTGCAACCAGATAGTACAGTATAATTCAGAAAAAGCATTCTATGTCGGAACGCCTGCGTTCCATCGTTGCAATCGCAACAGCTTCAACAGGGAGGGAAAGCGATGTCTGCGGACAGGATAACACTCTTAGAAAGACTGTCCTTAATGTGTGCCTTTTCGGGGCGATGAGCTTTTCTGTCAGTTTAATAGTGCATTATTCTGCAGCCAACAAAATTGCAAGTTACATATTGTTGATAATCGGAACTGCTTTCACGATTGCCAGCTTGTCCCTGGCCGTTGGCGCCCGCATTGAAAACAGGAAATCCGGCCAGGAGAATTGAGTATTGCAACGGCCCTTGTCAGACCCGGACATATAGTTCCGGGTCTGCTTTTTTGAGGATATCCGGGAGCTGGCGGCAATAAGCTATATACACCCGCTTCTGGGCCCGGGTCACCGCAGTGTAGATGACCTTGTCCATGTTGGGGGACTTTAACTGCTGGTAATCGTTGAGCCCCAGGATAAAGATGTAGTCAAATTCCAAACCCTTGACTTGGTGGTACGTGGTAACTGCCACCCGGGGCGAAAACTCCCAGTCGCCTTTGGTGGCGATGTAGCTATTAATACCCGCTTTGCGGAGGTTGTCATTAATCCAATTCAAATCCCTGTTGCGGAAGTTGAGGACCGCCACCGAGGCCAGGGGTTCCCGTCCCTTGATTTCCCTAACATACTGAACAACTTTGTCCAGGGCATCGGTGCGGTGTGCCGCCCGGAAGACACACGGCTTTTCCCCCTGTTTCCCCACTTTGGTTGAGAACATATTGTCCTCTTTGCCTGCCAGCAGTTCGTTGGCGAAGAGGATGGTCTGCAGGGTGGACCGATGGCACATGGTCAGTTCATAGGTACGGTTGATGGTAACGGGGAGCTGGTCCCAGCTGTCCACGCCCAGGTCGAAAATCCTTTGACTCACATCCCCCACCAGGGTCATGGAATTGTTGTGCAGGGTGTCCAGCAGGGCAAGCTGGACAGGCATCAGGTCCTGGACCTCGTCCACCACCACGTGGTCGTAATAGCCAAAGACATTGAGATTCCTGTCCTGAGCCAGCTTCTGAATCAGCCAGGCCAGGAGAAACTGGTCCGAATGGTCCACCCTGTCCCCCGGCTCATAGCGGACCGGGCTGCCGGAATCATGCCAGCTGATATGCTCCAGGAAAGGCCGGTAGGTATAGAGCAAATTGAGAATCCACAGCCCGTCGATGCGAAGCAGGCTGTCATCGCCAACTTCTTCCACGGTTATCGTCTTTAGCAGCTGAGGTTTGTACTCAGCGTAAAAGGCGTCCAGGATCGGCAGGACCTCTTTGCGGGTCTTGGCAATCTTGGTCCAGGTGTCTTCGTCATAATTCAGCCAGCCAATGTTGGTGACCTTCCGGAGGATGGA
>JAAYIH010000038.1 GCA_012523545.1 Bacillota bacterium
CGTCTTTTTCAATATACGTATCGGTGTGCGGTATGTACGCCTCAGGCTGGTAGTAATCGTAATAGCTGACAAAGTACTCCACGGCATTTTCGGGGAAAAACTCCTTGAATTCGCTGCACAACTGGGCGGCCAGGGTCTTGTTGTGGGCGATGACCAAAGTGGGCCGCTGCACTTGGGCGATGACGTTGGCAATGGTGAATGTCTTGCCGGAACCGGTAACGCCCAGCAGGGTCTGGTGGCGTAGGTTTTTGTTGAGCCCGTCCACCAGCTGTGCAATGGCCTTGGGCTGATCGCCCTTGGGCTTAAAATCGGAAACCAGCTTGAAGCGCCCTTCCATGTCTGGATCACCCCTCGTTTGCGAACAGGTGTTTCTATTCTACCACAAAGCCGCGCGCCTGTATATACCGGGCTGCAGGAGGTGCATGAGCGCCGCAGGCAAGCAAAAGTCTGATGCTCATGCACCAGACCGTCTGTTCTTTAATTTGTCCCACAAGCGCAGGAAAAAGCCCTTGTGGTCCAGCCTCAGGTATGGGCTGTGCTGGGAAGAGTCGGGGACGGGCACCAGGCCCAGTTTGCCCTGGCGCTGGTGAATCCGGAACACTCTGGTTTCCCCCCGGGGGGAGACGGCCTCAATTTCCGCCAACCCGGGAAAAAGCTGGAGGGCATTGGCCAGATCCCAGCGGCTGTTGACCTCCATCCCGTTGACATTGGTGATAATCCAGCCCTCGCCCAGGCCGACGGCCTGAGCGGCGGAATTGGGCATGACGGCCAGCAGCTTTACGCCCCGTTCAGGGGCGCTGTAGAGGGGCCGCCCGGCCCACTCGCGGCGGTTACCCGCCTGGATCAGGTATTCATGGCCCAGGGGCGCCAGCAGGACGGCTGCAATCTGCAGTTGCGTCCAGCGCCCGGACAGAATGGCCAGGAGCAACAGGGCGAGGCTGTACGCCATGAGGTTGCGGGCAGACCAGCGGCTTTTGGCCTTTGGCGTAGAAGAAACGGCGATATCCGAATAACCCAGGGCGGCGATAATGGGCATGGGGAAAAAGAGCAGGACCATCTCCGGATCCAGTTCGACGGCCGGCCGCAGCAACGGCCACCAGTCAGGCATGGTCAGCACGCCGTCCCCCAGCTCCGACATGCCGACGGCCGCGGCAAAGAGGGCGGCCATGGGCAAGGGCCAAAACCGCTGTAACATGAAGCCGCCCACTATTCTGCCCCCGGGGCCACGGACAGCCACGGGGCTGGCGTTGATGTGGCCGCTGATGAGAATAAGCAGGCTTTCGGTGAGGTGAAGCAGGGCCACCAGAGCCATGAGAGAAGATATGTCGATGGCCATGAAACCGGCCAGCAGGCCGACATTGCGCAGCCCAGGCCACACTCCCGCCAAAGCCCGGAGCAACAGGGAAATTGCTCCTACCACCCCGCCGCCGTAAGCAAAACACATAAAGCGGGGATTGATGAGCATCAACACCAAGACCACCGGCCAGACGTATATTATGCCCAGCTCTTCCGACAAGGCAACGCCCAAAAAAAACATCAGCGTGCTGGCAAACAGGCCGCCCAAAAAGCCAAAGCCCAGGGAGGTGAGAACCTGGCGCATGGGGTTGGAAAAAGCTTCGCCAAAGAGATGCTCCTCCAGGGAAGCCTGGCGCGCATGCTGGCGCGTAACCATGCTAATGACCAGGGTGAGCATGACAGGGAAATAGATGAACTGGGGATGCCGGAGCCAGCCGAACAACCCCGTCCACAACGTCCGCAAAATTTCGCCCAGGAGTGCAAATACCGGCAGCATGTCAATTCTCCCGTATCATTTGTGCAAGAATTTCCATGGCTTTTTCCAGCTGCACATCGGCGCGGCGGGCATGTTTGGCCCACCGTTTGTTGAGGACTTCGGTGCTGGAGGCATCCAAAACCCCGGTGGCCGGCAGGCCGTTGTCCCTCTGAAAAGCGGCGACGGCGTCGGCTGTGGGCTGGTCGTAAACCCCGGTGACGGGAGCCGTCATGTACTCCATGGCGGTGAGCATGTTCTGCAGCTGGTAAACATGGAGGGCTTCGCTGCCCAGCTCCAGCGAGCCCAGGAAGGGCAGGCTGGTAATGCGGTGGACGGCGTCCATTTCCACAACATAGTCGGGAACGATGCCGTTGCCCTGAATGGCCCGGCCTTTGGGGGTAAAGAACCTGGCCATGGTCAGCTTGACGTAGGAACCGTCATCCAAAGGATAAAAGCGCTGCACCGTGCCCTTGCCGTAGGTCCGGGAACCGACAACGGGGACGCCGGAATCCTGCAGGGCGCCGGCCAATATTTCCGAGGCGCTGGCGCTGTTGCCGTTGACCAGCACCACCATGGGGTATCCCCGCTGGCGCAGGGATGAACGGTACTCTTCCACGCGGTTGCCGTTGCGGTCTTCGGTGTACACTATTAACCCTCTGGGCACAATCTGTTTGGCAATGTCCACGACCACGTCCAGGTAGCCGCCGGGATTATCCCGGAGATCGAGGATGAGCCCCTTCATGCCCTGATCCTTGAGCTGGCGAATGGCCTTGGTAAATTCGGCGTCCGAGTTGTCGGCGAATTGAGAAAGGGCCAGGTAGCCCATGCCGTCGGCCAGCATTTCCGTTTTCAGGGAGCTGCGCTCAATGCGCGCCCGCGTCAAGGTGATGCGGAAAATGCCGGGCAGGCCTTCCCGGACGATGCCCAGGGTGACTTCGGTGCCTTCTTTGCCGCGAATATCTTTAACGGCATCATTGAGGGGGAGCCCCTCAATGTTCTTCCCGTTGACTTCCACAATCTGATCGCCGGGCAACAGCCCCGCTTTCTCGGCAGGAGACCCGGCAATGGGCGCGATTACGGTAACGCGGTTATTTTCCATGGTCACTTCCACGCCAATGCCGCTGTATGCCCCGCCGGCCTGGATCAGCAGGTTTTCCATCTCTTCCGGCGACAAATACGCGCTGTAGGGATCCTGCAGGCTTTCCACCAGGCCGTACAGAGCCCCTTCCATCAGCTCTTCCCGCGTCGTCTCCTCAATAAAGAAGCGCTCGATGGTGTAGAGAACCTGGTTTAACTTGCCCCAGTCTCCGCTGCGCCATTGGGCCTGTTCACTGGCAATGCCCCGAGCATAGCCCAGGGCATATCCTAAAATGCTGCCTGCAGCCAGCAAGGCGATGAGCAAAACAACTGCCAGGATCTTTAGTGCTCTTTGAGTTCGCAAATTCAACACCCGCCTGTCCTGTAGAATAAAGCAGGGGCTGCGTTCCTGTCCGCGTTGCAGGGCGAGACGGGCAGGACTGCCAAGCCCGGTTGCTTCCCATTATACCATTATATTTGCCCAAAGGGAAAAAATCCCGGCCCCGACCAGCTGCTGCCGGCAAAACCGGGATTTATCCTCAGAAATCGAAATAGGAAAAAATCAGGGGATCCACCGGCTC
>JAAYIH010000039.1 GCA_012523545.1 Bacillota bacterium
GTGCAGATGGAGGGAATTGGCATGAAAGTATTGCACGTAGCAGGTCCCAACAGCGGCGGCATCAGCCGGCACATTGAGCAGCTCCGCCAGGGTATGGCCGCCCTGGGCGTCCAGTCGCGGCTGGCCCCGCCCGCCCGGGTGGGGCCGGGCGCCGTCGCCGCCGTCCTGCGCGAGCTGCGGCGGGACAGGTACGACCTGGTCCACTGCCACGGCTTCCAGGGCGGGGCGGTGGGCAGGGCGGCGGCCCTGGCGGCGGGAGTGCCTGCACTGGTCACCATTCACAATACGCTGCAGGCGGGCGGGGCGACAGGCAGGCTGGCCCTGGCGGCCGAAAAGTTTTTGCGGTCCGGCACCTCTTGCTGGGTGGCGGTTTCGGTTTTTTTGCGCAATTACGCCTGGCGGGTTTTAAAAGTGCCCGCCGTCAAGCTCCACGTCATCGCCAACGGCGTGGAAATCCCGCCCCGCCTTCTTCCCTGGCAGCCCCGGCCGGTGGTGGGGGTGGTGGCCAGGCTGATTCCGGCCAAAGGAGTGGATGTGTTCCTGCGCGCAATTCAGCTGCTCAGGCCAGAAATACCCGAGCTGCGGGCAATGGTCGTCGGCGACGGTCCCGCCCGGCAGCAGCTGGAATTCCTGGCGCAGGACTTAGGGATAGACGGCGTGGTGGAATTTTTGGGCCACCGCCGGGACGTGCCGGAACTGTTGCAGAAAATGGGCGTGTTTGTGTTGCCCACCCGCAGTGAAGGGCTGGGCCTGTCCATCCTGGAAGCCATGGCCATGGGTGTCCCCGTTGCCGCCGCGGCGGTGGGCGGGGTGCCGGAACTGGTGCGCCACCAGCGTACCGGCCTGCTGGTGGAGGCCGGCGACGCTTATGCCCTGGCCCGGGCGGTGCGCCGGTTGTTGCACGACAGGGAAAAAACCGAAGCCATGCGCCGGGCGGCCTATGAGTTTGCCGCCGCCAGGCACGATGTCCGCACCATGGTGGCGGAGACCCTGGCGGTGTACAGGCGGGTTGCCGATGGGTAAAGCGCTGCGGGTACTGGCGGTTGCGGTATTATTGCTGGCAGGGCGGGCTGAAGCGGCGGGCAGGGTGCGCCTGGTGGTCATGGACGGCGTCAACCTGGAGCACCTGGTCGGCGACGATTTGCCCGCTTTCCGCTTTATCCTGGAACACGGCGCCGTGGGCCTGGCCAACGTCAACACTGCCGGCGGCCGCACCGCTGAAAATGCCGCCATAACTCTGTCGGCGGGCAGCAGGGCGCTGGGACCCGGCGCCAATTTAATCTGCCGCGGCGACGAGGGACTGGAATCGGGGCGGGCGGATGAGGTTTACACCCGCCGCACCGGCATTGCCGTTCCCGCCGCTGCTCTGGTCATGCCCGACATTGCCCTGATCCGGGAAGCCAACGCCCAATTGCTGCACACAGTGCGGGTGGGCTACCTGGCCGATACCCTGCTGGGAGCGGGCAGGCAGGTGGCGGCGGTGGTCAATGCCGACGACGACGAAATCCGCCGGCCGTCGGCAGCCATCGCCTGCACCGGCGCCGGCCTGGTTATGGCGGGCCAGGTGGACGGCGCTTTGCTCAGGCCCGCCGGCGACGCCCCTTTTGGCCGCCGGGCCGATATCTCTGCCTTTATACAGGCCCTGGATAAACTGGAAGCCGTCGACCTGGTGGTGGTCGATCCGGGCGACACGGCGCGGGCCCACGCCTACGGCCCGCTGGTCATGGCGGACAGGCGGGAGTATTTTCGCGCCCAGGCCCTGCGGGAGCTGGACCAATTGCTGGCCCATCTGTTGGCAAGACACGGCCGGGACGACCTCTTGCTGGTGACCAGCCTGCAGCCCTGCCGCGTGCTGGGGGAAGAAGAGGGCAAGTGGCTGGCGCCGGTGCTGGCTTACGGCAAGGGTTTTGCACCGGGGCTGCTCACTTCCGCCACCACCCGCCGGCGGGGCATAGTGGCCAACATTGACATCACCGCCGCCATCCTCAACCACTTCGGCCTTTACTCCCCTGGAGAAATCCATGGCCAGCCCCTGTCGGTCATCCCTGCCGACGACGCGGTTACGTACCTGTTGCGGCGGGAACGGGAAATAGCGGGGGTGTACAGGCTGCGCCCGCCTTTAATCAAGGGGTTTATCGGCGTAATCATAGTCCTGGTGGGGCTTGCGGTTTCGGCCCTGGTCTGGCAATGGCGGCGCCGACGCCTGTTGAGGCTGGCCATTGCCGCCGTCGCCGCCAGCCCGCTGGTTCTCCTGCTTTTGGGGCTGATGCCGGGCTCATACTGGATTATAGCCGCCTGGCCCGCCCTGGCGTTTATGCTGGCCTGGGAGCTGGACCGGCTGCCGCCGCGTACCGCCATGCCCCTGCTGGGGGCGGCGACAGTCCTGGCGGTGGGGTTGGACGCCCTGGGGGGGGGCTGGCTGCAACAGCGTTCGCTTTTGGGCTATGACGCCATTGCCGGCGCCCGTTACTACGGCATTGGCAACGAATTCATGGGAGTGCTGTTGGGCAGCACCCTGCTGGCCGTCAGCAACTGCCTGACCAAACGCAAAGGCACGGCGGCCCTCATTTGTGCCCTGGTCACCCTGATGTTGTTGCTGCCCGGGGTGGGCGCCAATTTCGGCGGGACGCTGGCGGCGGCGGTGGGCTTTGCCGCCGCCCTGGCGGGGCTGGAGATTTTCGCCAGCAAAAAACACCGCAAGATTGCGGTGCCGGCAGGTCTGGGCTTTGCGGCGGCCCTGTTGGCCTTCAATTTGGGCGGCGCACAGTCCCACGTGGGGCGGTTTTTTGCAGCGGTCTTCGCCAGCCCGGCGGAGTTTTGGCTGGCGGTGCGGCGCAAGCTGGACATGGCCTGGCGCCTGGTGCGCTGGTCATGGTGGAGCCGGGCCTTCGCTGTGCTCTTTGTCGTTGCCGTGTGGATGACGCTGGCCCGGCGCCGCATCCTGTCCCAAAAGCTGGGGCCCAACTGGCCCTATGTGCGGGGGACAATTGCGGCGGCCCTGGCGGCCCTGGCCCTCAACGATTCCGGCGTTGTGGCGGCCGCCACCACCCTGATATACCTCACCATGCCGCTGCTGTACTATGAATTGTCTTCCAGCTCCAGGCTGATGGACTCCCATTCCAGGTAGTATGCGTTGAGGCTTTGCTCCAGTTCATGCAATTCCCTGGTCAGGTCGTACAGCTTTTGGTGGTCTGAGCCGGCCAGCTGAATAGCGGCGTTAATTTCTTTTTGACGGTCCTCGGCGGCCGTTATTTTTTGTTCCAGTTGCAGCAGGCGCTGCTGCCTGCGGTAGATTTCATTGGGGGACAGCTTGCCCCGGTTTCTGACCGGGTGCGGCTGCGGCTCCGCCGGCCTGGGAGCCCGGGGCTGTTCCCGGGCGGCTTCTTCCTCTTTTTTGGCCAGCCAGTAGTCGTAATTGCCCTGGTAACGCTTGATGCCCGCCGGCGTCATTTCCAGGGTAATACCGGTCACCCGGTTTAAAAACCAGCGGTCGTGGGAGACCACCAGCAGGGTTCCGGGATAGTCGTCCAGGGCTTCTTCCAGTACCTCTTTACTGTCGATGTCCAGGTGGTTGGTGGGCTCGTCCAGAACGAGGAAATTGGCCTTGTGCAACAGCAGCTTGGCTAAGGCCAGGCGCCCGGCCTCGCCGCCGCTCATGTGCTTTACTTCTTTAAAGACCTCGTCGCCCCGGAACAGGAAACGGGCCAGGAAACTCTGGGCTTCGCCCCTGGTCCAGGCGGGCTTTACCGTCCAAATCTCCTCCAGGGCAGTGTTGTCGGGGTTGAGGTCGGTGCGCACCTGGCTGAAATAAGCCAGCTCCACGTAGTGGCCCAATTTGACAGAACCGGCATCGGGCTGCTGCAGGCCGCAGATGATTTCCAGCAGCGTCGTCTTGCCGCAGCCGTTGGGCCCGATCAGGGCAGCCCTGTCGCCGCGCTCCAGGTCAAAGCTGATGTCGCTGAACACCACCTTATTGCCAAAGGACTTGGCGACGTTGCGCACCCGGAGGACATGGCGGCCGCTGGGACGGCGCTGCTGGAATTTAAAGCGGGCTTTGGGCCCTTCCTCGGGCGGGGGCGGCAGTTTTTCCAGCTTTTCCAGCTCCCGGCGCCGGCTTTGGGCCTGCCTGCTCTTTTGCCCTTCGATGTTGCGGGCGATGAATTCTTCGGTGCGCCGGATATATTCCTGCTGGGCCAGGTAATCCTTGCGCAATTTTTCCCGGCGCCGCCGGCGTTCACGGCGGTAAAAACGGTAGTCGCCGGGGTACAGTTCCAGCCTGCGGTTGCCCAGCTCGGCCACGGTGTCGGCCAGGGTCTCAATAAAGCGGCGGTCGTGGGAAACCATGAGCAGACCGCCCGGGAAGCCCTTCAGGTACGATTCCAGCCAGTTGATGGCGGCGATATCCAGGTGGTTGGTGGGTTCGTCCAGCAGGAGCAGGTCGGGCTGGGCCAGGAGAAGTTTGGCCAGGGCCAGGCGGCTCTGCTGGCCCCCGCTGAGGAGTTCCACCGGCTGGGAGAGTTCAGCCTCGCCAAAACCAAGCCCGTGGAGGACGCTGCGGGTGCGGGCGGGATAGGCATAGCCGCCCCGCTCTTCAAATTCCTGACAGAGCCGGGCGTATCTTTCTGCGGTCCGTTCATCTTCCAGGTTGCCTTCCAGGCGGCGAATATCCTCTTCCATGGCCGCCAGAGGGGCAAACACCGACAAGCCCTCGTCCAGAACGGTATTGCCCGGCGTAAAAGAAAAGTCCTGGCTCTGGTATCCCACCGTGCAATTTTTGGCCAGATAGACCCGGCCCGAATCGGGCTCCAGGCGGCCGGCAAGGATCCGCAGCAGGGTGGTTTTGCCGCTGCCGTTGGGGCCAATGAGGGCAATCTTTTGGCCCTGCTGAATTTGAATATTGATATCTTCCAGCACCGGTTGGGCGCCGTAGTCTTTGTATACGTTTTCGGCGGCTGCGATGAGCATGGCAGTCCCTCCCGTTCACAATGATGATAGCCTCAAAACAGGGGCTTGTCAAAGGAAAGGGCGGTGGGCGGGGCGAATAAGTAAGGAGAAAGGAACTGATGCCCATGCATACTTTGTACGTGCCCGGAGAGTTTTTGCCCGGCCGCTTTTGCCGGCGCCCCAACCGTTTCGTCGCCGTGGTGGATATCGGGGGGGAAACGGTAACGGCCCACGTGCCCACCTCGGGCCGCCTGGGTGAGTTGCTGTTGCCCGGCGCCGAGGTGCAGGTGCGCCGGGCTGCCGGTCCAAAGCGCAAGACGGCCTGGGACCTCATGCTGGTCAGGACCGGCGACACCTGGGTTTCCCTGGATTCCCGCCTGCCCAACTTCCTGGTGGGCCAGCTGTTGCGCGCCGATGCACTGCCCCCCTTCCGGGGCGCAACGGATATCAGGCCGGAAAGCACCTTCCGGGGAAGCCGCTTTGACTTTGCTTTTAGCGACGGCGACGGCCGCCCCACCCTGGTGGAGGTCAAGTCGGTGACCCTGGTGGAAGGCGGCCTGGCCATGTTTCCCGACGCCCCCACAACCCGGGGCGCCCGGCATGTGGAGGAACTGGCCCTGGCAGCGGCGGAAGGCTACCGGGCAGCAGTGCTATTCATTGTCCAGCGGGACGATGCCGTCGCCTTTGCCCCCAACCGGCGCACCGATCCCGCCTTCGCCCGGGCCCTGTGCGCTGCCAGGGCGGCCGGCGTGGAAGTCTACGCCTGGAAGTGCAGGGCGGAGGCCAACGCCCTTGCCTGCCTGCTGTCGGAGACGGGGTTGCCAATCCGCTGCCCTGCTCCGGCACCAACGGACGGGGGCAGTCTCCGAAACGTGGACTGATTCTCTCACCCGGGGCTTGTTTTCTCTGTCCATGGACCATAGAATTACGTCAGTGCATCAAGATTGTAGCGGGGGTGAGCACGATGACCAAGAACTCCATCGGCAGCTTCCTGGCCGCTTTGCGGAAAGCCCGGGGCATGACCCAGCAGGAGGTGGCCGACCGCCTCAACGTGTCCAACAAGACGGTGAGCAAATGGGAGCGGGACGAGGGTTATCCCGAGATTACCATGATTCCCGCCCTGGCCGAGCTGTTTGACGTCACCGCCGATGAAATCCTGCGGGGGGAGCGCCTGGCCAGGGAGGAAAGCGTAGAAAAGGCGACGGCAAAAGCCGGGAAGCAGTTGCGCTTTTTGCTTAACCGGGCTATGACCAGGTTTAAAAACCTCAGTTATGCGGCCATGGCTTTAATCTTTACCGGTTTCAACGCTATGCTTACCATCTCCTACGCAGCTTACAGGCCTGTCATCGGCTTGGGGGTGATGCTGGCCCTGACGGCAGCAGGCGGCATGGTGCAAATGATTGCCGTCAACGGCGCCCTGTCGGTGCTCAGGGACAACGAACTGCTGGAAGAGGAGAAACACGGCCCTCAGGCGGTCTCAATTGCCCGGCATGCCCGGACAACTTTGACCATGGCCGTATTCACTGTGGTCCTTTCCCTGCCCCTGGTCATTTACAATGATCCGCACTTCGTCAGCAGCGTGCTGCGCTTCGGCGATTACCTCCGGTTGTTGCCGTGGTTTTTGTTGCTTGCCGCGGCGCTGTCGGCCCTGGGCGCCGGCATTGTCCGGCGGGTAGCGCCATTAAACGCTGAAGCGCGCAGGCAGCGCAAAGCCCTCAATAAAAAGTTTGCCGTCATCCTGCTGGCGGTTGCAGTCGGGACTGGCATCGGTTATGTAGGCGCCCGGCATTGGGCTGCCTTGCCGGACAGCATCAAATTTGCCAGCCGGGAAGAGATGAACCGGTTTCTGGACAAGTACATTCAGTACAAACACCAAAAGGAACTGGCTCGGAGCCAGGGGTGGATATTTGCCGACGAGGGCGAATACATCCCCGGCGATTTCCAGGTGTTTTATGTCCAGCACCGCTTGGAAAAGGTCGTCGGCTGGGACCGGGAAAAGCTTGAGGTGTATACCGTCGAGAAAAACGCAACCCAGGCGAGCGCAGTCGACCAGGTATTCGCGGCGCTGTGCTGTGTGGAGCTGGCCGTCATCGGCGCCATTTACCTGCGGAAGCGGGGCAAACTGGCTAAGCAATAGGGGGTCCATTGGCCCCCTGTGCTATTCGGTTTCTCCCAGGCTGTAAATCCGCAGCTCTTTGCCGTCCAGGCTGTCCTCCCGCAACTTGTCCAGGACGGATTCGGGAATGGTGATGATGTTGGGATCGCCGTCGCTGATGTAGCGGGTCTTTTCCAGGCGCTCCAGGGCCTTGTCCAGAAAGTCGGCGGCGCCGCCGTCGGGGTAGTTGCTGGCCCGGATGCGGGGCATGGCCTGGGGTGAGTAATCTGCGTGGTTATAGGGTTTGGCGGGCTGAGCGCCCACCAGCAGGACGACATCATGGCGGTACTGGACGCCCTGGTATTCTCCGGCATACAGGTATTCCCGCCATTCCGCCCTGGGCCGGCTGCCGTAAGGCAGGGCCAGGGCGTTCATTTTATATCCCGGCAGCAGCTCTTCCAGGAGCAGGTGGGGCTTGCCCAGTTCCTCCACCAGGTGTTGGACGGACTTGATGTCCTTGGACAGGTTGAGGTGGTTCAGGGTGTGGTTGCCTATTTCCATGCCCCATTCCTGCAGTTTTTTGAGTTTCCAGTCGCGGTGTGCGGAGGTGTACCAAGGATCGGACTGGGCGAAGGGATGGGGGAGGTGGACGAAGAAGGTGGCGGCGGTGCCCATGTCGGGGTATTCCTCGGCAAAGGCCAGGATTATGCCCACGGCGCAGTCGGGGTCGACGACGATTTCCCCGTTTTCGTCTTTGATAAGCCGGAAGTTGCTGGCATGGCCGTCGTCAAAGGTGAGCACCATGGGGCTTGTCCCGGCTGGTATGTCGATGTTGTTGGTGATGACGTCGGTGAGGCTGACCAGGCGGTATCCCAGGTCGTAAAAGCGCTTGAGGTCGGCGCGGAAGTTGTCGGGGGTACGCACCCATGTGGATTCGGGCTGGCGGATATAATGGTACATCCAGATGGGGATTTCTCCCAGCTCGTTGGGCCGGTAGCGGGCGAAATCGAAGGGTTCCGGCTCGGGTTCGGGCTCCGGTTCCGGTTCGGGGAGGTGGGCGCCGGGTTCCTCACCGGGCCCGGGAACTGGCACCTTGTTGCAGGCTGTCAACAGCAGGGCCAGGGCGAGAAAGAGGATGAGTATTGTTCTGGTCTTCAAGGTCAGTCCCCCTTTTGCGCGCTAACTCTATTATACCGGCAAGTCCCGGACTTGTCCCGTGGAAATAAATGCGCAGCGAGGCCGCTGCTCTGGAATATTGGCAATAAAATATGGTATAGTTAAAGACACAGGTTGTCCAAGCGGTAACATGTCAGGAGGGTAAATATGGACGCGTTGCTCAAATACGCCATTTTGGGATTACTGGCTGCCGTAAGCGGATTTTTCCTGTTGGGTTTTATAATCTACACAGCGTATACGGCAATTGTCTGGCTGCGCAACAAGAAAGACGATGACAAAGAGAAATTACGGGGCGGATTGCTGGGAATTGGCATCAACGGCCTGATTTTTGCCCTCACCTTTCCCGTAATCCTCCCGGTTGCCATTGAAGCTGTAAAAAATGTCCTGTTACGCTTTTTGGACTGAAAGTACTGTCCTTGTGGACAAGACAGCCCCCGGCCGCTTATTTTGGCAGGGGGCTGTTTGCGTCGCAAAAACTGGCGTTGCCCATGGAACCGGGCTAAAGTCACGGCACAAAGATCTCTTCGACGCTGACGGAGAAGAACCGGGCTATTTTCAGGGCCAGCCGCAGGGTGGGGTCGTACTTGTTGTTTTCAATGGCGATGATGGTCTGCCTGGTTACCCCCAGGATGCGCGCCAGCTCTTCCTGAGTGAGGTTGCGCTCTTTCCGCAATTCCCTGAGCCTGTTTTTCATCAGCCGCTCCACTTTTTCAGGTAATGGCAGTAGGAGAACCAGTATACAGCTTGCGCCAAGAGGAAGAGCACAGCGGGCAGGCCAAAGCTGCCGTAGCGAATCAGTTCATACGCAGCCCAGACCAGCAGGGCAAAGGTTGTAAAGAGGCCGGAAGCGCGCATGGCCCACGCCCCGATTAATGCCGAGCGCTCATCGCTTTTGTCAAACCCCATTTTTCGAAAAAAACTGCCTGCCTTTTGCCAAAAAACCATGGTATCCCTCCAATGTAAAGAGACCTTAACATTATTATATGTGTCGTGGGGTGGAATGTCAAGAATCTTTTACACTGCAAGGAGAAACTCCCAAAAATTTGTTGACAGCCCCATTTGCTTCGGGTACCCTGAAATTAGGCACTACTGGGGGGGATATCCGTTGGCCACTGTCGATATGCTGTTGGGCGTCTTTGGCGGCCTGGGTCTCTTCATTTACGGCATGAGCCTGATGTCCAAGGGCATGCAAAAGGCTGCCGGCGACAAGCTGCGCAAAATGATCGAGATGCTCACCTATAACCGGTACATTGCCGTTCTCACCGGGGTCATTGTAACGGCGCTGGTGCAGAGCAGCAGCACCACCTCGGTGATGGTGGTGGGCTTTGTCAACGCCGGCCTGATGACCCTCAACCAGGCCATGGGCACCATTCTCGGCGCCCGCATCGGCACCACCATAACGGCTCAGATAATCGCTTTTAATATCGCCAGCGCAGCTTTGCCCATCATCGGACTGGGAGTTATTTTATTCCTGTTTGTGAAAAGAAGAACATATCGTAATATTGGGCAAGCCCTGCTGGGCTTTGGCATCCTGTTTTTAGGCCTGAGCATAATGGGCGGAAACCTCAACCAATTGGGAGACAATCCGGCCTTTGTCAATATGCTGGCCGCCTTTGGTCACAACCGGTTGCTGGGAGTGTTGACGGGCGCCCTGTTCACCGCCATCATCCAGAGCAGCAGCGCCACCGTCGGCGTCATCATCGTGCTGGCCGGCGAGGGGATATTGGACCTGGATGCCGCCCTGGCCCTGACCCTGGGAGCCTGTGCCGGCACAAGCGTCACTGCCCTTTTGGCCAGCATCGGCACCAATCTCGCGGCGCGGCGGGCGGCCATGGCCCACGTTCTTTTCAGTATTTTGGGTTCGCTGATGTTGATTGGCTTTTTGGATTACGTTGCGGTCTTTGCCCGCCTGTTAAGTACCGAACTGCCCCGCCAGATAGCCTTGGGGCAGACTCTCATGGCGGTGGTCACCACCTTGAGCTTCCTGCCCCTGATCTCCTTTTTCGCCCGGCTCGTTAAGATAATTATCCCCGGCGAAGATATTTCCTCCATCAGGATGGGGTCCCAATACCTGGACCGCAGGCTGCTCCCCACCCCCTCCATAGCCCTGGGGGCGGCCAAGAAGGAGATCCAGCGCATGGCGGGACTGGCCGTGGAAATGGTGGACAATGCTTTGGATATGCTCTTTGCCGACAAGTTGAACATGCTGGCGATTGTGGAGGGCAAAGAGGAAGTAATGGACGAACTGGAATCGGATATCACCGTTTATCTGGCCGAGCTGTCCCACCAGAGCATTTCTGCCGCCCAGGGCCGGGATTTGGCCAGTCTTTTCCACGCCATCAACGATTTGGAGCGCATTGGCGACCATGCCCTGAACATTGCCCAGCTGTGCGACCAGCGGGCGGAGCGCAGGCTGGTCTTTTCCGACCAGGCCATGGAGGACATCAGGCGCATGTATGCCGAGGTCAAGGACATAATGACCAAGGCGGTGACGGCCTTTGCCGGCGGCGACCGCCAGCTGGCCCGGCAGGTCATGGCCGCCGACAGAAAGATCGATCAAATGGAAAAGCAACTGCGGGAAAGCCACATTTGCCGGATCAATGAGGGCAAATGTTTCCCGCCGTCGGGTGTGGTTTTCCTGGACATCATCGCCAATCTGGAACGCATCGGAGACCACAGCACCAATATAGCCCAGGCTGTGCTGGGCGAGTTATAGTTTCTTTAAACTCAGAGGATTGCCGCTGCGCAGGAGTTTGTCCACCAGCAGGGCGATGCCGTCGTCGTCATTGCCCGCCGTTACGTAGTCGGCAACGCTGCGGACCACAGCGTCGGCTCCCGCCATTGCCACTCCCAAACCGGCGAACTCCAGCATTTCCAGGTCGTTGTGGTTGTCCCCCACGGCGATGACGTTGGCGGCGGCAATGCCCAGTTCCTGCGCCAGGTCCCGGAGGGCATGGCCTTTGGACACGCCGGGTTGGAAAATGTCGATGAAGTGGCTGCCGGCGCGGGCTATGTGCAGGCGCCCGCCAAAATGGGACTGCAGCCCGGCGCAGACGGCACCCGCTTTTTCCGGCTCCACAATAACTGCATAGCTGGTCACTCCCCTGGCGATGATTGCCAGGGGATTTTGTGCAACCCGGGGGACGGTGAGGTCGTGGCGCCGGTGCAGGCGGTCAGACAGGGCGCAGGGGCGGAGCATGTATATTTCCTGGCCGACAAAAAAGCTGCAGGAAAGGGAATGGGCCTGGCAGAATCGCAACAGTTCCCGCCCGGTTTCGACGTCGACGGGATAAAATTTATGGACGGTGCCGTCGGTTTCTGCCACCAGGGCGCCGTTGTTGAGAATCAAGGGTGCAGTGAGGCCCAGTTCTTCGGCGTACTGGCGGGCGCCCTGCAGCGGCCTGCCGGTGGCAAGGGTGACCACGTGGCCGCGATTGCGAAATTCCAGTAAACTTTGGCGCGTGGACGGGGATATTTCCAGGGCGCTGTTGAGCAGCGTGCCGTCCAAATCCAGGGCCAACAACAGTTTTTCGTTCAATTCTGTTCCTCTCCTCAGGCACGTGTACTTGCTTCCATACCAGTATAGTATAAACGGGCGTCCAAGGCAAAAGACAGCCGCCGGTTTACCCGGCGGCTGTTTCAGGTTTTGCTTGCCCGTATGCAGTACTCCTTGCCCAGTACCTCGACTATCTGCTCCCATTCCAGGTTGGCCTGTTCCAAAAGGGTCTGGGGCTGACAATGCTCCGGCAGGTCAGTTTGCAGGCACAGGCCGCAACTGGCGCTGAGAACCCGGGGAATGGGGCGCAATTTTCCGGGGTACCCCGTTTGCGGCCAGTGCTGCTCGGCCCTGAGGGCATCATGGGTGGTGGCAAAGAGAATGAGGAAGCGCTTCACCGGGCATTCAGCTCAAGCCAATAGGCGCCTGCGCCGGCGGGCTTTTCAGCCACCGCCAGACCCATTTTTTGCGCCAGGCGCTTGACGTTGTCCCGGGGGGCGCCGGCGCTTACCTTGACCTGCAGGGGCAACTTGCCAGCTTCAATGGCTTCCTTGACTTTAACCACAGGCATGGGGCAAGAGAGGCCGGTAACATCCAATTCCACGCTAAGCAACCTCCTTTTCGCTGCGGCGAGCTTTTGCTTGCAAACGATGGCCGAAGCCGATGAGGACCAGTACTGCCAGGGCGACGAGCACGGCGACGCGGCCGGCGGGGGCCACCCCGGCTGCCGAGCCAGCCAGGCCGAAGTTGTGGGCAAAGGCAGCGCCGGCCACCATGCCCAGCACGGTGAGCACGGCGTCGGTATCCCCTTCACCGGCCATAATCAACTGGCGCAGCGGGCAACCTCCGGCCAGGACGGCGGCAAAGCCAACCACGGCCAGGCCCAGGAAGTTCCAGAGATGGGCGGTGTGGGCAATAGGCTGATTGGCAAAGCCGAGGTTAAACTTACCCAGGGCAATGTTGCCGATGAGGGCGGCGGCGAAGATCCCGGTAAAGCCCCACAGCAGGTGGGGATCGCGGATGAGAATCATGTCGCGAATGCCCCCGGCAAGACACAGGCGGCTGCGCTGGGCCAGTATGCCCACCACCAGACCAGCGCCCAGGCTGGCCAGGACCGGGGCAGCCATGGAGCCGGGCCCTTCGGCACTAAAGAAGATGAACTGGGGACGCAGGGCGACGGCTGCCAGCAGGGCGGCCAGCACCACAGGGTAAATAAAGGCCGTTCCCCGGGGTTGGGGGTATGCCCGGCCGGGGTTGTACCCGGATTTCAGTGCCAGGACACCGACGTAAATGCCGCAGACAAAGCCCAGCAGACCCACCAGAGCGTTGAGGTCGCCGCCGGCCAGGCGCAACACCATGCGCAGCGGGCAACCCAGGAAAACCAGGGCGCCGATCATCATGGCAAAGCCCAGGACAAAGCGGAGCAGGCCGACGCCGCCGCGGGCCCGGAATTCGCCCTTAAGCCAGGCAACGGCCATGGCTCCGAGGCCCAGGCCTGCAATTTCAGGGCGCAGGTACTGGACGACTCCGGCCCGGTGCAGGCCCAACCCCCCGGCGATATCCCGCAAAAAACATGCGATGCAGAAGCCCATGTTGGCGGGATTACCCAGATGGGTAAGGAGGATGGCCAGGGCGCCGATGATTACTCCGACGATGATGAGAAACAACATTGACATGCCTCCTTATAAGTCCTTCCTCCGCCATTATACAAAATTTGACTTATAAAATCATTAAGAGTTTCTTATGGAACCCGGGCTTCTGTCTAACCTTTGTTTATCAGCAAAAAACCGCGCCGCAGCGCGGACAGCGGGGCACTTCAGCGCGGTTCGGGGCATTGGGGGTAACGCAGGGCGGCGTCCAGCAACACCCAGTCTCCCTCTTCCCAGCCCCGGACCATGCCGACAATGGCCTCTTCCTCTTTCTTGGCCCGCAGGTAATCCTGCACAAAGAACTGGGCGGTTTCCTCAAAATTATCCCCGTCATAGCGTAAAATATGGTTATAATATTCGTGCTTGGGGATGCGCAGGCGCCGGTGCACCACCCGGACGTTTTCCACCGGGCCCAGGTCCTCGACCTTGTTGAAAATGTCCATGCAATCACCTCAAACCTAGTATTGCCTCCCGGGGGGGCAGTAAACCTGCCTGAGGCAGGCGGCAAAAAAAAAGCCCGGGTTGAGATGGGCGAACGGCAATTTTTCCCGGCGCCGGGCATAGGATATTAAGTGATGTTTTTCCGGGGAGGTAGGCTGGATGAGCGGCAAGTACATCGTCAAACTGGGCAGGCTTCGGTGTTGCTACACCACCAGGGCTCTGGGCAATTTTTCCTTTGCCCGGGGCCGGCGGGAGGAAGTGCTGGCCAACTACCGCCGGCTGGAACAGGAGACGGGCATTGCCATGGACAGGATTGCCCGGGCAGAATTGGACAACGGCCTCAGGGTGGCCAGGGTGGTGGAGGCCGACGCCGGCCGCGGCGTAATCCGGGCGCCCGGACCGCTTGCCAAGGTGGACGCCCTGTACACCGACGTCCCCGGCCTCTATATAGGCTTTTGCACCGCCGATTGTTTTCCCCTCACCTTCTACGACCGCGCCCGCCAGGCGGTAGGCATGGCCCATTGCGGCTGGCGGGGCATAGTGGGACGCCTGGACCGCATCCTGCTGGAGGCCATGGCCTGGGACTTTGGCACCCAACCCCGGGATGTGACGGCGGTGATTGGGCCAGGCATTCGCCGCTGCTGTTACCGCCAGCACGACGACGGTTTGCGCAACGCCTTTGCCGGTTACCGCCGGCTCAAGCTCATAGATGAACACGGGGACGGCCAGTACAGCATCGATATCGCCCTGGCCCTGCGCAGCAACCTGGCGGAGCTGGGCATTGCCGAAGTGGTAGACACCGGGCAGTGTACCGGCTGCAGCCCGGAATTCTTTTCGGCGCGCAAAGAAGGCTATGAAACCGGGCGCATGCTCAACCTGGCCGCCGTCACGGCTTAGCTAATTATCATCCCTTTTCTCCAGCGCCGCTTTGAGGGCGTCGCCCAGGCTGGAGGTAAGGGGTTTTTCTTTTTGGTACTGCCTGACCAGGCGGCGGTCGGGACCCTGCTCACCGCCCTTGCCGTCGCCGGCCAGCATTTCAATGACGTTGCAGGGCCGGCACTGGAAGAATTTGCCGGCCTTGCCTTCCCGCAGCTCCATCTTTTGGCGGCATTGGGGGCACCGGCGGTTGGTGAGCAGTCTTTTGTCCCTGTACCTGTAACCGCACTGGCGATCGGGACAGGTCAGCACAGTTCCCTGTTGGGTCTTTTTTTCCAGCAAAAACTGGCCGCACTGGGGGCAACGGCTGCGGATGGCGTTGTGGTGCCGGTACTCCGCCTGGCTTTGGGCTACTTCTTTGACCATGGCCGCGGCCTGCCGGCGGATGTCCGCCAGGAATTCTTCCTTGTTGCCGCGGCCCCTGGCGATGTCCTCCAGCCTTCTTTCCCACTTGGCGGTCATTTCCGGCGAGCGCAGTTCAGCGGGCACCAGGTCCAGGAGCTGATGGGCCTTGCCGGTGGGGACCAGCTGGTTGCCCCGGCGCTCAACGGTTTCGGTGTTGATCAGTTTCTCAATAATCTCCGCCCGGGTGGCGGGGGTGCCCAGGTTGTGTTTCTCCATCACGGTGAGGAGAGAAGCTTCAGTATAGCGTGGCGGTGGCTGGGTCTGTCCGTGCTGGACGCGACAGCCCTGCACGACGACGGTCTGCCCTTCCTGCAACGGGGGCAGGACCTGCTCGTTGCCGTCGCCGTCCGCTTCCGTTTCCGGTCCCTTGCCCAGGAGTTCTTTCCAGCCGGCCTGCCGGATAATGGTGCCGGAGGCGCTGAACTGTTCGCCGGCTACCGTCACCGTAACCGTGGTGTGAAGCGAGATGCAGGGGGGAGAGAAGAGGGCGATGAAGCGCCGGACGATGAGGTCAAAGATTTTGGCTTCGCCCCCAGTCAACTGCGCCAGATTGGGCTTCTCGCCGGTGGGGATGATGGCGTGGTGGTCGGTGACCCGTGCATCGTCGACGGCCTTGCTGTACAGCTGCGGCTTGCCCTGTGCCAGCGGCCCTGCCAGCGAGGCATATGGTCCCACCGCAACGGCCCTGAGGCGCCCGGGCAGGGTGACGGCTATGTCGCTGCTGAGGTAACGGGAATCTGTACGGGGATAGGTGACCAGTTTGTGCTGCTCGTACAGGCGCTGGAGGATGGCCAGGGTCTCCCGGGCCGAAAAGCCAAAGCGCCGGTTGGCTTCTCGCTGCAATTCCGTCAGGTCGTAGGGCAGCGGCGGCGGTTCGCGCCTTTCCCGGGTATTGACGGCAGTGATGCGGCCGGTCTGGCCCCGGACGCGGGCGGCTGCCGCCTCGGCCTCTTCTTTCCGGAAAAAGCGTGGCTCCCCTTGTTGCCGACACAGGCCGCGAAAGAGCCCAAAATCCGCCTCCACTGTCCAATAGTCCACGGGCTGAAACTGGCGAATTTCCTGCTCCCGCTTTACTATGGCCGCCAGGGTCGGGGTCTGGACCCGGCCTGCTGCCAGCTGGGCATTGAACTTGCAGGTCAAAGCCCGGGTAACGTTGAGTCCGATGAGCCAGTCGGCTTCGGCACGGCAGACGGCAGAGTCGTACAGGTTGTCATAGGCATGGCCGGGGCGCAGTGAGGCAAACCCTTCTTTGATGGCCTGGTCGGTCTGGGAGGATATCCACAGCCGTTTAAAGGGCTTGCGCCAGGGCAGCAATTCCATTATCCAGCGGGCCACCAGTTCTCCCTCGCGGCCGGCGTCGGTGGCGATGATGAGCTCGTGCAAATCCCGGCGCTGGGCCAGTTGGCGGATGGCCTTAAACTGGTGGGCGGTCTGGCGTATGACCTTGAGGCGCATCTTTTTGGGAATGATGGGCAGATCCTCCAGCTTCCAGACGGCGTATTTTTTATCGTAATCCTCGGGTTCGGCCAGTTCCACCAAATGGCCCAGGGCCCAGGTCACCACGTGGCGGGGCCCCTCGTAACAGGATTTTTGCTTGTCCTTGCAGCCCAGCACCCGGGCAATATCGCGGGCGACGCTGGGTTTTTCTGTCAAAACCAATGCCTTCACAGCCAAAACTCCTTTGTTTATGCTGTGTTCATTATACCACACCCGGGACGGGACAGCGGCGGGGGGCCGGTTGCAGGCAGTCCTTGACAGCACTGAATTTCGTCTTGTATAATTTTACTATCCGACCGACCAGCCGGTCGGAAAATTTTTGGACAGGGAGGACCGGTTGTGCTGCCAAAATTCAGTGTCAGAAGACCATACACCGTAGTAGTGGCAATAGTCATCGTAATTATCCTGGGCATAGTTTCGCTGACGCGCATGTCCACAGATTTGCTTCCCAGCATAAACTTGCCCTATGCTCTGGTCATGACTGCCTACGGCGGGGCGAGTCCCGAGGAAGTGGAAACCGTTGTCACCGGCCCGATTGAACAGGCCCTTGCCTCGCTGAGCAATCTCAAAAACATCAGTTCCATATCCCGCGAGAACATGTCGCTGGTCATCCTGGAGTTTACCAGCAATGTCAATATGGATACCGTCTTCATCGAGATGCGGGAAACCCTGGACATGATCGCTGCATATCTCCCCGATGAAGTGGGTACGCCTTTGATGCTGAAACTCAACCCGGATATGCTGCCGATCATGACCCTGGCGGCGGCGGTGGAAGGCATGGACATCAGCGAATCATCCCGCTTTATCGAGGACAACATCCTCCACGAATTCGAAAGCATCGAGGGGGTGGCCTCGGTATCGGCCACCGGCCTGGTGGAGAACGGCATCCACGTCATTCTCCGCCAGGACAAGATCGACCAGGTCAACGCGACCATTGCCCAGATGCTGGCGCAAATGGGTATTCCCGCTGACAGCCTGCCCAGCATCGAGCTGACCCGGGACATGGTGGCCGGCATTTTGCGGGGGCAGAACTTCAGCATGCCCGCCGGTTACATCACCGAAGCCGGCACCGACTACCTGGTCCGGACCGGGGACGAAATCAGGGACGTGGAAGAGCTCAAGCAACTGGCAGTGATGGTGCTGCCCGTCCCCGGGTTAAGACCCATTACCTTAAATGACGTTGCCGACATAGCGGTGGTGGACAATTCCGATACCATGTACTCCAGGCTCAACGGCAATGACGCCGTTACCATCAGCATTCACAAGCAATCGGAGTACTCCACTGCCGATGTGGCCGGCCTCATCCGCGCCAAAATGGAAAAGCTGGCCCAGCAGTATCCCGACCTGGAAATGGTCGCCCTGATGGACCAGGGCGTCTATGTGGACATGGTGGTGGATTCCCTCACCTCCAACCTGCTGGTGGGCGGCGCCCTGGCCCTGCTGATACTCATCGTGTTCCTGCGGGATGTCCGTCCCACCATCGTCGTCGGCCTGGCCATACCGGTCAGCCTGGTGACGGCGCTGGTGCTGATGTATTTCAGCGACATCACCCTGAACGTCATTTCCATGGGCGGCCTGGCCCTGGGCGTGGGCATGCTGGTGGACAACTCCATTGTGGTTATTGAAAACATTTACCGGATGAGAAGCGAAGGCGCCAGCGCCAAAGAAGCCGCCGTCCAGGGCGCAAGGGAAGTTGCCGGCGCCATTGCCGCTTCCACCCTGACCACCATCGCAGTTTTTGTGCCCATCCTCTTTGTCCAGGGCATGACCAGGGAGATTTTCACCGACATGGGCCTGACCATCGCCTATTCCCTTTTGGCCAGCCTGGCCATAGCCCTCACCCTGGTGCCCATGGCGGCTTCCCGGGTCATAACCAAAGAAGTGCGGCAAAAGGACCGGGTGCTCAGGGCGGTTCAGTCATGGTACGCCAAAGTCCTGGAGTTTGCCCTCCGGCGCAAGGGGCTGGTGCTGTTCATTGCCGTCGCCCTGCTGGCGGTCAGCATAGCGGGCGCCCTCAGCAAGGGAACTCAGTTTTTCCCCGACGCCAACACCGGCCAGCTGGTGGTGCGCATCGACATGCCCCGGGGGAGCACGCTGGAAGATACTGCCGCCGTGGCCGATGAGGCGGCGGAGATTATCAGCGGCATAGAGTATGTGGAACACGTCGGCGCGTCCATCGGCGGCGGCATCCTGGCGGGACCGGGCGGCGCCGGTTTCGCCGACAGCGTTTCCATCTACGTGCTCATCGCCGAAGAGAACATCCGCCATACCAATGAGGTGGCCCGGAAGATCCGGGAAGAAACCGCCCATCTGCCCGCAGAAGTGACGGTGGGCGATTACGGCGCCGACATGGGTTCCATGCTCAGCGGGCGGGGTATTGAGCTCATTGTTGCCGGCCGCGACTTTGACACCCTGGAGGCCATCGCTGCCGACGTAGCAGATATTGTAGCTTCTGTCGAGGGCACCCGGGACATTTCCGACGGCATCGAGAGGAGCGAGCCCGAATTGCGGGTGGTCGTCGACAAAGACAAGAGCATTGCCCACGGCCTGACTGTCGCCCAGGTGTTCATGGAGCTCAAGGAACTGTTGAGCGCCCAGGGGGTGACCACCACCATCAGCGTCGGCAATATCGATTACGCCGTGCGGGTGCTGGATGAAGACAGCCTCAGAGAGGTCACCCGGGCCGACATTGAGGAACTGGTGCTGGAGACGCCCCAGGGGACGGTTCCCCTGAAGGCAATTGCCGATATCCAGGAAGCGGCGGGTTACCGCACCATCCGCCGGGAAAACCAGCAGCGGACCCTGACGGTGACGGCCGGACTGGAAGACGGGTACAACATCGGCCTGGTGAGCAGGAAAATTGCCGCCAAACTGGCGGATTACGATGTTCCCGACGGCTATACCGTAAAAATCGGCGGCGAACAGGAAATGATCCGGGAGACCTTTGCCGACCTGTACCTGATGTTGGCCCTGGCCGTAGCCCTGATCTACCTGATCATGGTGGCCCAGTTCCAGTCGCTGCTTTCGCCCTTCATCGTCATGTTCACTGTTCCCCTGGGCTTCACCGGCGGGTTCCTGGCCCTGTTCCTCACCGGCAACCCGGTCAGCGTCGTGGCCTTCCTGGGCCTGATTATCCTCACCGGCGTGGTAGTCAACAACGGCATCGTCTTTGTGGACTACATCAATGTTCTGCGCCGTTCCGGACTTGACAAGCGGGAGGCCATCATCCGGGCCGGCACTGTCCGCCTGCGGCCCATTCTCATGACGGCTCTGACCACCATCATCGCCCTCATCACCCTGTCCTTCGGCGTTGGCACCGGTTCAGAAATGATCCAGCCCATGGCCATTACAACCATCGGCGGTCTGATCTATGCCACCGCCCTCACCCTGGTCCTGGTGCCCGTGCTGTACGATTTGCTGCACAAGAAAGACCGGGTAGAACCGGAGGCAGAATAAGCGATGTCCAGGGACAAGAAAGTTCTCATATACGAGGCTGCCCTCAGCCTCGTATATGAGAACAACGATCTCAGCGCCATCAAGGTGGCCGACATTGCCCGGCGGGCCAACATCGGCAAGGGGACTGTATACGAATACTTTCATAGCAAGGAGCAGGTCATCGGCGAAGCCCTGATTTACCGTATTCAGCAGGGTTTGCAGCGTTTTGCCCGGCTGCTGGACGAGGGCCTGAGCTTTAAAGAGACTTACCTGGCCTTTTTGCGCCATTACAAGGCCATGATCAGCAAGAACAGGCATATTTACAACCTGATGACCATGAACCCGGCCCACGTGGCTGTTCATGCCGCCGTGCACGCCGTTATATATCCCCGCCTGCGCCAACTCAAAGACCAGTACTTCCAGCTCATGGAAAGGCTGGTGGCCAGGAGCGTTGAGGAAGGTATCATCAAGCCCGACCCCGACAGATTTGATTGGCAGACGGCGGTGCTCAGCTCCATAACCGGCATTTTCCTGCACCAGCAGTTCCCCGCCGATTTCCCCCACCTCGGCGATGAGGAGGTCCTGGAAAAGGCGTATTCAGTCTACGTCAAACTCCTGTCCTGAGCAGGTTCAGCTGGACTTGTCTGCCTTAGGCTGCACGGCCCGGGCAGGCATTTTTTTTAGGCGGGGCAGTATTTAGTCGGCCACATGTTTTGAGGCAAAAAGGAATTACGCTGAAATATGTCGAATACTCTACTTTGCAATCATACGTAGGGAGTTGAACTTATGCTTAAAGTAATACCCGTAACCACGGCCAGAGACCGCCGTGCTTTTGTCAATTTGCCCTGGCGTCTCTACCGCGACGACCCCAACTGGGTTCCGCCCTTGAAAATGGATATGCGCAATACCCTTAGTCCCAAGCACAACGCCCTGCTCCGACTGGGCCCTTGGTGCTTTTTTCTGGCCCTTAAAGACGGCGAGGTGGTGGGCAGAATTGGCTGCGGCATGGACAAACGCCTCGATGCTGCCAAGGGCATCGACATGGGTTATATTACCCTGTTTGAATCCATTCGGGATTATGAGGTGGCCAAGGCCCTGTTCGATGCGGCGGTGGATTTCTTGCGCCGCCACGGAGCAGTGCTGGTCACCGGTCCCCAGTCGCCCAGCAACGGCGACGACTACCGCGGGCTCTTAATCGAAGGGTTTGACGGTCCGCCTGCCCTGCTCAACAGTTACAACCCCCCCTGGTACCAGGAGTTTTTTGAAAAGTACGGGTTTGAAAAGCAGTTCGACCGCCTGGGCTTCTGGTTTGATCTCACCAAGCCCATGCCGGAAAAACTGGAGCGGGGAGTGGCTATTGCCCAGCGGCGGTACAAGTTCACCGTCCGGCCGGTGAGTTTGAAACACCTCGAAAGGGAAGTCCACGCCATCAAGCACATTACCGACCACTCCACCCCCGAGGACTGGCCGGACATGATTTCCCCCAGTCTGGAAGAAATCAGGGCCGAGGTCAAAAAGCTCATTCCCATTGTCAAACCGGAACTGGTGTTTATCGCCGAAGCCCAGGACGGGGAGCCCATTGGCCTGGCCATCACCCTGCCCGACTACAATTACGTGCTCAGGCGCCTCAACGGAAAATTGTTCCCCCTGGGCTGGCTCAAATTCCTGCTGTTGAAAAACAAGATCAGGATTGGCCGCCTCTTCGCCCTCATGGTGGTGGAGTCCTACCACCGCAAGGGAGTGTCGGCGGCGCTGTACAAGTATACCTTTGACGCGGCCAGGCGCTTGGGCTTTACCGGCGGAGACGCCTCCAGCATTCATGAGTTTAATGTCCGCATTTACAACGACGCCCTGGGTGCCGGCGGCAAGGTGTACCGCCGCTTCCGGGTATACCAGCTGAAAATCTGACGCATGGACAGGGGGGACGGTTCTTTTTGTCCAGTTCTGGACA
This sequence comes from Bacillota bacterium, assembly GCA_012523545.1. GTDB lineage: Bacteria > Bacillota > Proteinivoracia > UBA4975 > UBA4975 > JAAYIH01. Next base: position 22,026 of record JAAYIH010000039.1, read on the forward strand.
AAAAGAACCGTCCCCCCTGTCCGTCCCCCCTGTCCAAAGGCGGTGAGGATTATGGATATCTTTCTGCCCGGGCCAATTCGCCGGGCCATTGAACTTTTGGAGGCTGCCGGGCATGAGACCTGGCTGGTGGGCGGCAGCGTCCGGGATCATCTCCTGGGCGCTGCGGTCAAGGACTGGGATTTGGTTACTTCCGCGCCCGCCGACGCGGTGCGGGCCGTCCTTGCCGACTATCCGCTGGTGCCGGTGGGGGCCAGGTTCGGCACCCTCAGCCTGGCCGTCCCGGGGCTGAAAGGGGAAGTCAGCAGTTTTCGCGGTCCCGACATCGTCGCCGACTTGCGCCTGCGGGACTTTACCGTCAATGCAATGGCCTGGCATCCCCAACGGGGACTGGCCGACCCCTGCGGCGGCCGGGCCGATCTGGCGCGGCGCCTGCTGCGTTGCCCCGGCCGGGCCGAGGATATTTTCCGGGCCGATGCCTTGAGAATGGTGCGGGCGGCGCGTTTTGCCGCAGTGTTGGGTTTTTCCGTCGAGGCCACTGCCCTGGCGGCCATAAAGGAATTGAATGCGCTGGTAGACGACGTCAGCACCGAACGAATTCGGGAGGAACTGTCCCGCATCCTGGTCAGCCCCCGGCCGCGGCTGGGCATCGATTTGCTGCGGGAGACGGGGCTTTTGGCCCGCATTCTCCCCGAGCTCCAGGCCTGCGTGGGGGTGGAACAGTACAGCCCGTACCACACCGAAGACGTGTACCGGCACACGTTGACAGTGGTGGAAAACACGCCCCCCGATCTCAGCGTGCGCCTGGCCGCCCTCATGCACGACATCGGCAAGCCCCGCAGCCTGGCAAGGGACGAACGGGGAAGGAGCCGCTTTTTCGGCCACGAGCAGCTTGGGGCCGAGCTGGCCGGCAAGATTTTGCGCCGCCTGCGCTACGACAACAAGACCATCGCCGTCGTCGGGAAACTGGTGCGCCACCACATGTTGCGCCTCAATTATCCCGGGATGAACCCGGCAAAGCTGCTGGCCCGGGTGGGCAATGCGGATGTTTTTCGCCTCTTTGCGCTGCAGGAGGCCGACGCCGGGGGAGACGAGCGCAGCCTTGAGGCTATCAGGCAAATGCGGGCCAGGGTACAAGCCGCCCTGGCCAAGGGGCGGCCCTTTGCCCGGTCCGATTTGGCTGTCAGCGGGCGCGATCTTCTCATGGAACTGGGCATTGCGCCCGGGCCCGAGCTGGGCCGTGTGCTGGACCGGTTGCTGGAGGCGGTAATAGACGACCCCGGGCTGAACGAGCGGGAAAAGCTGCTGGCCCTGGCCAGGCAGCTTCGCTAGCCGGATTGCCGGACAAGGGGGACGGTTCTTTTTGTCCAGAACTGGACAAAAAGAACCGTCCCCCTTGTCCGGCCCCCATGTCCGGTGTCCGGGAGTTGACACGGGGCTTTGCAATTTGGTAATCTGGGTTAAACAAGGGAATAGTATGGGCTATGACGGAAAAGAGTAGTCCTGCCAAGCATGGCAGCGAGCCGGGGAGGGTGCAAGCCCGGTATGGACTGGCCGGATGAAGGCGTTCCCGAGCCCGGGGAAGAAAGCAGCTTTTGCTGTCAGTAAAGCCCCGCCTGAAAGGGGACTGCCCCCAGGGCAGTCAAGCAGGGTGGAACCGCGGGAGTAAACCTCTCGTCCCTGGCAGATTTGCGCCGGGGCGAGGGGTTTTTGGTTGTCAGGCTAAGAATAAGGAGGAGTTGCCCGTGAATTTCCAGGACATGATACTCGCTCTAAACCAGTACTGGGCCGCCCAGGGCTGTGTCATTTTGCAACCCTACGACCTGGAAAAAGGGGCAGGGACCATGAATCCCGCCACCTTCCTCCGGGTGCTGGGGCCCGAGCCGTGGAAGACGGCTTACGTCGAGCCCTGCCGCCGGCCCGCCGACGGCCGGTACGGGGAAAACCCCAACCGCCTCCAGCATTACTACCAGTACCAGGTGGTGCTGAAGCCTTCCCCCGACGATGTCCAGGAAATCTACCTGGACAGCCTCCGCCGCCTGGGCATCGACCCCCTCCGGCACGACATCCGCTTTGTGGAGGACAACTGGGAGAACCCCACCCAGGGCGCGTGGGGCCTGGGCTGGGAGGTCTGGCTGGACGGCATGGAAATTACCCAGTTTACGTACTTTCAGCAATGCGGCGGCCTGGATTGCCGGCCCGTCAGCGCTGAGCTGACCTACGGTCTGGAACGCATCGCCATGTACATCCAGGGCAAGGATTCGGTGTACGACATCCAGTGGGTTGACGGCGTCACCTACGGCGAAGTGTTCCGGCAAAACGAAGTGGACTATTCGGCCTACAACTTCGAGGTGGCCGACACCGCCTCCCTCTTTACCCGCTTTGACATGTACGAGCAGGAGGCCAAAGCGGTCATCGCCCGGGGCCTGGTGCAGCCCGCCTACGACTATATGCTCAAGTGCTCCCACGCCTTCAACCTCCTGGAAGCCAGGGGAGCCATCTCGGTCACCGAGCGCACCGGCTACATCACCCGGGTGCGCAACATCGCCCGGCAAATAGCCCAGACCTATATCGAGCAGCGGCGCAATCTCGGCTTTCCCCTGCTCAAGGACGCCGCATTGCGGCAGAAACTGGGTCTGGATCAAGGGGGGGACCAAAAGTGACCCGGCGGGATTTGTTGCTGGAAATCGGCCTCGAGGAGATGCCCGCCCGCTTCATGCCGCCGGCCCTCAAACAGCTGGAAGAGCTGGCTGCCGAGGGACTGGCCGAAGCCCGGCTGGAGTACGGCGGCATCAGGACCCTGGGCGCTCCCCGGCGCCTGGCCCTTTTGGTGACCGACCTGGCCGCCGTCCAGAAGGACGTGGTGGTGCAGGTGCGCGGGCCGTCGCTGAAGGCAGCCTACGACGAGCAGGGCCGCCCCACCAAGGCCCTCCTGGGTTTTGCCCGCAGCCAGGGCATCAAAGTCGCCGACGTCGTCCAACAAGAGGTCAAGGGCGTGCCCTATGTATTTGCCGACAAGGTGGAGGCGGGACGCCCGGCTCAGGAGGTCCTGCCCCGGCTGCTCCGGGACTGGCTGGCCCGCCTGTCTTTTCCCAAGTCCATGCGCTGGGGCTGGGAGGAAACCCGCTTTGCCCGGCCCATCCGCTGGCTGGTGGCCCTGTACGGCCGGGAGGTCCTGCCGCTGGAATTCGCCGGGGTCAGGGCCGGTAATACCAGCCGCGGGCACCGCTTTTTGGTGCCGGAACCGGTGCCCATCGACGAGCCCGGCCGGTACGAGGAGGCCCTGGCCAGGGCATGGGTCATCGCCGATCCCCGGCGCCGCCGGGAGCTGATCTGGAATGAGGCCCGGGAGCTGGCCGCCGCCCGCGGCGGGAGCATCCAGGAAGACCCTGATTTGCTGGAGGAAATCACCTTCCTGGTGGAGTACCCCACCGTCCTCTGGGGCGCCATTGCCGAAAAGCACATGCACCTGCCCCCCGAGGTGCTGGTCACCACCATGAAGGAGCACCAGCGCTACTTTCCGGTGCAGGCCGGCGAAGACCGGCTGCTGCCGGGCTTTATCGCCGTGGCCAACGGCATACAGGGCGACGCCGCCGCCGTGCGCCGGGGCAATGAAAGGGTGCTGGGCGCCCGCCTGGAGGATGCCGCCTTTTTCTGGAGCGAAGACCGGAAACAGCCCCTGGTGACCCGGCTGGAAAAGCTGGAGCGGGTGGTCTTTTTAGAAAAACTGGGCAGCGTCGGCGACCGGGTCAGGCGCCTGACCCGGCTGGCGGGCTGGCTGTCCGGCCACCTCGGCCTGGACAGCGCCGTCAAGGCCGGGGCCCAACGGGCGGCTGTCCTGAGCAAGGCCGACCTGGTCACTTACATGGTCAACGAATACCCCGAGCTGCAGGGCATCATGGGGGAAAAATACGCCCTGCTGGCCGGGGAGGACCCGGCGGTGGCCCGGGCCATCCGGGAGCAGTACCTGCCCCGCTTTGCCGGGGACGCGCTGCCGCAGTCGCCCCAGGGCCGGGTGCTGGCCCTGGCCGACAAAATGGACGCCATCGTCGGCTGCTTTATCCTGGGGCTGATCCCCACCGGCTCCCAGGATCCCTACGGCCTGCGCCGCCACGCCCAGGGCATTTGCCTCATCGCCATGGACGGGGAGCTGCCCCTGTCCCTGTCCGCCTTGGGCCGGGAGGCCTATGCGGCCTACCGGGAGCAATTCGCCCTGGACGCTTCCCAGGAGCAAGTTGAGCAGGCCATGGCCGATTTCTTCGCCCAGCGCCTGCGCTATCTCCTGGGGGAAGCGGGGGTAAGCTACGATGTAATCGACGCCGTCTTGGCCGCCGGCTTTGACCGGCCGGCCCAGGTCCTCATGCGGGCCCGGGCCCTCACCGAATTCCGCCGCCACGCCGATTTCGAAGCGCTGCTCACCGCCTATACCCGGGCCGCCAACCTGGCCGGCAAAGGCGAGGGCGGCCCGGTGTGCCCCGAGCTGTTCAGCGATCCTGCGGAAGGGGCACTGTGGCAGGCGGTGCAGAAGGCCGCGGCGGACAGGGCCGCCGCCGGTTCCGACTTTGGCGCCGTCCTGCAGATTATGGCCGACCTGCGCCCCGCCGTCGACGCCTTCTTCGACGCCGTGCTGGTCATGGCCGAGGACGCAGAAGTGCGGCGCAACCGCCTGGCCCTGCTGGCGGCAGTGACGGCGCTGATGGACGGGGTCGCCGACCTCAGCAAAATTGTGACGGGATAAAAAAGACCGACCCGCCGGGTCGGTCTTTTTTCCTTTTTAGAGGCCCATGGCCTGCTGTACCCGATACAGGGTGGCGGCGGCCAGCTCCTGGGCGCGCCGGGCGCCCCGGTCGAGGATTTCGTCCAGGGTATTGCTGTTTACAATGTCCCGGTAGCGCTGTTGAATGGGCTCCAGCTCGGCGATGACCGCTTCGGCCACGGCCTGCTTCAACTGGCCGTAACCCTTGCCGGCAAAATCCTCTTCCAGCTGCTCCAGGCTGCGGCCGGAGCAGAGGGAGAGAATGGACATGAGGTTGCTGACCCCGGGTTTTTCCTGGGGAGCGTAGCGGATTGCGTTGTCGGAATCGGTCACCGCCCGCCTGATCTTTTTGGCGATGGTATCAGGGTCATCCAGCATGGAGATATAGCTGTCGGGAGTGTCGCTGGACTTGCTCATCTTGGCCCGGGGATTGTCCAGGGCCATTATCCTGGCCCCCACCCGGGCAATCATGGGTTCGGGAACCACCAGGAGGTCGCCGTAGCGCCGGTTAAAGCGCTGGGCCAAATCCCGGGTCAGTTCCAAATGTTGTTTTTGGTCCTCTCCCACCGGGACGTAGTTGGTATCGTAGAGGAGAATGTCGGCGGCCATCAGGGTCGGGTAGGTAAAGAGTCCCACCGAAAAGGTCTCTTTGCCCTGGGATTTTTCCTTAAACTGGGTCATGCGGCCCAGTTCGCCGAACCAGGTCAGGCACTGCAACAGCCAGGCCATCTCGGCGTGGGCGGAGACCCGGGACTGCACAAAGATGGTGGCCCGGTCGGGATCTATGCCCGAAGCCAGGAACAGGGCCGCCACCCGCCGCACGTTTCCCCGCAACGAAAGGGGGTCCTGGGGCACGGTGAGGGCATGGAGGTCCACCACGCAGAAAAGGCAGTCGTGTTCGGCCTGAACACGAACAAAGTTCTTCAGCGCCCCCAGGTAGTTGCCCAGGGTCAGCACCCCCGACGGCTGAACGCCGGAAAAAACCCGTTTCATGTCTGTGCCTCCTTTCTGAAATCAAAAACTCCGTCGCCAACGGGACGGAGTTAACCGCGGTACCACCCGAATTTGCGCATGCTGCGCACTCTCAAACCCGTAACGGAGGTCAACCGGCCGGGCATTTCCTCCCGGCAACTGGGCAGCCCATTCGCCCGGGTTGGCAACCGACCTCCCACCCTGCATCGGCTCGCTGCATGCCAGGGGCCGGGCTACTCTTCTGCCGTCATCGTTTTTCCTTATTATGCCCCGGATCCCAAGCCTTGTCAAGGCGGGGAGGATTTTTCCCGCCTGCAGAGAATCCCTAAGGGGAGGGATGGATATGCAAACCCTGCACTGGTTCATCCTGGGCGGACTGGTTCTGGCCATCCTGGTTGTGCTCAAGACCCTGTTGGCCAGCCCCGACCCCGGCAAGCAACCCTGCACTGTGCGCCAACATTTTTGCACCCGGCAACGGCGCAAGTTTTGGCAGGCCCTGCAAAAGGCGGTGGGCCAGGACTACTTGGTCCTGCCCCATGTCCCCCTGGCCGCCCTGCTGGCCGCTCCGGAAGGGAGCGGCACCTTGGAAGAGTGGCTGCGCCGGCGCTGGGTGGATTTCGCCATCCTTCATCTGGGGAATTTGACGCCCGCCGCCGTCGTTCAGTTTGAGCGGGAGAGGTCCGATTCCATGTGGAAGCAGGGCAGGGATGCGACATTGACGGCTTTGGCGGAACAAACCGGCCTGACCTTGCTCTGGCTGCCGTCGGACAACTACCAGCACGTGGAACTGCTGCGCCATGCCCTGGAGCAGGCCAAGGCGCGGGCGAAAGCAATGAAGAACGAGGAGGAATTCGCTGATGGAACGTCTGCACTGGATATTTAAGCGGAGGAGCATCCGCCGGTTTGTCGACCGGCCGGTGGAGAAGGAAAAAGTGGAGCTGCTGCTCAAGGCCGCCATGGCCGCCCCGTCGGCCTCCAACCGCCAGCCCTGGCGCTTCGTGGTGATCACCCGGCGGGAGCTGTTGAACAAGCTGGCCGACATTCACCGCTATGCCAAAATGCTGTACGAGGCGCCGCTGTGTATCTGCGTGTGCGGCAACACCGAAGCCAAACACTGGGTGCAGGACTGCTCGGCGGCCATGGAGAACCTGCTGCTGGCCGCCGCCAACCTGGATTTGGGCGGCGTGTGGCTGGGGGTTCACCCCAATGCCGAGTTGGAGGCGGCGATAAAGGAAGTCCTGGAAATTCCCGCAGGCTATGCGCCTTTGGGCATGGCGGCTCTGGGCTATCCCGGCGAAACCAAGCCGGCTCAGACCCGCTATGACGAGGACAAGGTGGAGTACCGGGAGTAAGACCGGGCATAAAAGGGGCGATGCCCCTTTTTTTATCCGGGTTTCCCCGGCTTTGGGCCTGGAAAAATGCAGGAAAACTTTTTCTCTGTGCAGAATTATAGCGTCAGGAGGTGCGGAAAATGTCCTTTGTCGTTGATTTTCTCCCGCCGTCGGAAGAGATTGAAGCGGCAACGGCCCTGGCCCTGGCCATGGCGGCCAGGAAAAGCAGGGGCCTGTTGGGGCGCAGGCAGGATGAAGCCGTAGAGGTAATCGCCCGCATTGGCCTGCCCCTGCTGTGCCATGGGTGGAACCCTGCCGATGCCGGCACCCGTTGCCTTGTTTTTGAACCCTTTGGAATGGTAAGCGGCGCCATACGCTTTGACTTGGCGCCCCTGCTTCCGGACCCCCCGCCGGACCCTGAAGCCGGCGAAGAAGCATTTCTGGATTTATGCCGGCAGTGGACCAAAAGGGCCCTGGACGTTACTCCCGCCGTCCTGGAATTTGCCGGCCTGTTGACGCCTCCCGACCAGGTTGTCTCACTCCTGGCCGTCAGCCAGGAGCCGGTGCAGGTCAGCATGGACGAAAAGGCCGACGCCGGCGAAGCCCTGGCCCGGCTCAACGAGCAGTTGGAGCAGTTCAGCCAGTCCGCCGAAGCCTGGAAGGCACTGCACCAGAACGCCTACGCCCACCGGGATGTGCTGGCGGACAAGCTGCAGCGCCTCATGGAAGAGGAACGGGCCGCCGGCGCCCGCTCGCTGGAAGAATTGGCGCGCCAGGGGGAGGAGGCAGTCGCCGCCCGCAAAGCTGAACTTGAGGCTGCCTGGGTTGCCGACCAGCAAAAATACCGCCAGCGCCGGGACTTGCTCCAGTCCGAGCTGGAGCGTTTCCAGGACGGGTACAAAGAAAGCGGAGACGCCTACTGGCGCCAGCAGATCAAGGATGTCGAAAAGAGCATTGCCGAAAACGACAAGTGGCTGGCCCAAAGGAGGAAGGAATACGACCAGGCGGAACGGGAGTTTATCAAAAAACAGCAGGCCCGGCTGGGCAAGTTCCGGGCCCGGCTGGACAAGCGGCTGGCCGCCTATGAAACCCGGCTCAAGCGCCTCAACGCCGCCATGGACGGGCTGAGCAAGGCGGTGGAACA
>JAAYIH010000040.1 GCA_012523545.1 Bacillota bacterium
ACCATCGAGGCGCTTAATCACGCCAAGGCTGCAAATGTGCCTGTCATCGTCGCTTTGAACAAGATGGATAAACCGGCGGCCAATCCCCAGCGCGTTCAGCAACAACTGGCCAATCACGGCCTGATGCCTGAAGAATGGGGCGGCGACACTATATACGTCGAAGTATCGGCCCTTACTGGCCAGGGCATAGACGATCTCCTGGAAATGATTCTGCTCAGTGCCGATATGCTGGAACTCGCAGCTCCAGTGGACATTCCGGCCACAGGCACAGTTATCGAAGCGAAACTGGACAGGGGGCGCGGCCCCGTGGCCACCGTTCTCATTCAGGAAGGTACCCTGGCGGTGGGCGACGCCGTGGTTTGCGGTTCTGCGTACGGAAAGGTCAGGGCGATGTTCAACGACCGGGGGCAGAGAATTGAAAAATCGGGCCCGTCTGTTCCCGTGGAAATCCTCGGGTTGTCTGATGTCCCGCCGGCAGGAGAACTGTTGCAGGTGGTGGAGGACGACAAAACGGCCAGACAAATGGCCCAGGATTACAGCGAAAAGCAAAGAGCTGCCGCTGTTTCCCGGACCCGGGTCACCCTGGAAGACGTCTTTAAGCAGCTGGAGGATGCCCAGAACAAGGAGCTCAGGCTGCTCTTGAAGAGCGACGTTCAGGGCACCACTGAAGCCATAAAGCATTCTCTGGGCAAACTGGCTGTCAAGGACATTAAGGTTAACATCATTCACGACGGCGTAGGCGCCATCAACCAGTCAGATGTCATGCTGGCTTCAGCTTCCGACGCCATTATCATCGGATTCAATGTTCGTCCCGACGCCCAGGCTGCAAAGCTGGCGGAAGAAGAAAAAGTGGACATTCGCCTGTATACGGTGATCTACGAATTGCTGGACGATGTTAAGCTGGCCCTGGAAGGATTGCTGGAGCCGGAGTATACCGAATCGGTAATTGGACGGGTGGAGGTCCGCAATACCTTCCGTCATTCCAAACTGGGCACCATTGCCGGGTGTTATGTCATTGACGGAAAGGTGACCAACAAGGCCATGGCGCGTTTGTTGCGCAACGGCGTAATCATTTTTGACGGCAGGATCGCCTCTCTGAAGCGCTTTAAAGACGATGTCAAGGAGGTCAGCAGCGGCTACGAATGCGGCATGATGCTGGAAAACTTCAATGACATCAAAGAGGGAGATCAAATTGAGGTTTATGTTATGGTGGAGGAAAAATAAATGAACAGGGCCCGGTTCGCAAAAAAGGCTGAGGAAGTCAAGGAAATAGTCAGTTCCATAATCGCTTCCAGGCTCAAGGATCCCCGGGTGGGCTTCACCACCGTTACTGCCGTTGAACCCAGCAAGGATTTTCGTTACTGTACCATACGCGTCAGCATTATGGGTACGGAAGAGGAGCAGAAGGAAACCATGAAGACTCTGGTCAACGCCGCCGGATTTATCAGAACAGAACTGGGTTCCCGTATTCGCATCCGCCATGTGCCTGAATTGCGGTTTGTCCAGGACAAGTCGTTGGACCATCATGCGGAGATTGACAAGCTGCTGAAGGAAATCAAGGAAGGAAAGTCTCATGGTGAATAGGGCGGACGCGGTCAAGGCCAAGGAAGTCCTGCTCAATTCTTCCCGGCCTGTTGTCATCCTGTCCCATCCCAATCCCGACGGCGACAGCGTGGGTTCTACCATGGGCCTTTACTACCTGTTGCGGGATGCGGGCAAACAGGCAACGCCGGTATTGCCTGCGCCTGTGCCGGGTATTTATAAGTTTCTCCTGGGCGATGTCGCCGTCGTCAATCCGCCGGCGGATGTCACGGGTAAAATAGCTGTTGTCCTGGACTGCAGCGATGTAAGGAGACTGGCTGAGAGCGGCCAGCACCTGCAGGGCGCCGGTTGCGTAATCAACATCGACCATCACCTGCACAATGAGTTGTTTGGTGACATCAACCTGGTGGACTCTTCGGCGGCGGCAGTGGGCCAGATTCTGTTTGATTTGTTTTACCCGGAACCCATTCCCCCGCCAGCCGCACTTGCTTTGTATACTGCTTTGTATTCCGATACCGGGCGTTTCAGTTACAGCAATACCCAGGCCAAGACCCTGGCCACGGCAGCCAAGCTGGTGGAATTGGGCGCCGACCCGCATTTGGTTTACAGCCACATCCACGGGACGCGCTCGGAAGCCTATATTCGCTTTTTGGCCCGGGTGCTGGGCGATGTGCAGCTTATGTGCAACGGCCGCGTTGCCTACCTGGAAATCAGCAGAGAATTGCTGGCTGAATATGCGTTGCAGGAATGGGAACTGGAGGAACTAAACGACTATCCCCGCAGCCTGGCGGGGGTGGCGGTCTCGGTGGTGGCCAGACAGGGTCAGGGGGACAGCGTAAAGGTTTCCCTGCGTTCCAAAGGCCGGTGGAATGTAGCCCAACTGGCCAGGGACCTGGGCGGCGGCGGCCATCAAAATGCCGCCGGAGTGACGCTGAATATGCCTTTGCCTCAGGCCAGGGCCCTGCTCCGGAAACGCCTGGAGGAGGTATTTGCCCTGTGCTGAGCGGATTTATTCCCCTTAATAAACCCCCGGGCATTACTTCCCAGCAGGCAGTGGCCAGGATACGGCGGTTGCCCGGCGTCAAAAAGGCAGGGCATACCGGTACTCTGGATCCAGCCGCCCAGGGGTTGTTGCTGGTAGCAATTAATCGCGCCACCAGGCTCAGCGAATATTTCCTGCGCAGCGACAAAGGCTACCGGGCGGAGATTTTCTTCGGCGTTGCAACTGACACCGGGGACCGGGAGGGAAACGAGGTCGCTCGTCAGGATGATTTTTTCCTCAGTACCGACGCCGTTGCCGCTGTCCTGAAGCGCTTTCAGGGCACAATTACCCAGGTCCCGCCGGCTGCTTCGGCGGTAAAAATAGCCGGAAAAAGAGCTTACCAGCTGTTCCGGCAGGGCAAAAAGCCTAATTTGCCGCCCCGGCAGGTACATATTAAGTCCATAGTTCCGGTGCATTTGTCTGCACTCACCCCCGCCGCCCCCCTGCTGACGGTGGACATCGTGTGCAGCAGCGGTACCTATATACGCAGCCTGGCCGCGGATATCGGCAATGCCCTGGGGGTTCCCGCTCACCTGGCAGCATTGACCCGCACCCGCATCGCTGACATCACCCTCGGCCAGGCGGCTACCTTTGCCGATCTGGAGGAAGACATTGCCCCCTGGCTGTTGGAGATGGAAACGGCGGTGGCTTCCCTGCCGCAACTGAGGCTTTCCGGCGACCAGGCAACACGGTTTGTGCACGGAGGCCAGCTGCGGGCGCCCGGTTTCCAGGGGGAAGTGGCTGTGTTTTGGGGGACAAAACTGCTGGGCATAGCCCTGGCGCAGGGTGAAATTATCAAACCCATCAAGGTTTTGACACAGGAGAAATGCCAGTGAAGATCTACTTTGACTACAATAAAATACCGTCCCAGGCGGGGACGGTGGTCACCCTGGGCAACTTTGACGGTTTTCATTTGGGGCACCAGAAAATTGTGCGGCAGACCATTGCCATGGCCCGCACATTGCGATTGCCTGCCCTGGTGATTACCTTTCATCCCCATCCCCGCCAGCTCTTGTCGCAACAGATTTCTGTGCTGACTCCCCTGGAACGCAAGGTGGAACTTTTTCGTGCTGCCGGCGCGGACATGGTCCTGGTTCAGCCTTTTACCCGCGCGTTTGCAGGGACTGATCCCCGGGAGTTTATCCGGGATGTGTTGTTTTATGCCCTGAACTGCCGGCACGTCGTCGTCGGGTACGACTATTCCTTCGGCAGGGGCGGGGCAGGGGACACAAACTTAATGAAGGCCATGGCCGCCCAGCTGGGAATTGGCTGCGAAATTGTCCCGCCGGTGACCAACGGCGGAGAGGTTATAAGCAGCACTGCGGTGCGCAAATACTTAAACCAGGGCGATGTGGAAACTGCGGCCCGGTACATGGGCCGTTACTATGCCCTGTCCGGCCGGGTGGAAGCCGGTGAAGGCCGGGGGAAGCAGCTGGGCTTTCCCACTGCCAACCTGTATCCGGCCAGAGCTGTTGCCCTGCCGGCCTTTGGCGTCTATGCAGTTAAGGTGGAAATTGCGGGTCGGGAATACCGGGGAGTTGCCAATATCGGCCTCCGCCCCACCTTTCCGGCACAACGCCCGGCCCTGGAGATCCATATCCTGGAGTTTTCCGGCAACCTGTACGGCCATTGCCTGACAGTGCACTTCCTCAAAAAACTGCGCGATGAAATAAAGTTCCCCGACGTCGACAGTTTTAAACGGCAGGTAAAAGAGGATATCCGGCAGGTTGTCGCTTTACTTGGCAATTCCGATATGCTAAAATGGCAAAGGATTTAAAACCATTTGCTCTGATAGCCGGTGACTCCGACGGCTTTCTGGGCATATGGCGTTTTACCAACGAGGAGGTGATAGTCATGACCATGTCCCGGGAGGAAAAGACCAGGATCATTAAACAGTTTCAGGTTAATGAAAATGACACTGGTTCGCCGGAAGTGCAAATTGCTCTTCTGACCAGCCGCATTAACCATCTTACCGAGCACCTCAAGGTGCACAAGAAGGATCACCATTCCCGGCGCGGGCTCATGAAAATGGTTGGCCGAAGGCGCAAGTTGCTGGATTACCTGATGAAGGTAGATATCAACCGCTATCGGGCTATCATTGAACAACTCAATCTGCGTAAATAAAAGCGGGGAAGCCCGCTTTTATTTAAGCGAGTTTTGCTTGGAAAGGAGGATTTTTTTGGACTTTACCTACAACATGTCGGGCCGACAACTGGTCATTGAAACGAACAAGTACGCCAGACAGGCCAACGGCGCCGTTATGGTGCGTTATGGAGATACAGTGTTGCTGGTTACCGCCACTGCCTCCAAAGAGCCCCGGGAAGGAATCGATTTTTTCCCGCTGACGGTGGATTATGAGGAAAGGATGTATTCCGTGGGCAAAATTCCCGGCGGATTTATCAAACGGGAAGGCAGACCCACCGAAAAGGCGATTCTGGCTGCGCGTTTGACCGACCGGCCCCTGCGGCCCCTGTTTCCCAAAGGCTTTCGCAATGCTGTGCACGTGGTGGCCACTGTAATGTCCATGGATCAGGACAATCCGCCGGAAATCGCCGCCATCAACGGTGCTTCCATCGCCTTGTCCATTTCCGACATCCCCTTTGACGGACCGGTGGGCGCCGTAATGGTGGGTTATGTCGACGGCCAACTGGTGCTCAACCCGGATATGCAACAGCGGGACAAAAGCCTGCTCCAACTGGTGGTGGCGGGGACTGAGGACGCGCTGATGATGGTGGAATCGGAGTCCAATGAGGTCAGCCAGGAAGTAATCCTCGACGCCCTGATGCTGGCCCACGAAGAAATCAAGAACCTGGTTGCTTTTCAGAAGGAAATTGTCGCCGCAATAGGCAAGGAGAAAATGAAGGTCAACCTGGTCAGCGTGCCACCGGAAATGGAAGAGGCCGTCGCAGCTTTTGCCACCGGGAAGATTCTCGACGCGCTTAATGTTACCGAAAAGCTGGCCCGGGAGGACCGCATAGAGGAAATCCGGGCAGAATGGTTGGCTCAGTTTGAGGAAGATTCGGAAGAATACAGTCTGGCTAAAGAAGCCTTTTCCAGCGTGTTGCGCCAGGTGGTGCGCAAGCGCATTCTCGAGGAGGGCATTCGCCCCGACGGGCGCAAGCCCGATGAAATCAGACCGGTCTATTGCAAAGCCGGGCTGATGCCAAGGTTGCACGGTTCTGCCCTTTTTACCCGCGGGCAGACGCAAATATTCAATGCCTGCACCCTGGGGGTTCCCGGCGATGTCCAGATCCTGGACGGTTTGACCCTGGAAGAATCCAAGCGCTTTATGCACCATTACAACTTCCCGCCATACTGTGTCGGTGAGCCCGGTTTTATGCGCGGGCCAGGGCGCAGGGAAATTGGTCACGGGGCCTTGGCAGAACGGGCGTTGAAGCCGATGATTCCCGACGAAGAGGAATTCCCTTACACCATCCGGCTGGTTTCGGAGGTATTGGAATCCAACGGTTCATCTTCCATGGGCAGCGTCTGTGCCGCTTCCATGGCCTTGATGGATGCCGGCGTGCCCGTGCGCGCTGCCGTTGGCGGCATTGCCATGGGGCTGATTAAGGAAGGTGACAAATACGTCATTCTCACGGACATTCAGGGCATGGAAGATTTTCTCGGCGACATGGATTTCAAGGTTGCCGGCACCCGCAAGGGCATTACCGCCCTCCAGATGGACATTAAGGTACACGGCCTCAACCGGGAAATCCTCCGCCAGGCTTTGGCCAGGGCGGTGGAAGGCTATAATTACATTTTAGACAAGATGGACGCCGAAATCTCCAAGCCCAGACCGGAGCTGTCCCCCTATGCTCCGCGCATCCTGGTCATGAAAATTGACGTGGACAAAATCCGTGAAGTCATTGGCCCCGGCGGCAAGATGGTCAATAAGATCATTGCCGAGACTGGCGTTACCATTGACATCGAAGCCGACGGCACCATTTACATCGCTTCTCCCGATGAGCAAGCAGCCGCCAAAGCCAGGGGCATGATCGAGGATTTGGTCCGGGATGTAGAAATCGGCGACGTGTACATGGGCACTGTGGTCAGGGTGGAAAGTTACGGCGCCTTCGTCGAACTGCTCCCCGGCAAGGACGGCTTGGTCCACATTTCCCAGTTGTCCCGAAACCGGGTGGCAAAGACCGAGGACGTCGTCAAGGTGGGCGACAAAATCCAGGTCAAGGTCATCGATATCGATGACAAAGGCAGGGTTAAGTTATCCCACAAAGCCTTGCTGCCGCCCTTGCCCGAGGAAGAAGAAAAGAAAACACAAAGGCCGCGGCGCCGGCGCTAAAAAAGCATCTTTCCGGGATGCTTTTTTTATTGCCGTGACATATCCCGCTCCTTTTCCCTGTAATTATTAAGGGGAGGGTGGCTTATGAAGATCTTTTGGGTTGTTAAGGCGCGTAAATTGTTGCTAATGCTGCTGGCCTGCTTTGCGGCAGCGGTGCTGATTTACTCCTGGCAGTTTGCAGCCGGGGCTTTCCTGCCCTGGGGAAAAAAGGAAGTGCTGTTCATGGGGCATGTCCTCGACCCCAAATCTCCCCGGCTGGAAGAAGAGGTGGCCAGGCTGACGCAAAATCTCTGTCAGCAACCGGTGGATGCCCAATATGATCCCGTCAACAAAAGTATCATCCCGGATCTCAACGGGTTTGAAATCGATGTGGCCAAAACCGCAGAAGTAATCCGGTCGGCCCGCAGGGGAGCATATATTACGCCGGTGTGGAGAGAGACCAGGGCGGAAAAGACCCTGGAGCAAAGCAAAGAACTGCCGGTTTACCAGGGCAATCCGGCCAAAAGTCAAGTTGCCTTGGTGTTTAATGTTTCCTGGGGCAACGAGTACCTGGAAGAAATCCTGCGCATCCTGAGCGAGGAGCGGGTTACGGCCAGTTTCTTCTTGGTGGGGCGTTGGGCTGCTGAAAACGGCGAACTGGCAAAAAAAATCCATGATTTGGGCCATGACTTGGGCAATCACGGGTATTCTGACGCCCACCTGCAGGAACTGGACCCCGAAGAAATCCGGGAGGAAATTGATAAGACCAATAAAGTGGTGCATGAACTCACCGGCGTGGAATTGCGCTGGTTCAGCCCGCCGTACGGCGAAAAAGCGGAAAAAATTTTTACTGCCGCCGCACAACAGGGGATGCACACAATACTGTGGTCGCTGGATACCGTTGACTGGACTCTGCCCGGTGAGGAAGCCATAGTGAATCGGATTGTGCCCAATTTGCACAACGGCACCATCATTCTCATGCATCCTACGGCGCAAACTCCCGGGGCCCTGCGCACAATACTTGCGGCCTTGCGGGAACGAGGCTTGCAGCCGGTTTCAGTAACGGAACTGCTTAACCCCAGTTACTGGCCGCAGAAGTACAGCAATCTTTGGTTGGGGAATTAAAATGCAAGTGGTGCGGTTTTCTGATTTGGCAGCCAAGGAAGTGATAAATTTCGGCACCGGGCGTTGCCTGGGAACCTTCGCCGATTGTGACATGCGCATCGATCCCGACACCGGGAAAATACTGGAAGTCATATTGGCCGGCCGCAGCGGTCTGCTTGCGATGTTTTTTAACCAGGTCCCGGTTCACGTTATTCCCTGGGAAGCCATTATGCGCATCGGCCTCGACGCCATCATAATTTCCCTGGAGGGTGAAAAAAAGTCATAACCCCAACGTCCGGGGGCATAATAAGCGTAGTCTTGTAAGGAGGTTGAGCGAGTGGAAAAAACTGTGGTAGCTTTTTACGATTCCCGCGACGAAGCGGAGCGGAGCATCCGGGCGTTGCGTGAGAGAGGTTTTGGCGACAATGAAATTTCCATCCTGGCCCGGGAAGAGGAGCGGGACAGAGGGCATTCCTCGGGTGAACAGATGAGCTATGCCGACCAAAACCTCAGCGACGGGACAATGGCCGGCGGCGCCTTGGGCGGGCTGGCCGGACTGGCCATGGGTGCCGGCGCCCTGCTCATTCCCGGTTTCGGTCCCCTTGTGGCGGCAGGCCCGCTGGCCGGCGTGCTCACCGGCGCGATTACCGGCGGGGTGGCGGGAGGCCTGATCGATTACGGCATCCCCGAAGAGAAAAGCCGCCATTATGAACGGCGCCTGGAAGAGGGCAGGGTAATGGCAGTGATAAAAACCGACGAAAGCCGGGCCATAGAGGCCATGAAAATCATGGATCAGACCGGCGGCAAAGAAATAGAAATGCATTGAATCATACAGGGCAGCGGAAAACAGGACCGCTGCCCTGTTGTTTTGCATATTGTGGTATGGAGAGGGTTAAAGGAGGAGATGCAAATGGGTCAGAAGCTGCTGGCATTACTGGGAGGCGACGGCAGAGAAATAATCCTGGCCAAATTCCTGGTTGACCAAGGGTTTGCAGTTCATCTCTGTGGGTTTGAAAATTATCGGCCTCTCCCGGCTCCCAATTTCACCAATCCCGTCGAAGCAGTTCAGGGGACCGCGGCGGTCATCCTCCCCATGGCAGGCATAAGGGAGGATTTGACGCCGCCCAGCCCCTACAGCGCCAATCCGCCCAGGATAACTGAAGCTGTTTTTGCCGCCTTGCCCCCGGGCGTTCCTGTTTTCGTGGGCCGGGCCAACGCAGCGCTGAAAAGAATGGCCCGCTCGGTAAATCTAATTGAAATTGCCGACGACGATGAACTGGCAATACTCAATTCCATTCCCACTGCGGAAGGGGCGCTGGAGCTGGCCATGGCGCATACCGATTTCACTCTCCACGGCAGCCGGGTGCTGGTAGCGGGCTTGGGCCGGTGCGGGCTGACCCTGGCGCGAATGCTCCGGGGCATAGGCGCAGAAGTGACGGCGGCAGCGAGGAATCCCGCCGACCTGGCCCGGGCGTATGAGATGGGCTTGACGATATGTCCGTTTACCAGGCTGCGGGACTGTGTCGCCGACGTTGACCTGATCTTTAACACCGTTCCGGCACCGGTTATCACCGGCAGTATTCTGGAAGCGGCCAAAAGGTGCAGGTTGGTTGTGGATATCGCCTCGGGGCGGGGCGGTACGGATTTTGCCCGGGCTGAAGAGTTGGGGATCAAGGCAATTCTGGCCCCGGGTCTGCCGGGCAAGGCGGCGCCGGCGACGGCGGGAAAAGTGTTGACCCAGGTTTATCCCCGGCTCCTCCGGCAATACGGTCTCATGGAGGATGAGAAAAATGAGAAATAAACGCATAGGTTTTGGCATAACAGGTTCCCATTGCAATCTGGACAAAATTGTCCAGCCCCTGACAAGACTGACGGAACAGGGCAATACAGTGTTCCCCATTTTATCTCCCAGCGTCCTGACCAGCGATACCAGGTTTGGTCGGGCCAGGGAGTGGGTGCAAAAGATTGAGGAAATCTGCGGCCGCAAGGCGATTACCGATATAGTCGCTGCAGAGCCAATTGGTCCCGAGTTGAATCTCGATGTAGTGGTGGTGGCGCCGTGCACAGGGAACACACTGGCCAAACTGGCTCATGCCATTTCCGATACTGCAGTAACCATGGCCGTCAAAGCTCAGTTGCGCAACGAACGGCCGGTGGTGCTGGCGGTGGCTACCAATGACGGGTTGGCCGGCAATGCGGTCAATCTTGGCATTTTGCTGGTCAGGAAGCACGTGTACTTCGTTCCCTTCGGTCAAGACAATCCCTTTGAGAAACCCAGGTCGCTGGTCTGCGCCATGGACCTGATTCCCGAGACCATTGAAGCTGCGCTGCGCGGCGAGCAAATCCAACCCATCCTGTTAAGGTAGGTTGAAAGAGGTGCGGGTAGGAATAGTCGGCGCAACGGGCATTGTCGGCCGGGAACTATTGGAGCTCCTGGCCGCCGGTACGAGTATTCGCATTTCTGAGCTGAGACTTTCCGCATCTCCCCGCTCGGCAGGGAAAAAGCTTATGACCGCCTGGGGCGAACTGACGATACGCAGCCTGGACGAGGAGTTTTTTTGCGGGCTTGACCTGTGTTTTTTCTGTACCGGGAAGACCATCAGCGCCAGATGGGTGCCGGCCGCCGTGGCCCGAGGCGTCAGGTGCCTGGACAACAGCAGCGCTTTCAGGATGCAGGAAGGTGTCCCGGTCATCGTCCCAGAGGTAAACGGAAACTTGCTGAGCGCAGATCTCCGCCTGGTGGCCAATCCCAATTGCTGTGTAGCACAACTGACCCCAGTCCTGCATCCTGTCAAGGTGCACTTTGGGCTGGAGGAAGTGACGGTTAGCACTTACCAGGCAGTATCCGGGGCCGGGCAGGACGCTATGGAGCAAATGGCCCGGGAGCTGGCGCAACATCCCCGGAGTGTCGGCGCCGGGCAGTTATTGTTTAACTTAATCCCGTATATTGGCCGGCGCAATAATGCGGGCCACAGCGAAGAAGAAGAAAAGATTGTCCGGGAAACCCGCAAAATCCTGGAGTTGCCCACTTTGCCCATGGCGGTCACAGCCGTCAGGGTGCCGGTTATGCGCGGCCATGCCCTGGCGGTGACCTTTAAAACCAGAAAAGAAGCCGTCCCCGAAGAAATTGGGCAATTGCTCAGTTCTGCACCCAACCTGCGCGTTGTCGACGCACCTCAACCCATCGTTGCCCAACACACCAATGCGGTCTATGTCGGCCGAATCCGCAGCAACAGCGCCTTTGCCCATCGGTCTTTTTCCTTGTGGATTGTCGCCGACAATCTGCGCACCGGGGCAGCGCACAATGCACTGAAAACAGCGGAAGCATGGTGTCGGGCATGAAGGACATTGTGGTACACAAATACGGCGGCGCATCGCTGAAGGACCCTCGTCAGCTGCGCAATTGTGCCGAAAATATACGCAAGGTGTACTGCCAGGGTTTTCGTCCCGTTGTGGTTGTGTCGGCCATGGGACGCAGAGGCGATCCATACGCCACAGATACTTTCCTGGACTTGGCGGCAGCCATATCATCCCGCCCGGCTTTGCGGGAGCTGGACTTGCTGATGGCCTGCGGCGAATTGGTTTCGGCAACCCTGTTGGCGGTGCAGTTGCAGGAGTTGGGGTGCAGGGCCATGACTCTCACCGGCAGTCAGGCCGGTATAATTACCGATAACAACCACGGCAATGCCGAAATCCTGGCCGTGGAAATCAAAAGGATAAAACACGTGGTGGATTCCGGCATTATCCCGGTTATTTGCGGTTTCCAGGGCGTTTCGGAGAGCGGCGAGCTGACCACCCTGGGCAGGGGCGGCAGCGACATCACTGCCGTGGCGGTGGCGGCGGCTCTAAAACTGGAATCGGCCACCATCTATACCGATGTCCCGGGCGTAAAAACGGCGGACCCCAAGATAGTGGCCAATGCCCTGCCCATTTACCGCTTAAATTATCAGGAAATCCTGGAAATGGCCGTGGAGGGAGCCAAGATTATTCACCCCCGCGCAGTGGAGAGGGCCATGGCCGACGATATTCGCCTGATTATCACTTCCCTGGCCAATAACAGCCCTCCCACCGAAATTGGGCCCCGCCACGGCATTCCGAGAAAAGAAGGAGATACCATTCGGGCCATCACCCACAGGCTGGGAATTACGCAATTCCAGGTCCGGCTGGAGCCGGAAAAACTGTCGGTGTTGTTGGAGGATATATCGGCCCGGGGAATCAGCACCGACCTGATCTTTTTGTCTGATTCCACCCACAGTTTTACAGTGTCGGAGCAGGCAGCAGACGAGGTGGAAAAAATCCTGCGCGCCAATAATATAGAACCCACCAGGAGGAACAGCTGCTGCAGGGTATCGCTGATTGGAACAGGCATCAGGGGCATCCCCGGTGTCATGACCAAAATCTACAAGCCTTTAACGGAAAAAAAGATTCCCGTTTACCATACCTCCGACTCGTATACGCAAATCGCCCTTTTGATTCCCGAACAGCATTTGGTGGAAGCCCTGAACTGCCTGCACCAGGTTTTCTTTGGGGAGGTGAAAGCATAATGGCTTTTAAATGGGGAAAGGTTCTGGCCGCGGTTGTAACGCCGATGAAACCGGACGGCGCCGTCGATTTCGAGCTGGCAGCCCGGTTGTGCCGTGATATCGTTGACAATGGCTGCGATGGGGTGGTGGTGAGCGGAACCACCGGCGAAGCGGCCACCCTGACCCAGGGGGAAAAAACAGAACTCTTTGCCCGGGTAAAAGAAGCAGTGGGACAGCGGGGCATGGTTATTGCCGGTGTAGGGTCCAATTGCACCAGGGACACGGTGGAATTGCTGCGCCGGGCTGAAGAGACACCGGTGGACGGCTACATGGTAATAACCCCGTATTACAATAAGCCCAATCTGTCCGGTTTGATTAAGCACTTCAGCGCCGTAAATGCCGCCAGTTCCAGGCCCATAATGCTGTATAATGTGCCGTCGCGCACCGGCCTGGACTTGACGTTGGAGAGTTATCGGGAAATTTTGGCCCGCTGCCCGCGCATCACCGCCGTCAAAGAAGCTGGTACTGGTTTGGAGAAAGCCGGTCAGTTGGCTGGCGAATTTGCCGGGGTAGACTTTTTCAGCGGTAATGACAGCCTCACCCTTCCCCTGCTGGCCCTGGGTTTTAAAGGCGTAGTCAGCGTTGCGGCCAATGTCGTCCCCGGTTCCGTTGCCCGGCTGGTGCAGTTGGCCGCGGCGGGGCAATGGGAGGAGGCCAGGGCTTTGCATTGTCGTTTATTGCCGCTGTTTAAGGCGCTGTTTGTGGAGACCAATCCGGTACCTGTCAAGGCCGCCCTGGTTGCCCAGGGTTGGCCGGTGGGGGAAACCAGGCTGCCCCTGGGGTCCATTTCACCCGAGCACCGCGTCATGGTGGAGAATCTGGTCGGGAAATATACGCGGGAAGGGCGCTAGCCCTTCCCTTTTCACTTGTTTAACTGACGATAATGGGATATAATTGCCGTAATTACTGCGGTCGGGTAAAATACTATTGGAGGTGTTAAAATAGTTTGGCTAGCAGCAGTACCCGAAAAAGGACACGGAAAAAAGCCCCGGCAAATAATGCAAAAGTAAGGCTGGTTTCCCTGGGCGGCGTGGGGGAAATCGGCAAAAACATGTTTGCCGTTGAGTACGAGCAAGAAATTGTCGTTATCGACGGGGGCTTGAAGTTTCCTGAAGAAGATATGCTCGGCGTGGACATAGTCATTCCTGACATCAGCTATCTTCTGGAAAACAAGGACAAGGTCTCAGCCATCCTTTTAACTCATGGCCACGAAGATCACATCGGCGCTTTGCCGTATATCTTAAAGCAATTGCCCAAACCGGTTTACGGAACCAAGCTGACTTTGGGTCTTTTGGAAGGCAAGTTACGGGAAAAGGGCATGCTGGCAGATTGTGAGCTCCATCAAATCCGTCCCGGCATGAAATTGCGCGTCAGCAAAAATATCGAAGCGGATTTTTTTACCGTCAACCACAGTATTCCCGATGCAGTGGGCATTTGTCTGCGCACCCCGGCCGGGCTGGTGGTCCATTCCGGAGATTTTAAAATCGACCACACGCCTGTGGACGGACAGGTTATGGACTTTGCGCGGCTTGCCAGGTACGGGGAAGAGGGAGTGCTGGTCGCTCTCATCGATTCCACCAATGCCGAACGGCCCGGCTATACCCAGTCAGAAACCAAGGTGGGCGAGACTATTTCCGAAGTGTTGCGCCTGTCCGACAGCCGCGTAATCCTGGCGACCTTTGCTTCCAATGTGCACCGAATTCAACAGGTCATTAATGCGGCCGCCAGGCACAACCGCAAGGTGGCGGTCAACGGCCGCAGCATGGTCAATGTCGTCAATGTCGCCCTTGAACTGGGCTACTTGACTGATCCTCACCACGTTTTGACCAGTCTCGAAGAAATCACCAAGCTGCCGCCCCACAAGGTGGTCCTCCTGACCACCGGCAGTCAGGGCGAGCCCATGTCGGGATTGAGCAGGATGGCTAAGTGCGAGCACCGGCAGGTGGAAATAATGCCCGGCGACACAGTAATCTTTGCCGCCAATCCCATTCCCGGCAACGAAATCTTTGTCTCGCGCACGGTGGACAATTTGTTCCGCCTTGGCGCCGATGTCATCTACGAATCGGTTTCCGGCACTCATGTATCAGGCCACGGCAGCCAGGAAGACATTAAGATGATGCTCAATTTGCTCAAACCGACGTATGCGTTGCCTGTCCATGGAGAGTACAGGATGTGCATACATTTTCAAAAATTGGCTGCAGCAGTGGGCATTCCCCGCAACAATGTTCCCATTATTAAGATCGGCGAACTCTGGGAGTTCTCTGCCGAGGGTGCCCGCCATATTGGCTCCGTCCCGTCGGGCCAGGTCATGGTGGACGGACTGGGTATCGGCGATGTTGGCAACATCGTGCTGCGCGACCGCAAGCAGCTCTCTCAGGACGGCATCCTCGTAGTAGTGCTGGCTTTGGAAAAAGGCCAGGGCACGCTCTTGGCGGGGCCTGACATCGTATCCCGGGGTTTTGTCTATGTGCGGGAATCCGAGGACCTCATGGCTGAAGCCAAGACAATCATTCAACAATACCTTTCTGAGAAAGGCACCCGGCATGAATGGGCTGTGCTCAAAGCCGGGATTCGGGATGTCCTGGGCAAATTTTTATACGACAAAACCCGCCGCAGTCCCATGATCATCCCCATTATTATGGAAATATAGCCGACAACCCTGCCAGCGGGCAGGGTTGTTGCTTACATAAACCAATATCTCCGGGGCATACTATGGCAAACTGAAGGAGATGTGATAACGCATTGACACAAAATCAAGGACTCAAAACCATTCAGCAATTGGGACAAACGGTTTTGCCGGAACCGGAACCGTCCAATATTCATGTTTTAAACATCATCGGGCAAATTGAAGGCCATGTGGTCCTGCCGCCTCAAAACAAGACCACCAAGTACGAACACATCATCCCCCAACTGGCAGCCGTAGAGCAGAATGATTCCATAAAAGGCCTGTTGGTGATTCTCAATACCGTAGGGGGCGACGTAGAGGCGGGGCTGGCCATTGCTGAGATGATCAAGTCCCTCAGCAAACCAACGGTTTCCCTGGTCCTGGGCGGAGGGCACAGTATCGGCGTTCCCATCGCCGTGGCGGCAGATTATTCCATTATAGCCGAAACGGCGACCATGACCATCCATCCCATTCGCCTGACGGGGTTGGTTATCGGCGTTCCCCAAACCTATGAGTACCTGGACAAAATGCAGGACCGCGTAGTGGAATTTGTCTGCCGCAACGCCAAAATAAGCAGAGAATCGTTTCGGGAACTAATGTTCAAAACGGGAGAGCTGGCCCGCGACATCGGAACGGTTCTGGTGGGGCAGGATGCCGTCAAGTGCGGGTTAATTGACGCCGTGGGGGGGATGGCCCTGGCGATTGAAAAACTTAACTCCATGATTCAGGGAAGGGTCAACTGAATGGTGTTGTATACTCCCTGTGACATCCAGGCGGTTATGAGCGACCCGTCCGGCGAGCCGGCGCTCAGAGAGGTTGCCCTGAGCAATGGCCTTATTCTTTTGGGACGGGATGTGGAAGAAGGATTCATGATTGAAAGGGTTATCTCCGGCAATGCCAATGCATATCTGCTTGCTTGTTATCAGCCCGGAAAGGTGGTAAAGCTCCCTTAGCCGGGCTGTTTTTTTGACCCGGCTTGTGATATTATCAGACAGAAGGAGGTTGCGCGGTGCTGGACTACATATATGCTTTATTAATTGGCATCATTCAGGGTTTAACGGAATTTCTTCCCGTCAGCAGCTCGGGTCATCTGGTTTTGTCTCAGCATTTGTTGGGTCTGAAATTGCCGGGGTTGACCTTCGAAATTTTGCTGCACTTTGGCACTCTTATTTCGGTGCTGTGGGTTTTTCGCCGGCGCCTGGCCGGAATCTTCAGCAGCTTTTGGGCTCTGCTCAAGCGGGATGAGTGGGCACGCTTTAAGACCAGTCCCAACCGCTGGTTTGGCCTGCTTTTAATTCTGGGCAGCATCCCCACAGCTGCCATTGCCTTTGTATTCAAGGAATATGTTGAACAGGCCTTTACCAGTCCCAAATTTGTCGGCATCGCCTTGTTTTTCACGGGACTGTTGCTTTGGGTCGCCGACATATTGCCCAGCGGCCATAAGGACATCAGCAAAACCGGCGTTTGGGACGCCCTGCTCGTAGGCGTCTTTCAAGGGCTGGCTGTTTTTCCGGGGGTGTCCCGTTCCGGTTCCACCATAAGCGGCGCCTTGTGGCGCGGGCTGGACAGAAAAACAGCAGCGGAGTTCTCCTTTTTGCTTTCAATCCCGGCAATCCTGGGCGCCACTTTGCTGGGAGTGGTGGAAGCGCTTAAGAGCGGCGCCTGGGAAGATTACTGGCAGATATATTTAATAGGCACTGTTGCCGCTGCGGCGGCGGGGATTTTGGCCATCAAAGTCTTCCTCAAGCTGCTGGCCAACAACCGGCTGCGCTATTTCTCCCTGTACTGCTGGCTGGTTGGAGTACTGGTAATCATCTTACTGTAGGGGGTGTCGGCATGGCCAAAAAGCGCAGACACCGGCGCAAAGACAGACAGCCCCATAGCGAGATTTCCGGTCTGATCATTATAGCTGCGGCAATCTTGGCCGGAGCCAGCCTTTTGTTTACCGAAAATACGGGCTATATCGGGGGGTTGCTGAACCGCCTGCAACAAACCATAGCCGGAGAGTATGCGCTGTTTGTGCCCTTTATTCTCATCCTGTGGGGCTTGCGGGTGATGTTCTTTCCCAATTCATCTTTGTTTGCGCGCCGCAGCGTCGGGGTCATCCTCATTGTTCTGTGCGTGCTGACGGCAGTGCACATTTTGGCTGCGCCGGAAGGGGATTATTCACCGCAAACCCTGTGGGCAATGACCCGGCATGAAAATGTCCGCGGCGGCGGAGTGCTGGGCGCCCTGGGGGCCATGGGGCTGTACCAGGCCTTTGGTCTGGTGGGAGGCGTTGTTGTCCTGAGCTCCTTGACTTTTATCGGCCTTTTTTTGCTGATGAATATTTCTTTGCGGCAGTTTCTGCACTGGTGTGTCCGTTCTGCCAAGGCCGGCAGTGCAGCCATCGTCAGGACGCTGGCGAAAATTAACGCCGGCATCGCCCGGCTGGTGCGCCGGCCCAAGCCGGCAGCCGAGCCGCAAATTCCCGTAGTGATTCACGATTACCAGGCACCTGCCGCGGCGGAAGAAAAAGAGGACGGTGCACTTCTCATTCAGCCTGAGGGGGAACAACAGGCCGTTTTCCCGCGGGAAACGCAACCCGCACCGGCCCCGGCACCCGAACTGTTCATTGAAGACGAAGAAGCCCAGGAACTTGCAGAATACCAACTGCCCCCCCTGCACCTGTTGCAAAAGACCGTCAGGCTCAAGGATCCCCAGGGGCGGCGGGAACTGGTTTCTCAGGCGGATATCCTGGAAGAAACTTTGGCCAGTTTTGGCATCGAAGCCAAAGTTATCAATGTCCATCGCGGTCCTACCATTACCCGTTTCGAAATCCAGCCTGCCGCCGGCGTTAAGGTGAGCAGAATCGTGAATCTGGCCGATGACCTGGCCCTCAGCCTGGCTGCCACAGGGGTAAGGATTGAGGCACCGATTCCAGGCAAATCCGCCATTGGTCTTGAAATAGCCAACAAAGCCAAATCCACAGTGTACTTGCGGGAAGTTCTGGAAAGCGAGGCCTTTGTGCATAATGATTCCAAACTGGCCATTGCTCTGGGTAAGGACATTGCCGGCGAGCCTGTGGTTGCCGATTTGATGGAAATCCCGCACCTGCTCATCGCCGGCGCCACCGGTTCGGGAAAATCGGTGTGTCTTAACTCTATAATTATTAGCCTGCTTTACAAAGCCAAGCCCAATGAATTGAAATTCTTGCTCATTGATCCCAAGGTGGTGGAATTCAACGTCTACAACGGACTGCCGCACTTGCTCTGTCCTGTAGTCACCGACCCGCGCATGGCGGCTCAGGGCCTCAAAAACATCGTCAGGGAAATGGAACACCGTTACCAGCTTTTTGCCGCCAAATCTGCCCGTGACATCATCCGGTACAACGAACTGGCTGTGCAAAACGGCGAAAAACCGTTGCCTTACATCATCGTAGTTATCGATGAACTGGCGGATTTAATGATGACAGCAGCAGCCGAGGTGGAAGACACCATCTGCAGGATTGCCCAAAAGTCCCGGGCGGCGGGAATCCACCTCATTGTCGCCACCCAGCGCCCTTCGGTGGATGTCATCACCGGGGTGATCAAGGCCAATATTACTTCTCGCATTGCTTTTGCCGTCTCGTCCCAGGCCGATTCCCGTACGATTTTGGACATGGCCGGGGCGGAGAAGCTGTTGGGCAGGGGAGACATGCTCTATTATCCGGTAGGAGCTGCCAAGCCCCGGCGGGTGCAGAGCGCCTACATCTCCGAGGACGAAGTGGAAAAAGTGGTCGCTTATATTTTGGGTCAGGCCTTGCCCCTGCACGGTTCCGATTTCTTGGATGCCAGCGCCCTGGAAGACGAAGGCCAACTGTCGGATGTGGACGAACTGCTGCCCGAAGCTGCCCGTTTGTTGGTGGAAAGCGGACAAGCCTCAATATCCATGTTGCAACGGCGCCTGCGCATAGGTTACACCCGGGCGGCCCGCCTCATTGACGATATGGAGCAGTTGGGCATCGTCGGCGGCTACGAAGGCAGCAAGGCCAGGAAAATCCTGGTCAACATGGCGCAACTGGAGGAGATTTTATCCGGTCTGGAAAAATAAAACCCGGGTTACCGGGTTTTTTCCATTTCCAAAATGCGTTCCAGTATTTGTTGCCGGAGCATGTTGGCACAGTCAAAATCCATGTGGGGGGTGTACAGCGCCTCCAGCTCGAAGTGCCTTTGCCGGGCCTGAAACAGCGCCGCTGTAGCCTGTTGCAGACTGGATTTTATCTGGGCGGCAAGAGCGGAGTTGTCGGGTTCAGGCGGACCAAAGACTTCTCCTTGTATTTCCAGGTCGTGGAGAGAATGCACAGTAATGACGGCTATGGCGCCGGGGATAAAAATGTGCTCCAGGTATTCCGGTTGCAAGGCGCAATACAGATAAAGGGCGGAAATTCTTCTCTTCTCCAGGACTTGGGCAATTGCTTTCAGCACGTAATCGTTGTATGCTCGGTTATCGCCCTGCAGGTAAACCCGTACCGGCGCCTTTTCCTGCAGTTGGTGCAGAAAACTGACCAGGCCGGTCCCGGTTATGGCAGAAGCAAAGGCTTTGCGCCTGCCGCCGGTCCCCTGGGAAGGCAAGCGGTCAATTATTGCCGCCGCATCGGTTGCAGCCTGGCTGTAAATGATGCCGGGGCGTTCCGTGGCTTGCATCAGTTCCTTTTGCCGGGCGGCCAGGGCCAGCCATTGGTAAGCTATCTGATAATGGGCAGTGATTTCCTTTTTGAGGGTCTGTATTTCTTTGCGGTGCCGGTGCAGGGCACGGTCATCCCAGCAGGCGCCCAAGTCCACGATTTGGTGCACGGCGCCGGGCAGTCGCGGTTCCAGGACGTGAGGCGCCGTGCCGTCGACCACGGCAATGTTCAGCCGGTGGATGAAGATTCCGTCCAGGGAGTTTTCATCTGCCGAACAAAAGTACCTGTCCACAGGATGGCGGGTCTCCACCTGGCGGGCGAGTTCCCTCAGCAATGTGGATTTTCCCGTTCCCGGGCCGCCTTTGAGGATGAAGACCTTTTGATAATCATCCCTGTTTAGAAAGCGGTAAAAAGAATAAAAGCCCTTGGCGGAGTTTGCGCCGGCAAAAAGCGATATCCCAACCATCTTATTCCTCCTCCCGATATTATTTTATGCCCCCGGTGCACACGGTGCATTTGCCCTGAAAATTTGATATAATTATTTGCATGGGGTGAAGGCGATGGAATGGTACATGGAGTACGTCATTCATCAGGACCGGCCGGGCTTGCTGGGAGATGTGGCGACATTTTTGGGGCTTATGGGCGTGAATATTACCATGATTAACGGTATTGCCAGCCATAAGCGCGGCCTGTTGCTGACCTGCAACGATCCGGCGCGCATGGTGGCACTAAAAAATACTTTGTTGCGGGCTTCCAATATAAAGCTCACTGCTTTTCGCAAGCCTAATTTCGTCGACCGAATCAATCTCAAGCACGGAAAAGTCATCCAGCAAGATCCGGAGAACCCCAATACTTTCCGTTTCGTCCGTGAGGAACTGGGAATTCTGGTGGATTTTATCGGCGAGGTTCTCTCCAGGCAAAAGCCCGTCATCGGCATGCGCGGCATGCCGCGGGTGGGGAAGACAGAGGCGGCAATCGCAGCCTGTGTCCACGCCAACAAAAAATGGGTGGTGCTCTCCTCCACCCTGATGCGCCTCATCATGCGCACAGGACTGACGGAGGATGAAAGGAGTCCTGATTGTGTATATTTAATCGATGGAATTGTTTCGGGGGTGCGGGGAAACAGGGAGCACAAACAGCTGGTTGCCGAAATCCTGGAGCATCCGGCGCCCAAGATTATCGAGCACCCCGATATATTTTTGCGCGAATTTGAATTGGACAAGGGGTTATTTGACTATATCCTGGAATTGCGCCGCACCCCTGACGAAGTAATCGATTATCAACTGGTGGCCCAGTCCTTTTCTGCATTTGACATTAGTTGAGGTGAACCCGGATGGAAGAAATAATGAAGCGGTTAATTGAAGCGCGACACAAAGCAAACCTCAGCCTCCAGGATATTCATGAACGCACACGGATTTCCCTGAAACAACTGGAGCACCTCGAAGCATTGCAGTTCGACAAGATCGGCCCTGCCGTTTATGTCCGGGGCTTTATGCGCCGATATGCCCAGGAAGTGGGTATTGATCCCGATACTTTGTGGGAACCGGAAGACAGTCAGGTGGTGGTTGCTCCCGCCAGAGTGCCCCGGCATCACCTTACCCGCCGCAAGTTTGAATGGGGCCCCCTGGTGCGTGTCATTGTTATTGTGGCGATTCTGGCCCTGGCCGGGGTCCTTATCCGTGCAGCCATCTTGAACTTCCTGCAGCCTGCGCCTCCTGCTCCCCCGGCACCTCCGGAACAGCAGGAGCAAGAAGATCCCAATTTGGAAGAGCCTCAACCCGAACCAATACTCAGTGAGATAGCCGCAAATGATTCCGAAGCTGTGTATGCAGTGCAAAATGTCGACGCTTTGGAGATTGTCATCACTTATTCCGGCAATTGCTGGACCCGTATTTTTGTCGACGGCGAAAAGACCAGGGAAGGCACCTTTGGCGCCGGTCACAGCGAGGAAATCGGGCCTGCTCAGGTGGTGCGAATCAGATTTGGCGCGCCCAAATATGTCAACGTCGAGGTCAACGGCATGGCCATTGAAACCCCCGACATAACCAGGGGATTTAACCTGGAAATAAGGCTGGAGGAGGATGGGCAGGTTACTGACTGAAAACATGATGCACACAGTAGCAGTGGTTAGTCTGGGTTGTCCCAAGAATCAGATTGACGCCGAGACCATGCTGGGTCTGCTGGCGGAAAAAGGATACAGTTTGCTCAACCGGCCCGAAAAGGCGGAGGTCATCATCGTCAACACCTGCGGTTTTATCGACAAGGCCCGGGAAGAATCGGTGCAGCAAATTCTGGCCATGGCTGAATACAAGCGCGCCGGCACGTGCCGGCAGCTCATAGTCACCGGTTGTCTTGCCCAACGCTACAGCGCGGAATTGGCCCGTGAGCTGCCCGAAGTTGACGCTTTTGTGGGCACGGGGCAGGTGGACAAAATTGCCGAAGTTATAACCGCCAACCAATCCTGCCTGGGGTCGCCGGATCGCTATGACGGCGTTGCCGAAACCAGGCGCATTTTTTCCACCTTCCCTTACGGATATTTGAAAATCGCCGAAGGATGCAATAATTGGTGTTCCTATTGCGTCATTCCCCGCCTCAGAGGGAAACTGCGCAGCAAACCGCAGGAACAAATAATTGCCGAGGCCCGGCGCATGGTGGACAGCGGCATACGGGAAATTGTACTCATCGCGCAGGACACTGCTCAATATGGACTGGATTGGGGCGGCCGCAGCCAACTGCCGGAATTGTTGCGTCGCCTGGAAGCGGCGGTTGGAAATGCATGGCTCCGCGTGATGTACTGTTACCCCGACCGCATCAGCCCGGAGTTGCTGGATGTGGTGGCCGGTTCCGATGTAATCTGCAAGTATCTGGATATCCCCCTGCAACACAGCCATCCCGATATCCTTGCCAGCATGGGACGCAACCGCAGGGGAGCGGATTTGCTGAAGCTTATCGAGACTGTGCGCCGCCATGTCCCCGGAATTGCACTGCGGACAACCTTTATTGTCGGTTATCCCGGCGAAACCGAGGAACATTTTCAGCATTTGCTCGATTTCGTACGCTGGGCGGAATTTGATCATCTTGGGGCCTTTATGTATTCCCGGGAGGAAGGAACTCCTGCGGCCAGACTCAAACCCCAGGTTTCTGCCGGGGTTAAAGCAAGGCGGTACAGGGAGCTGATGGAGACTCAGCAGAAAATCGTTCTTCAGCGCAACGCCCGGCAGGCGGGCAAGGAGTTTACTGCTCTGGTCGATGACGTCCGGGGCGCCAAGGCTACAGCTCGTTCGCAATGGCAAGCTCCGGAAGTGGACAGCGCCGTCATTCTTCCTGCCGGCAGTCTTAAACCGGGCGATATGGTTAACGTCCGTTGCACCGGCTTCGACGGCTACGATTTGGTGGGGGTGAAGATATAAAATGGAGAATGCTGCCAACAGGATTACGCTGGCCAGAATTTTTTTGGCGCCGCTTTTTATAGTTATTATTTTAACTAAAATTCCCAACGGCGAGTTCTGGGCTGCTCTGGTTTTTGTGCTGGCCGCCATTACCGACGGCCTGGACGGATATATTGCCCGCAAAAACAAAATTGTCAGTACTGTGGGGAAGTTCCTCGATCCCCTGGCCGACAAGCTTATGGTGTCAGCGGCGCTGATAACTTTGGCCTGGATGGGGCAAATAGGCCCTCTGGAAGTGTTCATTATTATCAGCAGGGAGTTTGCCGTCACCGGTCTGCGGGTGATTGCGGCGGGAGAAGGCCACGTCATTGCGGCAAGCAAGCTGGGCAAAGCCAAGACCTTTTCCCAAATTATCGCCATTACCGCCGTCACCCTGAATGCGGGCCTGGAAAAGGGTTACCCGTTGTTGCAGAAACTGTTGGGTTTCTTGCCGGTGGAAATTATCTCCCGGGTCAGCATGTTTGTTGCAGTAATATTGACTGTAGTTTCCGGCGTCGATTACTTTATAAAAAATAAAAATGTAATTTTCCAAAAGGATGGCCGCTAGCCATCCTTTTTTTGTCATGTCCGGCCGCAGTGCGCCTGTGGTATAATCGATTATGTAAACAGAGGGAGGAGGTTGTTTCGATGCGCTGGAACTTATTCGTACCACTGGCCGTACTCTGCACTGTTCTGGGATTACTGGGCAATTATTATTGGCACGTTTCCGCCTCCACCCGCTATCTGGCCAACGTCAAAGAACAAGCTGACGCTGACATAAGTATGGTTGGCGATACCCTTTTAATCAGCATTTCAGCGGGACAAGCCCTGAGTGAGTTTTTGCCCCGATTGGAAGGCGACAAACTGGGAAAACTGCTGGCGCGGAATAAAATTGACCTGTGCAGGAAGGATTCATTGCCGGTGGACGGCGGTCTGAAAAATCAAGTGGATTTGGTTGTCGCTCAGGCACTGGCCACCGAGGAATTCTATAACGCGGAGCGCATATTGAGGCAACTGGCCGAAGAGCATGGCATGACGGCGGAATTAACCATCTGGCAGGGATTGCTGGTTGCCGAGGTCAGGGATGCCGGGCACAGCTATATAGCCCACGGCCGCTTAAAGGAAGGGATCCGGCCATGATGGAACTGGCAGCTGCCCTGATGGTCGCCGTCCTTGCGGTACTGGCTTATAATGGCGTAAAAATAATGCCTTTGCTGTTGGCATTGACTCTTGCCTATATCCTGTTGAAGCGTTTTGAGATTCTGGACAAACTGGGCAGTTTTGGGCCGGTTCCCGGCGGAAAGACGCATATATCGGAAATCTGCTTTGATTGCATCGGCGGCCAGGCTGAAGCCAAGCAGGAGCTAATGGAGGCCCTGGACCTGCTGCAAAAATCCCATGCCAACTCCCTTGGTGTCCGGGCTTTGGGCGGGATTATGTTGCAGGGTCCTCCGGGGACGGGGAAAACCCTGATGGCCCGCGCGGCGGCCAATTACACCGATTCTGTGTTTGTTTCCGCAGCCGGCAGCGAATTCATTGAGATGTATGCCGGCGTAGGGGCAAAACGGGTGCGGGAGTTGTTTGCCAAAGCGAGGCGGTTGGCCCGCAGGCAGAAAAAAGCTTCAGCGGTGATTTTTATCGACGAGCTGGATGTGGTGGGCGCCAAGCGGGGCAAGGTCGAAAGCCACATGGAATACGACCAGACCCTTAACCAGCTCCTGGTGGAACTGGATGGAATCGAAGACCAGCAGGATGTCAGCCTGTTCGTGCTGGGAGCCACCAACAGGATTGACCTGCTGGATGAAGCCCTGCTCCGCCCCGGCAGGTTTGACCGCATTGTGGAAATGAACCTGCCCGATTACGAAGGGCGTCTGGAGATACTGAAAATCCACGCTGCCGACAAGCCGCTGGCCCCGGATGTGGATTTGGGGGAAATTGCTCAACAGACCTTTGGCTTTTCCGGCGCTCATCTTGCCAACTTAGTCAATGAAGCGGCCATTCAGGCCATGCGTCGCGATGATGACTGCTTGCGGCAAAGGGATTTCCTCGATTCTATTGACAAGGTCCAGTTGGGGACGGCGCGGGAGGGGCTCCTCAGCTCCGAAGAAAAATACAGGGTTGCCGTCCACGAGTGCGGGCACGCCCTGATCAGCGAAACCTATTTCCCCGGCTCGGTATCAACTGTGACGGTAGTCCCGCGTTCCAAAACCCTTGGGTTTATTCGCCAAAAGGAGACTTCCAGCCCCGTTTTGCAAACCGAATCATATTTGCACAAGCAATTGGGGGTGCTTTTGGCTGGCGGGACGGCGGAGCAACTGATTCTGGGCGAGAGAAGCACCGGCGCCGCCAACGATTATCAGCGGGCTGTGGAGCTCAGCGAGTTAATTATTTCCCACGGCTTATCGCGTTTGGGCATTGTCAATATACGCAATCTGGACAAAGATGTATTAACGAAAGTAACCGGAGAAATCATTTCCGAACGCGGCAAAGAGGTGGAGCAAATTCTGGAGCAGCAACGGTCGGCCTTGCTGGCCGGCGCCGATGTCCTGATGCGGCAGGAAAGGATTTCAGGAGAGGAATTCAGAAAGCTGATGTGCAACTGATAAACCCGCCGGGTTTATCAGGTACATAAAAGAGGTGAGTGAATTGCCTGTGTTGATGGGCCTTGGTCCTCGGGATGTCATTTGCCGGACGGGCGTGGAGTTTCATTCCCATCCCCTGGGTGTGCGCTTGTCATTTCAGGAGCGCAGCCTGGTCCGTGAATACTGGAAGCGCTATTATCCGCACTGGCAAATACGGTGCCCCTGTCCCGCCGCTCGCCTGGTTGGCCTGTTGCAACGGAAAAATCTTTCTTTGGCCGTTGCCGAATCCTGCAGCGGGGGCGGAATTTCCAGCGCCATTACCGATGTTCCCGGCGCCAGCTCGGTGTTTTGGGGCGGGGCAGTGGCCTATTCGGCTGAGGCCAAGGTCAGCCTTCTGGGTGTGGACCGGACGAAATTGCCCTCCGGCTGTGTTGGGGCGGACCTTAGCTCCGGAATGGCAGAGTTACTCCGGCAACGATATAAGGTTGATTTGGGGCTGGCGGTGACAGGCGCCCTGGGTCCGGACACTCCTGCGCCGCAAATTTCGGTGGGAGAAGTATACATAGCTGTAGCCGGCCGCGGGCATACTGCCGTGCGGAGGTTTAATTTCTGCGGAGACAGGCAGACTATTAAGAAGGCCGTCATTGCTGCGGGGATTAATTTTTTGCTGACTTATTGTGCGAGGTGGTATGTTGCCGGACCTGTCCAGATGGATTAAGACTGTTCTGGCGGGAATTCTGGGCGCCCTTTTGCTGGTTTCGCTGTTGGCCAGGGAGGACATAACCGTTAACGCCATGGATTTTACTTTGGGTTTGCAGGTATTTGAGCACGGCTATACCGTCATCGACATCCCACCCCTGGGCACTGTACGCGCCCGTACTCACCAGTTTCCCTTGCTTTTCCGCGTCACGCTCCGTAATATCAACCTCGAGCGTTTGAGCGCACTGGTCCATTCTGAACAGCCCAGGGCGCTGTTCGCCGGCATGCGGGATGACCTGCGCAGACAGGTGGTTCGGTTTTTGTTGCGGGCGCTGGCCTTGGCTTTTGTGGGCGGGTTGGGCGCCGGCTTTGCCTTGTACCGGCGGGGCCGGGATGCTGCAGTGGCAGGTTTTGCCGGCTTGCTGTTTTTTGCCCTGTTGTTTGGCATTGCCTATTACACCTATGACGAGGCCGCCTTCAGGGAGCCGGAATTCCACGGCATCGTCGAGGCAGCCCCATGGCTGATTGGTGTTGCCGAGGAGGCGCTGGCTGCTGTTCAGGATTTGGACGCCAAACTGAAAATTGTCGCCGACAACCTCCTGGTTCTGTTTGATTCTTTGAGCGACCTGGGCCGGGAGGGTGGCGCCGCCGAAGGCGAATTAAAGGTACTGCACATTTCCGATATACACAACAACCCCATCGGCGTTTCCCTGGCCAAACAGATCGCTGTTTCGTTCAGAGCAGATATAATCGTTGACACCGGCGACATTACTGATTACGGCACCCGGCTGGAAGCCGAGCTGTTACGTGGAATAGAAGAGATTGGCCTGCCCTGGATATTTGTCTCGGGGAACCACGATTCTCCTGCTGTCATTGAAACGCTCAGGAATCTGGAAAATGTCTGGGTGCTGGAGGATGACGTGGCCATTTTTCCCGATCTGGATTTCGCAGTAGCTGGGGCGGCAGATCCCTCTTCCCAAGGCGCCGCCATCCAGATTCCGTCCCGGGAACAGTACAAGGAAGTTGCCCAAAAGCTGCGCCTGAAGATTGACCAGGCTGAGGTTGCGCCGCCAATAATTGCGGGACATCACGTTTACCTGGTCGAGGAATTCGCCGGGCGCTACGCTGTCTTGCTTTACGGCCACAGTCATCGTGCAGATATCCGGGTGCGGGACAACGCCCTGATGGTCAATGCCGGAACCACCGGCGGAGCCGGCATACGCGGACTGATGGCACAGGGAGAGCTTCCTTACACCATGGTGCTGTTGCACTTTAACCGCGATGGTCATGGATGGTATGCGTCCGTTGCTGATGTCATCACCGTCAACAAGCTGGATTCCGGCTTTGTACTGGAACGGCAATTGCTGCACCAGCCCCGGCCGCCGCTGCCCTTGCAGCAACAAGAAGGAGAATTTCCGCGCAATGGAGAAGAAAAAGAAGAGGAGGGCAGCTAATGTCGGGAAGATATTTTTTTGCCATTGACCTGGAAGATAATGCCAGAGCCCGGGTCAGCTCGGTGGCCGGCAGTCTCAAAGGAATTGACGGCGCCAGGTGGGTGAAACCGGAAAACTACCATCTTACCCTGCTTTTTTTAGGAGACAGGGCGGCCGATGACCTGGCTAAATTATGTCACCACGCCAGGGCAATTGCCGCTGAAACATCTCCCTTTACCCTGGACTTGCAGGGGGTGGGCTTTTTCCCCGATCAGCGCAGGCCCAGGGTGCTGTATATGGATGTCTGCCGTGGCCGCGAAGCAGTAATCAGGCTGGCCGGGGCGTTACACATGGCAGACGGGCAACAGGCGGCCAAATTCAGACCTCACCTCACTTTGGCGCGCTTGCGGACGGCCGGGCCGGTCCGGATTTCTGCACATACGCAGCCCATTGCCGTCACGGTGCGGGAATTTATCCTGTTTTCCAGTACGTTAACACCCTCCGGTCCTATTTACCGGCCGGTGCAGACCTTTTCTCTGGCAGGTGTTGTCACAGGCGAATAAATGTTCTATAATTGACTGGAACAGAGAATGAATAGGGGGTAGCAGAGGTGGAAAGACAAAAGGCTCTTGAGCTCGCCATACAACAGATAGAGCGGCAATTTGGCAAAGGCTCGATTATGAAGTTGGGCGAAAGTGCGGCGTTAAACATCTCGGTAATTCCCAGCGGCTGCCTGGAGTTGGACATTGCGTTGGGCACCGGCGGCTTCCCCAGGGGCCGGGTAGTGGAGATTTATGGACCCGAATCTTCAGGGAAAACCACTGTCGCCCTGCATGCTGTGGCCGAGGCGCAGAAACGCGGGGGTACAGCCGCCTTTATCGATGCCGAGCACGCCCTGGACCCTGCGTATGCCAAGAATCTCGGCGTAAATTTGGACGAGCTCTACGTCTCCCAGCCGGATACCGGCGAACAGGCCCTGGAAATTGCTGAAGCTTTGGTCCGCAGCGGTGCTGTGGACGTGGTGGTCATCGATTCGGTGGCGGCTTTGGTTCCCAAGGCGGAAATCGAGGGCGAAATGGGAGACTCCCATGTGGGACTGCAGGCTCGCCTCATGTCTCAGGCTTTGCGCAAACTGTCCGGCGCCATCAGCAAATCCAAGACAGTGGCTATTTTCATTAACCAGATTCGGGAAAAAGTCGGAGTTATGTTTGGCAACCCAGAAGTAACCCCCGGCGGCAGGGCACTAAAGTTTTACGCCTCGGTGCGCCTGGATGTGCGCAGGGTTGAAACTCTCAAGCAGGGTAACGACGTCATTGGCAGCCGGACGCGCATCAAGGTGGTAAAGAACAAGGTTGCGCCCCCCTTTAAGCAAGCAGAATTTGACATAATGTATGGCGAGGGAATCTCCCGGGAGGGTTCTCTTCTGGACTGCGCCGTGGAAATCGGCCTTGTCGCCAAGAGCGGAGCGTGGTACTCTCTGGATTCCGAGCGCCTGGGTCAGGGCAGGGAAAACGCCAAGCAATACCTCAGAGAAAATCCGGAAATTGCCGCCATGATTGAGGAAAAAATTCGCGCCCATTACAACCTCCCCGGTGCCGGCGATGTTGCGGAGTCTGGTGAATAAATGTCCAATGCCTATTCCGCAGCGCTGAACTACCTTGCTGCCCGCAGCCGCACCGTTAAAGAAACCAGAGATTATTTGCGCCGCAAGGGCTATTCTGCCTCCGACATAGAGGAGGCTATTGGGCGCCTGCAACATTCAGGCCTGTTGGATGACCGGCGCACGGCTCAACAATGGGTGGACTATTGCCTTGCCTGCAAGCCCCGGGGCAGGGAACGGCTGCGTCATGACCTTTTAAAGCGCGGCATCGACCGGGGCATTGTCAGTGCTGTTTTGGAAAGCGTGGACGACGACTGCGAATACGCCCTGGCCCTTCAATTATTGGCTTCCCGCCCCGTTTCCAGCTGGTCCAGGGCGAAACTGTTCCGGTTTTTGCTCTACCGCGGCTTTTCTTTTTCAGTCATCGAGCGCATTTGCCTGGCCAACGAAAACTTGACAGAGGATTAGTTAAGTATTACAATAAAGTGCGGATTTCCACAAATTACTGCCTATATGTTTCTGCCCCTGGTGGCATTTACATATAAAATAGGATAATGTTCATCAGGATCTTTTATCCTTTTTTATAGGGTTAAGCCAGGGGCACGCTGGCTTTATTTTTTGTTAGGAGGTGACGGTTATTCCCACAACTGTAATAGCAGCACTGGTCAGCGCAATCCTGGCCTTTATCGGCGGTTATATAATCCGCAAGCTCATTGCTGAAGCCAAAATAGCATCGGCTGAAGAAGCGGCCAAGAAGATGGTGGCCGATGCCATAAAAGAAGCGGATGCCAAGAGGCGTGAAGCCATTCTCGAGGCCAAGGAAGAGATCCACCGCCTGAGGATGGAGCTGGATAATGAAATCAGGGAAAGGCGGCAAGAGCAACAAAGGATAGACAAGCGTTTGGCCCAGAAAGAGGAAGCTCTGGACCGCAAGCTGGAAAACGCAGAGAAAAAGGAAGAGATGATCCAGCAGAAGGAAGCTGAACTGGCCAAGCTGGAAGAAAAGATTAACGCGTTGTATGCGCAACAAGTCAGCGAACTGGAGCGCCTGTCCGGCTTGTCTTCGCAAGAGGCCCGGGAGCTGTTGCTAAAGAACATCGAAAAAGAGGTTCGGCATGAAGCCGCGCAGATGA
The DNA here is from genome assembly GCA_012523545.1 of Bacillota bacterium. Taxonomy (GTDB): domain Bacteria; phylum Bacillota; class Proteinivoracia; order UBA4975; family UBA4975; genus JAAYIH01. Next base: position 30,733 of record JAAYIH010000040.1, read on the forward strand.
TTAAAGAAATTGAAACCCAGACCAAGCTGGAAGCGGAAAAGCGGGCCCGGGAAATCATCTCTCAGTCTATTCAGCGTTATGCTGCTGACCATGTTGCGGAAACCACTGTATCTGTAGTCAACTTGCCCAACGACGAAATGAAGGGGCGTATCATAGGCCGAGAAGGGCGTAATATCAGGGCTCTGGAGACTCTGACCGGCGTCGACCTCATCATTGACGATACGCCGGAAGCTGTCATCGTTTCGGGTTTCGATCCCGTGCGCAGGGAAATTGCCCGCCTGGCCCTGGAAAAGCTGATTAACGACGGCAGAATTCACCCCGGCCGCATTGAAGAAATGGTCAGCCGGGCGCAGAAGGAAGTGGAGAACCAAATCAGGGAAGAGGGAGAGCAGGCAACTTTTGAAAGCGGCATCCACGGCCTGCATCCCGAGTTGGTCAAAATGCTGGGCCGTTTAAAATTCCGGACCAGTTACGGCCAGAATGTCCTCAAACATTCTCTGGAAGTCTGCCACCTGGCGGGTATGATGGCTGCTGAATTGGGGGCCAATGTCAAGGTCGCCAAACGGGCAGGCTTGCTCCACGATATCGGCAAGGCCATCGACCACGAAGTGGATGGTCCCCATGTCGCCATTGGCGCCGAGTTGGCGAGAAAGTACAAGGAAAGCCCCGAAGTTGTCCATGCCATCGCGGCTCACCACGGTGACATCGAACCTGAATCCGTTGAAGCAGTTTTGGTTCAGGCTGCCGATGCCATTTCCGCCGCCAGACCGGGCGCGCGCCGGGAAACTTTGGAGAACTATATTAAGCGCCTGGAAAAACTGGAACAGATTGCCGATTCCTTTGACGGAGTGGACAAAGCCTACGCCATTCAGGCCGGCCGCGAAATACGCATTATCGTTAAGCCGGAGCGGGTGGACGATGCTATTGCTGTCCAGATGGCCCGGGATATTGTTAAACGCATTGAAGAAGAACTGGATTATCCGGGACAGATTAAAGTTACTGTTATCCGGGAAGTCCGTGCCGTTGAATATGCAAGGTAAAACTTTCGAGTTTTACCTTTTCTGCTAAGGGGGTCCGAAAATGCAAGTGCTGTTTATAGGCGATGTTGTCGGGCGCAGTGGACGCAATGCCCTGGCCGGCGTCCTTCCCGGTTTAAAGTCCCAGTACAGCTGGGATCTTTGCATAGCCAATGCCGAGAATGCAGCCGGCGGCAAAGGCATCACCGAAAAAGTGGCCCGGGAACTGCTGGACTTGGGGATAGATGTTCTTACTATGGGCAATCACACCTGGGACAACAAGGACATCTTCAATTTCATAGACAGCGCCGACTATCTGGTGCGCCCGGCCAATTACCCTGCGCCCGTGCCCGGACAAGGATGGACAGTTGTACGCAGGGCAGACAAATCGGTTGGCATCATCAATCTGTCCGGGCAGGTTTTTATGGGCCCCATGGAGTGTCCCTTTGCAGCCGTCGACAGGATTCTCGACGAACTGAACCATTGCCAATACATCATTATAGACTTTCATGCCGAGGCTACGGCGGAAAAACTGGCCTTTGCCCATTACGTTGACGGTCGGGTCTCTGCAGTGGTGGGAACCCATACCCACATTCAAACTGCGGATGCCGGGGTTTTGCCGCAGGGCACATTGTACATCACCGATGTAGGTGCCACGGCGCCAATTAACTCGGTTCTGGGCATGGAAATCGAGCCCGTAATCAAACGTTTTACCACGAAATTGCCCCAACGTTTTTCCGCAGCTTCCGGTCCCGCCGCGGTATGCGCCCTGTGGATGGATTTGGAGGCACGGCTTGTCAAGCCGTTAACTGTTACCAGTCCGTGACATTTTCCCGATGAAAAAGAAGGTATTTTTCCCAGGATGCCGAATATATCATATGTAGAACTTTAATTAATTAGAGTAGAGGGGGTTATCATTCGTGGACGTATTGAAGGTATCAGCAAAATCTAATCCCAATTCTGTAGCTGGCGCTTTGGCAGGCGTCCTGCGCGAACGCGGAGGAGCCGAAATGCAGGCCATAGGCGCCGGGGCCTTAAACCAGGCGGTAAAAGCAATTGCTATTGCCAGAGGATTCGTAGCTCCCAGTGGTGTCGATCTCATTTGCATCCCCGCTTTTACTGACATTACAATTGATGGCGAAGAGCGAACAGCCATCAAGCTCATCGTTGAGCCGCGATAGCACTTATATTTCATTAAACCTGTTTATACTATAAACAGGTTTTCTTATGTTAAAGAAAGGTGTTGGCTTTGGTCAAATTTGCCGATTTTCATTGCGACACTTTACTCAATATCCATTCCCGGGGCCTGGACTTTGCTGCCGGTAATAATTTCGGTCATTTGGACCTGCCCCGGCTTAAAGAAATCAATTGCGTCTTCCAGTGCTTTGCTGTTTTCTGCGACCCCAAGTTTGGACAAGAAGCGGCCCTGCGGCGTGCACTGCGCCTGCTCAACGTGGCCAAAGAAAAGATTTTTTCCCTGCCCGATGTGGTATGGGTCAAATCCGGTGCAGATATTGACGCAGCGCTGCAACAGGGGAAACTGGCAGGTTTGCTCAGCATCGAAGGGGCAGACTTTCTGGGCGATGACTTGTTTCTGCTGGATCTGGTGTATTCCCTGGGCGTAAGGTTGATTACCCTGACCTGGAACGGGCGCAATACCATCGCCGACGGGATCATGGTGGGCGATAACGCAGGGGGGCTGACTGCCTTCGGCGTCCGGGCCGTCCGCAAAATGCAGGAATTAAATATCATCGTCGACGTCTCCCACCTGGCAGAGCGGGGATTTTGGGATGTGAGCAAGATTGCCGTAAAGCCCTTTGTGGCATCCCACTCCAATGCCTGGGAGATATGCCCCCATCCCCGCAACCTGAAAGATGACCAGATTCGGGAAATTGCGCGCCATAAAGGTTTAATCGGCATGAACCTGTGCCCTTCTTTTGTGGCCGAATCCCGGAAAGATCAGACTTTGACGACGCTGGTTAAACATATCAGTCACATTGCCTCGGTGGCAGGCCCGGAAGTAATCTGTTTGGGATGCGACTGGGACGGTATCACCCGGCTGCCCGAGGGAATGAATGACGTCAGGGATATCCTTGAGATAGCGGATATTCTCGCCCGGGCCGGATTCTCTGCAAAGGAAATAGGTGCCATTTGCAGCGACAATCTCCTTAATTTCCTGCGGGAAAACCTGGGGCAGGATGCAATATGACGGCCGCCGACCTGCACCTGCATTCTTCTGCTTCTGATGGAGAATTCTCACCGCGGCAGGTTGTGCAGATGGCAAAAGCCCATGGCCTGGATCTGGTTGCCCTCACCGACCATGACACCCTCGCCGGCGTTGGGGAGGCTTTGGTTGCGGGAGAAGAGCACTCCGTAACGGTAATTCCGGGAATTGAACTGAGCACCAAACTGGCAGGGGAAGAGGTGCACATTCTCGGCTACTATGTCCGGCCGGGAGGGACAGAACTGGATGCCATGCTGGCGAACATACAAAACGCCCGGGTGGAAAGAATCCAGACAATTGTCAAGCGCCTGCAAGAGCTGGGCTTTGCCCTTTCCTGGCCGGAAGTACTGGCTGCGGCAGAAGGGTCCAGCAGCATTGGCCGGCCCCATGTGGCCAAAGTGATGGTGGAAAAGGGATATGCAACGTCGATAAAAGAAGTTTTTTCCCGCTGGATAGGCGCGGGATGCCCTGCTTATGTCCCGCGCTATAAGCTTTCTCCGACCCAGGCCATAAACCTCATTCATCTCGCCGGCGGGCTGGCTTTTCTTGCCCATCCCGGTTTGTTGCATGCGGATATGGCAGTGGCTGAGAACCTGGTACACCATGGGCTGGACGGTTTGGAGGTGTTTCATTCCGAGCACAGCCCGCTGCAAATCCGTAAGTATTTGGCCTGGGCGCAGGCAAAGGGGCTTTATGTAACTGGCGGTTCGGATTGGCATGGTCATTCCGGGGACTTAAGATTGGGTCAGGTGAGAGTACCTATTGATCTGGTCAAACCCTGGATAAAGGACTAATGGCCCAATCCAATTTATTTAAATTTCCTGCCAATCAGGCAGGAAATTTCTTTTTTAAGGGCGAATATACTACAACGAGGTAAAATTGGACCTCTAAATCAGGCCAAATTGGCTCAGGTGGTGATGTGATGAAACTGGAAGTTCAGCGCGATTCAGGCATCCCGTTGTATATTCAGGTTAAAGACATGATCAAAGAATTGATCAGGCAAAAAGTGTGGGTGCCCGGCAGCAAACTCCCCACCGAACGCAGTTTGGCAGAGGAGTTGAAGATCAGCAGGAATACGGTGAGCATGGCATTCCGGGAGCTGGAGGCGGAAGGTATTATCGTGTGCCAGCAGGGAAGGGGGACCTTTGTCGCTGAATCTGATGAGGCGGTGCGGCGGGAAAGCCGCAGGGAGCGTTTGCTGAGGATAATCGACATCGCCATGGAAGAGGCTACCGCCCTGGGATTCAGCATCGACCAGTTCCTGGCCATCACCCACGTTCGGGCCAGGGAGAAGCAGGATATCCTTTCCCGGGCCAATATCGTCCTGATTGAATGCAACCGCGAGCAGGTGGAATATTTTGCCCGCGAGCTGGCCCACAGCGTAGGCGTTATTATTCAGCCGATTCTGCTGGGCGAATTGGAAAACGACCCCGACAAGTATCAGAACATTATTCGGCAGGCAGATATCGTAATTACCACCCTGTTTCACCTCCAGTCGGTGAAAGAGATTCTGGGCCCTCTGGGCACGGAAATCATTGCTTTGGCTCTGAGCCCGCTCCTGGATTCCATTGTGCGCATCGCCCGTCTGCCCGATGGCGCCCAAGTGGGCATTTTCTGCATTTCTTCCAGTTTTGCCGAGAAGATGCTGTCAGCACTGCGCAACGCCGGCATCAACCATCTCCGCTTTGCCACTTTTTTGGGGCCGGCAGCGCGGGAGACGGTGCTTAGCCAAATTAACAGTGTCGATTATATCATCGCTTCCCCCGGCCGGAAGCAGGAGCTGGTCAATCTCACCGACAAAGACGTCATCGAGTTTATCTTTTCTCCGGATCAGGCCTCCATTGACCTGCTCCGGTCTACCCTGATGGAGTTGGAGCAAAAAAATTTAAAGAGGTGGGAGAAAGAGAATGGCGAAGAAGTTTCAGGTTGATATTATGCCTGAACGGTGCAAGGCATGCGGAATCTGTATCGATGTCTGCCCCAAGCAGGTCCTGGCGCCTGAAAAAAACGGCAAGGCCATTGTGGCAGAGCCCGAGCAGTGCATCGGCTGCATGCTCTGCGAGTACCATTGTCCGGATTTCGCAATTACTGTGAGCAAAGGCGGTGAGAAAAAAGATGGCAAATAAGAAGTTGATCCAGGGCAACGAAGCTTGCGTTGAAGGCGCTCTGGCGGCAGGGGTGCGGTTTTTTGCCGGCTACCCCATTACGCCTTCGACAGAAATAGCCGAAGGGATGGCGGAAAGACTGCCCTTGGTGGGCGGCGCATTTATCCAGATGGAAGATGAAATTGCCAGTATTGCCGCCGCCATCGGCGCCTCCATCGCCGGTGTTAAAGCGATGACGGCCACCAGTGGTCCCGGCTTTTCTCTGATGCAGGAAAACATCGGCTTTGCTGCTATGACCGAAATCCCGGTGGTAGTGGTGGACGTGTGCAGAGGCGGTCCCAGTACCGGTACCCCTACCAAAGGCAGCCAAAGCGATTTTATGCAAACCAGGTGGGGGACCCACGGCGATCATCCCGTTATCGTGCTGACGCCCAGCAGCGTCCAGGAAGTGTATGACGAAACCATCAGGGCCTTTAACCTTGCTGAAAAGTACATGGTTCCGGTTATCCTCCTTTACGACGAGGTGGTGGGCCACATGCGGGAAGGGGTGGTGCTGACCAAGCCCGAGGAAATCATTGAGCGGAAAAAACCATCCGTTAAGCCCGAGGATTACCGGCCCTATGCCGCCGCTGAGGACATGATTCCCGCTCTGGCGCCCTTTGGCACGGGATACCGCTACCATATTACCGGTCTCAGTCATGATGAGACCGGTTTCCCCACCGGTAATCCCAAGGCCATCCAGGGCCTCCTGGAGCGGATTTGCGGCAAGATTGAAGCCAATCGCCACGATATCATTAAATACAATGCCTTCGATGTCGACGATGCCGAAGCAGTAATTCTGGCTTTTGGCTCGCCGGTGCGCACTGCCCGCCACGTGCAAAAGGAGGCGCGCGCCCGGGGCAAAAAGGTCGGCTTGTTTCAGATTCTAACGGCGTGGCCTTTCCCCCACGAAGCCCTGCAAGAGATTTATGCCAAAACCCAGGCCAGTTTTGTCATTCCGGAGATGACCCTGGGTCAATTGGCCGATGAAGTGTCCAAGTCTGTGCCGCGGGATAAAATATACTCCGTCCTGCGCAACGACGGTGAAATGATCACTCCCGCCCAATTGGAAGAGGCTGTAAGGAGGGTGCTTGAATGAACTACAAAGACATGCTCAGGGCCGACAAAATGCCGCACATTTGGTGTCCTGGCTGCGGCCACGGTATAATCCTTGCGGCATTTCTCCGCGCCATGGCCGCGAAAGAAGTGGATCCCGACAAAGTGGTGGTTGTTTCCGGCATCGGTTGTTCTGCCCGGGCCTCAGGGTACTTGGACTTTAATACTTTGCACACAACCCACGGCCGGGCGATAGCCTTCGCCACCGGAATAAAGCTGGCCAACCCGGAGCTTATGGTGGTAGTTCTGACCGGGGACGGCGACTGCGCCGCTATCGGCGGCAACCACCTTATTCACGGGGCCCGGCGCAACATTGACCTGACCGTCATTGTTTTCAACAACAGCATCTACGGCATGACCAGCGGCCAGTACTCTCCCCTGACACCCCACAGAAAAAAGGCGACAACAGCACCCTACGGCAACTTTGACCATCCCTTTGACCTGGTGGAACTGGCCAAGGGCGCCGGCGCCACCTTTGTGGCCCGCGGCGCCACCGCTTACCCGCGTCAGCTGGAAAAGGTTATCAGCCATGGTCTGGACCACAAAGGGTTCAGCGTCATTGAAGCTGTCAGCCAGTGCCCCACCTATTATGGACGGCGCAATAAAATGGGCTCTGCCGTCGACATGCTGCACTGGATTAAGGAAAACACTTCCCCCGGCGGCAAAGAAGAGGGCAAAATTCCTCTGGGCGTCTTTGTCCAGGTGCAACGGCCCGAATACTGCTCCAATTACTATGAGAGCATAGAATCACTGGCAAGGGGTGAGAAGGGTGAATAAAAATTGGGAAGTGATAATCAGCGGCTCCGGCGGTCAGGGCGCCATCCTGGCCGGTATTATCCTGGCGGAAGCTGCACTGGCAGACGGCTACAATGTCATCCAGACCCAGAGTTACGGTCCCGAAGCCCGCGGCGGCGCCAGCAGGGCGGAAGTGCTGATTTCTTCCGAAGCCCTGGCTTATCCAAAAGTGCAAAACTGCAACTTAATGGTTGCCATGACACAGGAATCCCTGAACAAATACGGCGGCATGCTGGCGCCGGGGGCTATTTTGGTTACCGATGAGGAGATTGACACTTCGTCTGTTCCGGACGGTGTAATCGTGCACAAAGCGCCGATTTTTGCCACCGCCGCCAGGTTGCCCCGGCCCATGGTGGCCAATATCATGGTGCTCGGCATCATGAATACCGTGGCCAATGTCGTCAGCCCCGAACACCTCCAGGCCGCCATCCAGGCCCGCGTGCCTGCAGCCACCATCCAGCTGAATATGGAAGCCCTGGCGAAGGGGATTGAAATCGGTCAACAACTGGTTTGACTTAAACCGGGTTTTCTCTATTATTAAATTGGGGAGGCTAAGAGAAAGATGTCGGAAAACATTTTTGAGACGGCCCAGCAGCAAATCAAGGATGCCTGCGACAAGCTGAAGTGCAAACCGGCAGTGTATGAAATCCTCAAGCAGCCCATGCGCGTCATCGAAGTGGCCATTCCGGTGAAAATGGATGACGGGTCAACCAAAGTGTTCATGGGCTACCGCTCCCAACATAACGATGCCCTGGGCCCCGCCAAGGGCGGCTTCAGATTCCATCCTGCAGTTACCGCCGATGAAACCAAGGCCCTGTCCATGTGGATGACCTTTAAAGGCGCCATAGTCGGCCTGCCCTACGGAGGCGGCAAGGGCGGCATCGCGTGTGACCCCAAGCAACTGTCCATGCGGGAAAAAGAGGAGCTTACCCGCGGATATATCCGGGCCATCGCTCCTTTCATCGGTCCCGAGAAGGATATACCTGCTCCCGATGTGGCCACCAACGCCCAGGTGATGGCCTGGGTTATGGATGAATTCAGCAAAATAACCGGTTATAATGCCTTTGGCGTAGTAACGGGCAAGCCCTTGATTCTGGGCGGGTCAGAGGGCAGGGAAAAGGCCACCGCCATGGGATGTTGCATCGTCATTCGCGAAGCTGCGGCCAAACTGGGCATAGACATTAAGGGCGCCAGAATTGCCATTCAGGGCTTTGGCAACGCCGGCAGCAACCTGGCTGCCATCCTGCATGACATGGGCGCCAAAATAGTCGCCATCAGCGACCTCAGGGGCGGTCTTTACAATCCCAATGGCTTCAATCCCTACGAGGTGGAAAAGCGGGATGAAGCTGTCCAGTTTAAGGATGAGTCCTGTGCGGCCAAGTATCCCGGCACTCAGTTCATTACCAGCCAAGAGCTCATGACCCTGGATTGCGACGTGTTGGTTCCTGCTGCCATCGAAAACCAGATTACCGGGAAGAATGCCGGCAGCATCAAAGCCCGAATTGTGGCAGAAGCCGCCAACGGGCCCACCACTCCAGAAGGCAATGATATTCTCATCAACAATGGCGTCTTCATTCTTCCGGATATTTTGGCCAGCGCCGGCGGCGTAACCGTGTCCTATTTTGAATGGGTGCAAAACCTCCAGAATTATTACTGGACCAGGGAAGAGGTCATGGAACGCCTGGAGCGCAAGATGGTCACAGCCTTTAAGAACGTATACAACATCAGCCAGGAATATGGGGTGGATATGCGCACGGCGGCGTACATGGTCGGCGTAAAGCTGTTGGCTGAAGCTATGGAACTCAGAGGCTGGTTGTAAAGATATCCCCCGAAGGGGGATAAACCTTTGGAGGTGAAGATATTGGCGGATAAACAGGAGAGGCTTGCCAAGTGGCGGGCACAGCTGGAAAAGGCTCTGGAGCGATTTCCCGAGCGCAAAAAGAGTTTTACCACCAGCTCGGGCATTGAACTGAAAACGGTTTACACCGACCTGGACCTGCCTCCTGCGGTGGATGACTTCCCTTTGCCCGGTGAGTTTCCTTACACCAGGGGCGTTCAGCGCAACATGTACCGCGGCCGCCTGTGGACAATGCGGCAATACGCCGGCTTTGCCACTGCCGAGGAATCCAACGAGCGCTACAAGTACTTGCTTTCCCAGGGGCAGACTGGCCTCAGCGTTGCCTTTGACCTGCCCACTCAAATCGGTCTCGATTCGGACCATCCTCTGGCCGACGGCGAGGTGGGCAAGGTGGGGGTTGCCATCGATTCGCTGGCTGACATGGAGGTTCTGTTTAAAGACATTCCTCTGGACAAAGTCAGCACATCCATGACCATCAACGCCCCGGCCATGGTACTTCTGGCCATGTACCTGGTGGTTGCCGAGAAACAGGGCGTGGACTGGGCCTCCCTCAAGGGCACCATTCAAAACGACATTCTCAAAGAGTATGTCGCCCGGGGGACCTATATCTTCCCGCCCGAGCCCTCGCTGAAGATCATCACCGACATATTTGCCTTCTGCGCAGAAAATGTGCCCAATTGGAATACCATCAGCATCAGCGGTTACCACATCCGCGAGGCCGGGGCCACCGCGGTGCAGGAAATTGCCTATACTCTTGCCAACGCCATCTGTTATGTGGAATCGGCAATCAAAGCCGGTTTGAATGTGGATGACTTTGCACCCAGGCTGTCATTCTTTTTCAACGCCCATTCCAATTTCTTTGAGGAAATTGCCAAGTTCCGGGCGGCCAGAAAGCTGTGGGCAGAAATTATGCGCCACCGGTTCGGAGCGCAAAATCCCAAATCCATGCTGCTGCGTTTCCACACCCAGACCGGCGGCTCGACTTTGACTGCCCAGCAGCCTGACAATAACATAGTCAGGGTGGCCCTCCAGGCGCTGTCTGCCGTTTTGGGCGGAACCCAGTCCCTGCATACCAACTCCCGGGACGAGGCTTTGGCCTTGCCCAGCGAAGAATCGGTGCGCATCGCGCTAAGGACACAACAGATCATTGCCCATGAGACCGGGGTTGCCGATGTGGTTGACCCCTTGGGCGGCAGCTACTATGTTGAGAGTCTGACCGCCGAAATTGAAAAGCGCGTGAAGGAAGAGCTGGCCAAAATCGATGCAATGGGCGGGGCAGTCACCGCCATCAATTCCGGTTATATCCAGCGCCAAATCCAGGACAGCGCCTACCAGTTCCAGATGGCGGTGGAAACTAAGGAGCAGATTATTGTCGGCGTCAACCAGTTTACCGTCGAAGAAGAAACCCAACCCGATTTGTTGCGGGTGGATCCTTCCGTTCAGGCGGCCCAAATCAGACGCCTGCAGGAGCTGAAGAGCCGGCGCGACAGCGCTAAAGTCCGGCAAGCCCTGGACGCAGTGGCCGCAGCTGCCAGAGAGGGCGCCAACCTGTTCCCGCCGGTATTGGATGCAGTGCGCAGTTATGCAACCCTGGGCGAAATTTGCGGCGTTCTCCGCGAAGTATACGGAGAATATCAAGCCAAGGATTTGATCTAAAGGAGGTTAGGCCAATATGGTTCCCATCAGAGTTCTCGTGGCAAAACCGGGACTGGACGGCCATGACCGGGGTGCCAAGGTGGTTGCCCGGGCCCTGCGGGACGCCGGCATGGAGGTAATCTATACCGGCCTGCGCCAATCCCCGGAGCAAATTGTGCGCGCCGCCATCCAGGAGGATGTGGATATGGTGGGTTTAAGCTGTCTTTCCGGAGCCCATAATTCCCTCTTTCCCAAAGTTGTCCAGTTGCTGAAGGAGGCGGGGGCGGAGGATATCCAGGTCTTCGGCGGCGGCGTCATTCCAGAAAGCGATATCCCCGGCCTCCTGGAAGCTGGAGTGCGTGCAGTGTTTACCCCCGGAACTCCTTTGGAGGAAATCGTCAACTTCGTCAGGGAAAGTGTGAAAAAAGGCGATGCCTGATTCCTGGCAGCGACAACTGGCCAAAACTATCTCCAGGATAGAAAACATGGACACCGAGGCCCTGGTCCAGCTGGCCCGGTGTCCCCTTGACAACCCCAATGTCCACGTTATTGGCGTCACCGGTCCCCCGGGGGGCGGCAAAAGCACCCTGTGCGGCCAGCTGGTACAAAACCTGGCCCGGGAACATAAGGTGGCCGCCCTGCTGGTGGATCCCTCCAGTCCGTATTCCGGAGGGGCTATCCTGGGGGACAGAATTCGCATGTCCGCTTTGTCCGCCAACCCAAACGTATATATTCGTTCCCTCAGCAATCGGGGCAACACCGGCGGAGTCAACAGCACTGTGGTCAGCATCATCAGGGCAGTTATGAATTGCGGCTTCGAATATATCATCGTGGAGACAGTGGGGGCAGGACAATCCGAGGTCAAAATAGCTTCTATCGCCGACACCACCCTGGTGGTGGCTGTTCCCAACCTGGGTGATGACATCCAGGCCTTTAAGTCCGGAATCATGGAAATTGCAGATATCTTTGTGATAAACAAAGCTGATTTGCCGGGGGCGGACGTTCTCTTTGCCGCCCTCCGGGAATCGGCAGTCAGGCACAAGGACGGGTGGCTTACTCCTGTTTGCCAGACTGTGGCCGTGGAAGGCAGGGGCATTGATTCTCTCCTGGACTACATCCGCGCACACGGGGACTGGCTGCGCCGGCAGGGTCGTTTGACCGAGAAACGCAAGCAGGCTGCCAAATTTGAAATCCTTGAGCTCAGCAGCTACTACCTGCAAAGCCACCTGGACCAAGTGCCTGCCGACGTTCTGGCGGCAAATTTGGCCAATAAAGACTTTAACATGCTGCAAAGGCTGCTGGATGCGTATCGCGAGATAGTAAATTCCTTAAGTGAGGTGAATTAGATGTTCAAAAAGATCGACCATCTCGGCATTGCTGTGGAAAACCTCGACGAGGCCGTGCGTTTATACCGTGATGTATTGGGGCTGAAATACGCCGGGGAAGAGACGGTGGCGGAACAAAAGGTCAGGACAGCCTTCTTCCCGGTGGGCGAAAGCTCCATCGAGCTGTTGGAGCCCACCGATCCCGAAAGCCCCATTGCCAAATTCCTGGACAAGAGAGGTCCCGGCATTCACCACATCGCTTTGCGGGTGGATGACGTTGCCCAGGCCATCAGCGCCTTGAAAGCCCAGGGAGTGCGCATGATAGACGAAGAACCCAGGACCGGCGCCCACGGGGCCAAAATCGCCATTATCCACCCCAAATCCACGCCGGGAGTATTAATTGAACTATGTCAACGGGATCAGGAGGTTTAAAATGAAGGATTGGCAAGAACTGCACCAGGAACTGGCGGAGAAACGAGCCAAAATCCACGGCGGCGGCGGACCAAAAGCTGTGGAAAAGCAACTGGCGCAAGGCAAAAACACCGCCCGGCAACGCCTGGAGATGTTGCTTGACCCCGGTTCCTTTGTTGAACTCAATACCTTTGTCAAGCATCGCTGCACCGACCTGGGCATGGACAAAAAAGAGACCCCGGGCGAAGGCGTGGTGACCGGCTACGGGACCATTGGCGGCCGTCTGGTCTACGTGTTTGCCCAGGACTTCACCGTGGTCGGCGGCAGCCTGGGCGAGATGCACGCCAGAAAGATTTGCAATGTCATGGACCTGGCTGCCAAGACCGGCGCGCCGGTTATTGGGCTTAACGATTCCGGCGGCGCCCGGATCCAGGAAGGGATCGACGCCCTCAACGGGTACGGCGAAATTTTCCGCCGCAACACTTTGTATTCCGGCGTTCTCCCGCAGATTTCGGTCATCCTGGGTCCCTGTGCCGGCGGCGCAGTATACTCGCCGGCCATCACCGACTTTATCTTTATGACCAGGGACACCAGCCAGATGTTTATCACCGGGCCTCAGGTAATCAAAGCCGTCACCGGCGAAACCATCAGCCCCGAAGCCCTGGGCGGCGGCCTCGCCCACAATGCCACCAGCGGCGTCGCCCATTTTTTGGCTGAAGACGAGGCCGAATGCCTCAACCAGGTGCGCAGACTGATCAGCTATCTTCCCGCCAATAACCTCGAGAAGGCGCCGGAGGTACAGCCAGTACCGCCCCGGGAGGTTGACTTTACTCAGTTGGTGCCGGTCAACCCCAACCAGGGTTACGATGTGCGCGAGGTAATCGCCGCTGTTTTCGACGGGGATTCCTTTATGGAAGTGCAAGCCATGTTTGCTCCCAACGCCGTGGTGGGCTTTGCACGGCTACAGGGCAAGACCGTCGGGGTGGTTGCCAATCAGCCTCAACACCTGGCCGGTTGTTTGGACATAAACGCTTCCGACAAAATCGCCCGCTTTATTCGGTTCTGCGATTGCTTTAACATTCCGGTGGTGACTTTCGTGGATGTACCCGGCTATTTGCCCGGCGTCCAGCAGGAACACAACGGCATCATCCGCCACGGGGCCAAGATACTCTTTGCCTATTCTGAAGCCAGCGTGCCCAAAGTAACTGTCATCCTGCGCAAGGCTTACGGCGGCGCGTATGTCGCCCTGGGCAGCAAGTCCCTGGGGGCTGACATTGTCCTTGCCTGGCCCACTGCCGAAGTGGCAGTGATGGGACCGGAGGGCGCTGTCAATATTATCTTCCGCAAGGAACTGGCCGACGCCGAGGATGCCAATGCCCGCCGCCAGGAACTGGTCAAGGAATATCGTGAAAACTTTGCCAATCCTTATGTGGCAGCGGGCCGGGGTTTGGTGGATGAAGTCATCGAGCCCGCCAGCACCCGAACCCACCTCATCAACGCCCTGACCATTCTGGCAGGAAAACGGGAGCAGAAGCCGGCAAAGAAGCACGGCAATATTCCCCTGTAGAGGAGGGTGGGACATGGATCTGCAACTGGGTTTGCGGATTACCGTGATTGGCATGGGCATTGTATTTGCCAGTCTGTTTGCCCTGGCCGAGATAATAAAAATACCCAAAGTCCTGGTGAGTCCAAAAGTATCCGGGAAGGAAGTCCATGTTGCCCAATCCGACTCCCCGTCCCGGGAAACGACGATACCGCCCCAACACATAGCCGCAATTGCGGCTGTTGTCGCCGCCCTGGATCAGCCTTACCGAATTAGGGTAATCGATGTATTGGGCAATGAGAATTGGGAGCGGAGCAGGTACACCGACATCACTTCCCTGAATTAGGAGGTCTGGCTATGAAAAAATTCAAGATAACGGTTGACGGCAAGGAATACCATGTTGAGGTGGAGGAGGTAAGGGAAGAGAGCGCTCCCCGGGTCCAACGCCCTGTTGCTCCTGAGCCGGCTCCTGCACAGGCAGCGCCAGTTCCGGCACCGACTCCGCAAGCGGGAAGGCCGCAGGCGCCGGCTGGCGGCGGCAGCCTTACTGCGCCCATGCCCGGTACTGTTCTCAAAATCCTGGTCAAAGTCGGCGACAAAGTGGAACATGGCCAACCACTGGTTGTTCTGGAAGCCATGAAGATGGAAAACAATATCAACGCTCCTGCAGCAGGCACCGTCACCAGTATTGCTGTCAGCGAGGGGCAGAGCGTGGACACCGGTCAGCTTCTGCTGACCATTGAATAGAGGAGTTGCCATGGTTGAAAAGATTGTTCAGTTCTGGCAAAGCACCGGCTTTGCCCAGGCTGATGTCTACCAGCTGGTGATGGTTGCAATTTCCCTGTTTCTCATGTACCTGGCCATTGTCCGAAAATACGAGCCGTTGCTGTTGCTGCCCATCAGTTTTGGCATGCTTCTGGCCAATATCCCCGGCGCCAATCTCATGGCCGGACCGGAAAACGGCCAGCCGGGAGGGCTGTTGTACTACCTCTACCAGGGAGTCAAATTGGGCATTTATCCCCCGTTGATCTTTCTGGGTGTGGGCGCATTTACAGACTTTGGGCCCCTGATTGCCAATCCCAGGACATTGCTGTTGGGAGCGGCAGCCCAGTTCGGCATTTTCCTGACCTTCATCGGCGCCATTCTTCTGGGCTTTCCTGTTCACCAGGCCGCTTCCATCGGCATAATCGGCGGCGCAGACGGGCCAACTGCCATTTACCTGACATCCCGACTGGCGCCGGAACTGCTGGGGCCCATCGCAGTGGCCGCCTATTCGTACATGGCCCTGGTTCCCATCATACAGCCCCCCATCATGCGGCTGCTGACTACCAAAAAAGAACGCCAGATTGTCATGGAACAGCTGCGTCCCGTCAGCAAGACGGAAAAGATCCTCTTTCCCATCATCGTCACCATCTTAACGGGCTTTTTGCTGCCCTCGGCCGTACCCCTCATCGGCATGTTGATGCTGGGCAACCTCTTCCGCGAATCCGGCGTCGTGGACAGGTTGTTTAAGGCTGCGCAGAACGAGGTGAACAACATCGTCGTCATTTTTCTGGGGACAACGGTGGGCGCCACTGCTTCGGCGGACATCTTCCTGCGCTGGGAAACCATAAAGATCATCCTCCTCGGCCTTGCCGCCTTTTCCGTCGGTACTGCTGCCGGTGTTCTCTTCGGCAAGCTGATGTGTTGGCTGACCAAGGGCAAGGTTAACCCTCTGATCGGTTCTGCAGGGGTTTCGGCGGTGCCCATGGCCGCCCGTGTTTCCCAGCTGGTCGGTCTGAAGGAAAACCCCAACAATTACCTGCTGATGCATGCCATGGGTCCCAACGTCGCGGGGGTAATCGGCTCTGCCATTGCCGCGGGCATTCTCTTGTCGCTGCTGGGGTAGTTGGACTGTGCCCCTTGCTACAACTCCCGATATATGTGAAAATATAATCGTGACCTGTATAGGAGGTAGGAGTCAGTGCTGAAAATACCGGTTGGAGTGTCCAACAGGCACGTCCATTTATCGGCGCAGGACCTGGAGAAGTTGTTTGGCCCGGGCTATCAGTTGACCCGGTCCAAAGACCTGGGACAACCCGGCCAGTATGCCGCCGATGAAAAAGTTGAGCTCATTGGACCGCGGGGCAGCATTGCCGGTGTGCGCGTGCTGGGTCCGTCCCGCAACCGCACCCAGGTGGAAATCTCCCGGACAGATTCCTTTAAACTGGGCATCAGCCCGCCGGTGCGGGATTCGGGGGAACTGGACGGCTCGGCGCCCATAACCATTAAGGGGCCGCTGGGGTCAATAGAGTTGCAGGAAGGGGCCATTATTGCCCACCGCCACATCCACATTACTCCCGACCTGGCAGAAGCCAACGGGCTGGAGGACAAGCAGTTGGTGTCGGTCCGTTGTGACGGCCCGCGGGCTTTGACCTTTGACAAGGTCCTGGTCAGGGTCAGCGAAAATTTCAGCCTGGAGTTCCACGTGGATGTGGATGAGGCCAATGCAGCTTTGCTCAACAACGGCGACCTGGTGACTCTCCTGAAAGCTTAAATTGACCGGGCAATCATAAAAAGACACAATTATTGTGTCTTTTTGCCTTAAAGCTCGGGATTTCGACAAAAAACGGACGACAACTCGCAGAATACCCCCGGAAACATTGACTCTGCTATCGCTGCCGTCCGCATTTATATGATGTCCACGCTCCAGTGGGCACAAACAAACAAATTTTGCATCCGCCAGCATTTTAGGGTAAAGAAGGTTGGAGCAGTGCAATTGGTGAAACAAATTGAAGTGGAGGATGTCCTCGACCAGCCGGAATACCAGCTCATCGATGTCAGGACTGCTTCGGAGTTCAGCCAGGGCAAAATTCCGGACAGCATCAACATTCCGCTTTTTGATGAAGAGGAAAGGGCGCGAATCGGAGCCGTTTACAAAAAGAACGCCAAGGCGGCCCGGTTTCTGGCCATGGACATCCTCAGCCCCAATATCTCTCGCTTTGTGCGCAAAGTCCACGGCGCCAGCTGCGGCAAGGTGCCCGTAGCCGTTTGTTGGCGGGGCGGCATGCGCAGCAAGGCGGCTGTGCAACTATTGGGCATGGCGGGGATTGACGGGCTGCAGTTGCGGGGAGGCTATAAGCGCTTCCGTCAATACGTCTATCAGCAACTGCAAAGCTTTCAGCTCGAGGCGCGGGTAATTGTCCTCAAGGGCAAGAGTGGAACCGGCAAGACTGATATTCTGCGCCTGTTGGCCCAAAAGGGCTTCCCGGTGCTGGACCTGGAGGGCCTGGCCTGCCACCGGGGTTCAACTTTCGGGACCCTGGAGAATTCTCCCGCCACGCAAAAAGACTTCGACGCCCTCCTTCTCCGCAGGCTCAACAGCCTGTCCGGATGCCAATGGATCTTGGTAGAAGGGGAAAGCAAGCGCATCGGCAATATTTATCTGCCAGACTTTTTGTTCCAGGCCATGCGCAACGCTCCGGTCGTCGTGGTGGAGGGAAGCCTGCCCGTTCGCGTCCAGCGCATTTTGCGCGACTACACGCCCACTTCTCTGCAAGCCCGGCTGACGATGTACCGCGCCCTGTACCGCCTGCGGCACAGATTGTCAAGAACCAGCCTGATTGAATTAAAACAGTGCCTGGACCGGGAGGATTACAGGCGCTTTGCAGAGCTGATTTTGCTCCGCCACTACGACAATACCTACGATTACCAAATCCCCGGCAAAGAAGTGCTGGCCACCGTCAATTCCGATGACATCGAAAAAGCGGCGGCTGAGATCATAGCTGTGCTCAATAATGTAAAATGATGCCCCTCGAGGGCATCATTTTTTGCTGACCATGGCGGCAAAGGCGTCGTGTTCACGCCTGAAATGCGCTTCAATGCAATCCAGGAGAGCGTTGCCGCAGTCGAGTATGTTGCCCGCAGCCGGGCCGTCGTCCCGGAGTTCTGCCTGGAGGCGACAACAGGCCTGCTTTATGGCTTCGTGGTCCTGGCGCAGGGCGCTGACTGTCGAGTCCAGTCCCGGATTGGTTTTGAGCAGTTTGGGATATAGTTCTTCTTCCTCCTGGACAAAATGCTGGTTTATGGCTTGGTTGACCACGCCGGCAAATTCCCGCAGTTGATCTTTGACTCCGTTTAATTCACCGCTCGCCCCGGCGCCGGCCAATTTGGCCCTTAGATTGTCGGCCATGGCCAGTACCGCCAGGTGCTCCGCCGTCAAAGTGGCCAACATTTGTTTGGACATAAAATCACCTCAGCACTAAGTATGTGCCAAACGAGAGCAAAGTTGTATGCCAGATTGTGGCGCACGGCTGGTTGCAGACCTTTTGCCCTAATCCGCGCTATCGTGTAAAATATAGGCAGATTTACCAGCGGAGGAATTAAAGTTGACCAGAACTGAACTGAAAACCTATTACATTCGCACCTTTGGCTGCCAGATGAATGAGCGCGATAGTGAGACCGTTGCCGGGATTTTCCGGGCCAGAGGCATGACAGAAGCCCCAGACATGGCTTCGGCAGATATCATCATGATAAACACCTGCGCCGTGCGGGAAAAGGCCGAACAAAAGGTATACGGCCTGCTGGGCACGTTGCGTGAACTTAAAGAGAATAATCCCGATGTGGTGCTGGGTATCTGCGGCTGTATGCCCCAACAGCAGGAAGTGGCCAAACGTATTAAGACCCGCTTCCCCTACATGGATATCATCATTGGCACTCATAATCTCAATGCCCTCAACTATTACCTGGAACAAGTGCTTCAGGAGCGCCGACAGGTGCTGGAAATCTGGCAGGAGCGGGCCGAAAAGGAACTGGAATTGCCGGCCCGCCGCTCCGGCAAGTACAAGGCCTTTGTCAACATCAACTGGGGTTGCAACAACTTTTGCACATACTGCATCGTGCCCTATGTCCGGGGCAGGGAAAAGAGCAGGCCGCCGGAGACCATAATCAGGGAAATCGAGGCCCTGGCCAGAGAAGGTTTTGTGGAAGTCACCCTGCTGGGCCAGAATGTCAACAGTTACGGCAAAGATCTGCCGGGGAAGCCCGATTTCGCCGATTTGCTGCGCATGGTCAATGACATTCCCGGAATTGAAAGAATCCGCTTCATGACTTCCCATCCCCGGGATGCCGGCGACCGGCTGTTTGAGGCCATGGCCACGCTGCCCAAAGTGTGCAATCATCTGCACCTGCCCCTCCAGGCCGGCAACAACCGCATTCTGGAGCGCATGAACAGGGGCTATACCGCCGAACACTATCTGCGCATTGTCGAGAAATTGCGTGCGGCAGTGCCGGACATAGCACTCACCACCGACCTTATCGTCGGTTTTCCCGGCGAAACTGAAGCGGAGTTTCAGGACACCCTGGCCATGGTGGAAAAGGTACGCTTTGATTCCGCCTTTACCTTTATGTTTTCGCCGCGCCGGGGTACACCCGCTGCCAAAATGAAGGGGCAGCTGGATTCGGAGATAAAGAAGGAAAGGCTGCAACGCCTGATTAAGCTGCAAAACCAGATCAGCCTGGAACGCAACCAGCAGCTGGTGGGTACGGTCCAGCAAGTCCTGGTGGAAGAGCGTACCGGCACCATCAACAAAGGGCGGACAACCAGCAACAAGCTCGTTTTCTTTGCCAGCGGCCGCGACCTTTCCGGTCACCTGGTGCCCGTAAGAATAACCAACGCAAAGACCTGGAGTCTGGAAGGAGAACTGGGGGACTGATACCTTGAAAATTACGCCGATGATGCGCCAGTACCGGGAAACCAAAGCCCAATATCCCGATTGCTTGCTCATGTTCCGGGTGGGGGATTTCTTCGAACTCTTTTATGAAGACGCTGTTATTGCTGCCCGGGAATTGAACATAGTGCTGACCAGCCGTGACAAAAAAGAGGGAGAAGAGGGGACCCCCATGGCAGGGGTGCCCCATCATGCCCTGGAAACTTACCTCGGCCGCCTGGTCAAAAAAGGTTACAAAGTGGCCATTTGCGACCAGGTGGAAGACCCGCAACTGGCCAAGGGATTAGTCAAACGAGAAGTGGTGCGGGTGGTAACCCCGGGTACCATCATCGAAGACAACCTCCTGGATCCGGCCAGGAACAATTGGTTGCTGGCGCTGGTGCGCCGGAGCGAGGAGTGGGGGGTGGCCTATGTCGATGTGTCCACTGCCCAGTTTCAGTGCACTGAGTTTGCGGGCAGCAAAGAGCAGGTGGAATCGTTTATCCTATCCCTCAATCCTTCCGAAATCATTGTGGCGGACAAAACCCATGCCCAGGGCATAAAAAGCATTATTACAGAAGTACAGGAAGACTCACAGTCACTTCACGACCTTTACCGGCAATTGCCCCGGAACCATTTTTTGCACTCCCGGCCGCTGGCGGCCAGGGCGGTGGCTATGGTCTGCGCTTATTTAAAGGACAAGCATATCTTTTCCCCCCATTTGACCGAAATTTCCTGGCACGAGCCCCAAAATTATCTCCATCTGGATGCTGCTTCCCAGCGCAATTTGGAAGTGCTGGTCCCTCTGGACGGCAGCCCCAACGGGCCCAGCTTGTTGCGGGTGGTGGACAAGACCGTAACCGCCATGGGCAGCAGGATGTTAAAAAACATACTGGTCACACCCCTGGCTGATGTCCGGGCGATTCAGCGCCGACTGGACTGGGTTGAGTTTTTCTATCAGCGCTACATGGTGCGCACAAAACTGAGGAATATATTGCGGGATATATACGATCTGGAGCGCATTTTGACCAAGGTCAGCTACAAAACAGTCAATGCCAGGGATTTGCTCGCTATGGCTGCCTCGCTGCGGGCAGTACCCCAAATTGCCCAGCTGGTGGCCGGGCTGGACTGGGAGGCTGTGGCAACATTAACCGATTATGATGCCCTGTGCTCGTTGCTGGAAAGGGCCATCAATCCCGATCCTCCGGCGACCATCCGCGAGGGGAATATAATCAGGGAAGGCTACTCCCCGGAATTGGACGAACTCCGCGTCCTGGCGGCTTCGGCCAGCACCTGGATCAGGCAATACGAGGCATCCCTCCGGGAAGAAACGGGGATAAAGTCCCTGAAAATCGGTTACAACAAGGTCTTTGGCTATTATATTGAAGTGACCAGGGCCAACTTGTCACTGGTTCCCGATTACTTCATACGCAAGCAGACCCTGGTCAATTCCGAACGCTTTGTCACTCCCCAGTTGCAGGAGTGGGAGGACAAAATTCTCTCGGCTGCCGAACGCATGCAAAACCTGGAATACCAGCTTTTTTGCCAGGTCCGGGACGAAGTCAGCCGCTGGATTCCCCGCATTCAGGCCACAGCCCGGGCTTTGGCCGGTCTGGATTGCTGGCAGAGCCTGGCTGAGGTTGCGGCAGAATACCGCTACTGCAGGCCCGAAGTGGAAGAAAGCAGCGTCCTGGCCATTGAAGAAGGCCGGCATCCCGTGGTGGAGCGGTTCGGCGGCACTGCATTTGTGCCCAATGACTGCCACATGGACACCGGTACGCGGCAAATCATGATTATTACCGGCCCCAACATGGCCGGCAAATCGACATATATGCGTCAGGTGGCCCTCATCGCCCTGCTGGCCCATGTGGGCAGTTTCGTTCCCGCCCGCTCAGCCAGAATCGGTGTGTTGGACGGCATCTATACCCGCATTGGGGCCAGCGACGACCTCGCTTCGGGGCGCAGTACCTTTATGGTGGAAATGTCCGAACTGGCCAGTATCCTGAGCCGGGCCACGCCCAACAGCCTCATCCTCCTGGACGAGATAGGCCGGGGTACAGGAACTGCCGACGGGCTCAGCATAGCCCGGGCCACCCTGGAATATATCCACGAGAACCCGGCTGTGGCCGCCAAGACCCTCTTTGCCACCCATTACCACCAGCTCATTGCCCTGGCCGATGCGTTGCCCCGGGTGGTGAATTGTTCGGTTCAGGTCGCTGAGCGCGGAGGCGAGGTAACATTTTTGCACAAAATAGTCCCCGGCGGCAGCGATCGGAGCTACGGCATTCACGTGGCCAAGCTGGCGGGCTTGCCTGCGCAGCTGGTGGAACGGGCAGAGCATTATTTGCGGCAGAACTTTGGGGAAGAAAACTTCCTGCCTGCCCGGGACCAGGCTGCTGCGGCCAAAGCGGAGCAGCTGCATCCCGTTTTGGAGCAGCTTTTGCATTTCCTGAACCAGCTGGATTTGGACGGCCTTTCTCCCCGTCAGGCCTGGCTGGCACTGGAACGCTTGCAGCAGTTGGCAACAGGGGTGGTGAGGGAAGATGAAAATTAGGGTGCTGGACGCCGAAACTGTACAGAAAATAGCTGCCGGCGAAGTCATAGAACGGCCTGCCTCGGTGGTCAAAGAACTGGCGGAAAACGCCGTCGACGCCGGCGCCAGGACGATTATCATTGAGGTATTTAAGGGCGGATTGGAAAGAATAACGGTTAGCGACGACGGTCATGGCATGGAGCCGCAGGACCTGGCACTGGCGGTGGACCGGCATGCCACCAGCAAAATTTCTTCCAGTGCCGACCTGTTCGACATCAACACCCTGGGCTTTCGCGGCGAGGCCCTGGCCAGCATCGGAGCGGTGGCGGAGCTGACTGTGGTCAGCAGAACCAGAGACCGCTGGGAAGGGAGCCGCATTGTAGTGCGCGGCGGCGAGAAGGGAGCAGTGGAACCCGTTGCCAGCCCGGGGGGCACAAAAGTTACGGTGGCTAATTTGTTTTACAACACGCCGGCGCGCATGAAGTTTTTGCGCAGTGCCGCGGCTGAGTTTGCCGCCATCACCCAGACAGTTTCCCAGCTGATTCTGGCTTGTCCCCACATTGCCTTTAAACTGTCCCACAACGGCAAGTCTGTGCTGAATGCGCCGGGCACCGGCGACCTCAGGGACGCCGTGGCTTGCCTGGCCGGTACAGATATTGCCGACGCACTGCTGGAATGCAACCTGTCCAGGGGCGGATATTCGTTGCACGGGTATATCGCCGACCCTAAATTTCACCGGGGCAACCGGTCCATGCAGTTTTTCACAGTCAACGGACGTCCGGTCAACGTTCCCCTCATTGCCAGCGCAGTGGAAAAAGCCTTTCACACCCTGCTTCCTGTCCGCCGTTTTCCGCTGGCTTTTCTCAACATCAGGGTGCCCAACGACCTGGTGGATGTAAATGTCCATCCTGCCAAGCGGGAAGTGAAATTTACCGACGGCAATGCAGTTTTTCACCTGGTGTACAGCGCCTGCCTGCAGGCTCTGCAGGGCATGACCCAATGGACTTTTTCAGGTCGCGAGGGTGAACCTGTTTCAGCACCGGTGCCCCAGCGGGCAGAAGCCCAGGCGTTTGCGACCTATTCCCGCCCGCGCCAGGAGGACGGATATATACAGGAAGCACTGGAATTGCCCAGCGTAACAGCAGCGGATGGGCTGGGAAACATGGAGATTTTGGGCCAGGTGTTTTCCACATACGTTGTGATTGCTACTGACCGGGAACTGCGCCTGCTGGATCAGCACGCCGCCCAGGAAAGGGTGTTGTATGAAAAATACCTGCAGAGCCTCCGGGAAGGGCAACGGCCCAGCCAGGTGGTGGTACCGGTGGAAACACCGGTGTCCGGCCGGATGCGCCAGTTCCTGGCCGTCCATCTTCACCGTTTGGCCGAATTGGGGTTTAAAATTGAGTTAACGGATGAAGCCATGATTATCAGGGAAGTTCCCATTTTGTTCAAAGCCGTTCTCACCCCCAGGGACGTCAACGAGATTCTCGAGACGCTGGAGGATGCCCAGGGCGCCGGCTACAATCTCAGCGATTACAGCCAGGCCGCCATGATGCTCCTGGCCTGCAAGGGGGCAGTCAAAGCCAATCAGCGCCTGTCCAGGGCAGAGGTCCGCCAGCTTCTGCTGGACCTCGACCGCTGCCAAAACAGCCGGACATGTCCCCACGGGCGCCCTATCTGGATTGCCTTTGACCGGGCGGACCTGGAAAAAATGTTTGCCAGGAGATAACCATGATAATCACTACATCCCGCAAGCCTGTCGCCCAGCTAGTTCAGGAGGCCATGGAAATAGGGCGCAGGTACGGAATTACATACATTGACAGGGGCAACCTCAGCCTGTCCGGGTTGCTGGACCGATACGGCGCTGTCCTGGTTTTGAGCAGGGAACGCCTTTCCTGCCATACCGCCGCCGGTGAATTGTTTTTCCATCCCAATATGGCTGCGGTGCGCATCAAGCTGATGCGGCAAGGCAAGACAGATCGCATGGTCCGGGTAATGGGGCTCAAACCCGGGGACAATGTGCTGGACTGCACTGCCGGTTTTTGCGCCGACAGCCTGGTGGCGCAAATGGCGGTGGGCCAGCAGGGAAGGGTAGTGGCGCTGGAAAAATCTCTGCCGGTGTACCTGGTGGCAGACCATGGCTTGCGGCACTATTCCGGACCGGAAAGGCTGCGGGAACTCGCCCGGGCCATTGAGCTCCGCCATGCCGACTTTCGGGAGTACCTGGAAGCGTTGCCGCCAGGGAGCTTCGACGTGGTTTATTTCGACCCCATGTTTTCCAAACCCATTCTGGAAGCAGCTGCCTTGCGGCCCCTGCGGCCGCTGGCCTTTCACCGCCCCCTGACTCGGGAGGATATTGCCCTGGCTTCCCGTGTGGCCAGGCGCAGGGTGGTGGTTAAACAGCATTCCTCCTTTGATTTTGCCGGTTTGGGGTTGAGCTTGGCGCCGGGGAGTGAGGATAAGAAAATAGCCTACGGCGTTTTGGACATAAAGGAGAGTAACGATGGCTGAAAAAATACCCCTTTTGGTTATCGGCGGCCCTACGGCAACGGGAAAATCGGATGTGGCCGTGGAAGTTGCTTTGGCCTGCGGAGGGGAGGTCATCTCCGCCGATTCCATGCAGGTCTATAAGTTTATGGACATAGGCACAGCCAAGGTGGACCGCGCCACCCGTGCCAGGGTGCCTCACCACATGCTGGACATAGTGGAGCCCGACCAGGATTTTTCGGCGGCACTTTACAAAATCCATGCCACAGCCGCCGCCCGGGATATCTGGCGCCGCGGCCGGTTCCCCATCATGGCAGGAGGGACGGGCCTGTATATCCGCGCTGTCTGCGAAAACTTTCCACTGGAAGAAATGCCGTATGACCCCCGGTGCAGAGCTGAACTCAATGCAACCTGGGAAGCCCGCGGTCGGGAATACATGGAAGCCTGGCTGGGTAAAGTCGACCCGGAAAGCGCAGCCAGGATTAAAGACCGGCGCCGCATCATCCGCGCCCTTGAAATTTATCTTCTCACCGGGCAGCAGCCGTCAGTTATACAGCGGCATGCCGGCCAAGCCAACCCTTTTCAGCCCATTATCTTTGCCCTCAACCTGCCCAGGCCCAAACTGTATGCAAAGATTAATGCCCGGGCGGAGTCCATGATCAGGCAGGGCCTGGTGGGAGAGTATATTGAATTGCGCAAGCGCGGTTATTCGCCCCACAGCAATGCCATGCAGGGTTTGGGTTACCGCCACTGCAACCTTTACCTGGAAGGCAAATGGACCTTGGCGGAAATGGTCGCACACCTCCAGCAGGATACCCGCCGCTACGCCAAGAGGCAATTGACCTGGTTTCGGGGGATGCAGGAGGTGACCTGGCTGGACAATTCCCACCCGCCGGCAACAGTGGAAAGGATTTTATCCATTTTGCAGGAAATACAGGCGGGAAAGGCGAAATAAGGGAGTAAAAGATAAACAGAAATAAAGGCGGTGGAACCATTGAGCAAAAACATCAACTTACAGGACGTTTTCCTCAATCAAATTCGTAAAGACGGCGTTCCGGTTACCATATTCCTCCTCAACGGATACCAGATTAAGGGATATGTGCGCGGGTTTGACAATTTTACCGTGGTAATGGACAGCGACGGCAAACAGCAGCTCATATACAAACACGCCATTTCCACAATTGTTCCCCTCCGTCCTGTTCAGCTGTATGTCCAGGAAGCCGAAGAGTAAAAAATACACCCTGTCCGGGTGTATTTTCACAGTTCCCCCTTTCACCGCATATATATAAGCCGGGCCGGTGTGTTTGCAAAGGGGGAGAGAAGATGAGACAGGTTGTCACCCCTGATGTACAAAAGACAGTGACCCAGGGGCATTTTGCCCGGCAAACCCAAGCCAAAGTAACTATAACGCGGCCGAGCTGTGCCGCCCTGGCCGAACTGGGCAACATGGTCGGGCTGGAAAAGGTCAAGGAGTTGGCCAATGAGCTGGAGGCCTTTATTTCTGTGCAAAAACAGCGGGCACACCACAACCTGCGCAATCAGCCCATGGTGCTGCACATGATTTTCAAAGGCAACCCTGGAACGGGGAAAACGACGGTGGCGCGCCTGTTCGGCAAACTCCTGCATGAATTGGGGGTTCTCCCCAAAGGGCACATAGTGGAGGTGGAAAGAGCCGATTTGGTCGGCGAATATATCGGACATACTGCGCAAAAGACCCGGGAAAAGGTGCAAAGGGCCATGGGCGGGGTGCTCTTCATCGACGAAGCTTATTCCCTGGCCAGGGGCGGCGAAAAGGATTTCGGCAAGGAAGCCGTGGATACCCTGGTCAAGGCCATGGAAGATTACAAAAATGAATTTATCCTGATCCTGGCCGGGTATACCGCTCCCATGGAAGAATTCCTGCGCCTCAATCCCGGTTTGCGCTCCCGCTTCCCCATTCAGCTCCATTTTCCCGATTATTCTGTGCAGGAACTCCTGGAGATAGCACAGCTGATGCTGGAGGAACGGGAATACCGCCTGACCACCCGTGCCTACAATAAGATGAAGGAAATCATTGACCAGCACATCAGCTATTCATACAATGACTTTAGCAATGCCAGATTGGTGCGCAACCTGCTGGAAACGGCCATCCGCCGGCACGCTGTACGCTTGCGGCATGTGGCTAATCCCACCAGGGAGCAGCTGCAGACCCTGGAATCCTGCGACTTTTTGAGCAGCGCCAGCAAAGAGTATATTCTCTACCCCTGAACGAGGTGTGATACATGCATAAAATCGGACAGTACCTTGCCCGGCGTTTCCCCGCCCTGGCGCCGGCCATCGGCCGGGCTTTGGACCAGATCAGCGCCGACGACAATGACACGGCTCTCATCAATCAGGCCCGCGTGTTGGAGGCTTTTACCCGGCACCAGGTGGCCAGCCACCATCTGTGGGGTTCCACCGGCTATGGGTACAACGATGAGGGGCGGGCCAGGCTGGAAGCCATTTATGCCGATGTCTTTGGCTGCGAAGCGGCTTTGGTGCGCCCGCAAATTGCTTCGGGTACCCACGCCCTGTGGCTGGCTCTCAGCGGCAACCTCATGCCCGGCGACCAGGTGCTTTCCGTCACCGGCGTCCCATATGCCACCCTGGAGACCGTCCTCAACAGCCGGGGCCCCGGCAGTTTTTCCAGCCTGGGCATAACCTTTCAGAGTATAGACTTGCTGGGCTCCGGTGAATTTGATTTTGCCGCAATCGATGCCGCTCTCACCGACCGAGTTAAGCTCATTTATGTCCAAAAGAGCAGGGGGTACTCCCTGCGCAGGCCTGTAAGTTGTCAGCAAATCAGGGAGCTGGTTAACTGGCTGCGGGCACGGCGGTCCAGCCCGCCCAAGGTGGTGGTGGACAACTGCTACGGCGAATTTGTCGAGGCCGAAGAACCGGGGCACGCCGGCGCCGACTTGACAGTTGGTTCTCTGATTAAAAATCCCGGCGGCGGTCTGGCTGAGACCGGCGGCTACCTGGCGGGCAAAAAGGAATTGGTTGCCAACGCCTGTGACCGGCTGCTGGCGCCGGGGCTGGAAGGAGAAATCGGCGCCACCGGGCCGTACCTGCGCACCATGTTCCAGGGGCTCTTTTTGGCGCCCCATTTTGTCGGACAGGCGCTGGCCAACGCCCGCTTTGCCGCCGCTCTGGCGGAAAGCCTGGGTTATGAAGCCCTGCCCCGGTGGGATGAAGAGCGGTTCGACCTGGTCCAGGCCATCAAGCTCAATTCCGCCCAGGCCATGATCCAGTTTTGCCAAACCATCCAGGCCTGGTCGCCGGTGGACAGCTTTGCAGCGCCAATTCCCGGCGCAATACCCGGTTACGCCGTTCCGGTAGTTATGGCCGCCGGCACCTTTATTCAGGGCGCCAGCCTTGAACTCAGCGCCGACGGTCCGGTGGAACCGCCTTATGCGGTGTACCTGCAAGGCGGGCTGGGGTTCGAACACGGTCTCATAGCTATTTGTAGCGCTTTCGCCGCCCTGAGAGAGGAGTAGGTGCGTTTGCAAACCATAATTTTGCTGGTTATTGCCCTGGCAGCTATTGCCCTGACCCTGGCCGGAATTGTTTTGCCCGGCCTGCCGGGAATTCCCGTCCTTTGGGCAC
The DNA here is from genome assembly GCA_012523545.1 of Bacillota bacterium. Classification (GTDB taxonomy): domain Bacteria; phylum Bacillota; class Proteinivoracia; order UBA4975; family UBA4975; genus JAAYIH01. The sequence goes on from JAAYIH010000040.1 coordinate 59,131, forward strand.
TCGTTGCAGCGGATTTCTGGTTTTTCGGTTACCTGGGCATATCGGGAATGACGATGTTTTGGTTGTCTTTGCTGGCGGCCATCACCGTGGGCATCGATTATCTCGCCACAGCTTTGGGGGTAAAAAAAAGAGGCGGGAGCAAGGCCGGCGCCATTGGCTCGGCCATCGGCCTGGTGGCGGGATTGACGGTTTTCCAAATTCCGGGCATGCTGGCAGGCTGTTTCCTGGGCGCTTTGGCCGGAGAGATGCTCAGCGGCCGGGATTTCAACCAAGCGGCCAGCATCGCTGTAGGGGCATTGTTTGGCTATGCCACTGCCACTGTATTTAAGCTGGGCGTCCTGGCTGTTTATGGTTATGTCATCATAGCGCATATTTTATAACCTGCCCTCTAAACCTGCCCTAAAAAGAGGAACTGCGCGAAAAACGCAGTCCCGGCAAACAAAACGCCCTGTCGGATGGACAGGGAGCAGGTGACCCCAATGGGGTTACTTTTTTATTGCTATCCAGGCAAGAGTTGGGTTGCCCAGAAATATATATAAGAGTACATAACCTGGCAGGGAGGAAGGGAAAAATGTCAGTAGTCTTACAAAAAAAACGCCGCTTTCGCATCGACCCCAGCAATCCTTACCGAACCAGATACATGGTGTACCAGTTGCTGGAGACAGAGAAAGGGAAATATTGCATAGGCGTGGAACAATACGATTTTGTTTTGCGCAGTCAGGTGGCGGAAAAAAAAGATGTCACTCCCGCAATCGAGAACGAGCGAAGTGCGCGGCAGTTAATTGAATACATGCTGGAAAGGGCAAGAAATCTTGCTGATGCCATGGAAATTTTTGCCCAGTGGCGCAAAGGCAACATAGTGCTGATAAGCGAAAACAAAAATATATTGGTCAAAGAAGCTATTCGCAAGCGCTTTGTCCGCAATCTGAGAAAATTGTAGTTACAATAACCGGAACACTGCCACAACCTTGCCCAAAATAACCGCATCCCGGGAATAAATGGGGTCGTACTTGGGATTTTCCGGTTGCAATTTAATTTGATCGTCCAGTTTATAAAAACGTTTGACCGTGGCTTCGTTGTCCAACATGGCCACTACGATTTCTCCGTTTTCTGCTGTGTTCTGTTGACGCACCAGGACGATGTCGCCATCCAGAATGCCGGCGTCGCTCATGCTGTCCCCTTTAACTCTTAAACAAAACTGCGTGGCCCCGGGTTTGGCAAAATCGGTGGGGATGTTGATATAGTCATCGATGTTTTGTTCCGCCAGAATGGGCATGCCGGCAGCAACCCGGCCCAAAACAGGGATAGAAATGACTTCTGCGGACTCGGCAGGGGAGGGGAGAGGAGGAGGGGAGTCTTGAACCAGAATTTCAATTGCTCTGGGTTTGGTGGGATCCCTGCGAATAAAGCCCTTTTCTTCCAGTTTGCTGAGATGAGCGTGGACGGTGGAAGAGGACCGCAAACCGACCCCTTCGCCAATCTCGCGCACCGAGGGCGGATAACCGCGTTGATGAACTGACGCCTTAATGAAGTCGAGAATAGCCTGCTGGCGAGGAGTCAGACGTTTCACGTTAAGACCTCCTGTGCAGTGGAATTTCCTACATTATAACAAATAAAAATACAAAAAGCAAACATGAGTTCGGGAAGGTTTCCAGGTCTTGGCAGGCAAAGGGTTTGGCGCATTGCAGAGCTCATTCGCGGGAATACTGTACCGGGGTGATTGCTCGGTGCGTAAATTTCCCTTGGAATACTATAACAAGCTGCAGCAACCCGCCGACTGGTTCGAGTATTGGCAGGAAGATGAATTTTGGTTTGGCCGCCTGGATCCTGAAAAGCCAGCGGAACCTTTTTCCGGCCAGGAACCGGACTGGCTGGAACAGGATTACGATTTTTATAAAGCAATGTATGAGCATTGATTTTTCAGCCGGGAAAGCCTGAACAAGGCTTCCCGGCAATTTATGTCACCGGTTTATGTCACCTAACTAACTTCCGATAATATATATTATGTAAAGTAGAAAAGAATCCGGGCGCAATGCAGCCTGGTTTTTTGCCCCCTCTCTTGCTTTCCAATTCTTTCAACCTCTTTTTTTGGGCTTGTCCACTGTAAAATTGGGTCGGCGCTGTTAATTTTGCCGCATACAGCGCTAGCTTTCGTCCCGTGATTAGTTGCCCGGTTTTTTCGGCCATTTACGATGGCCATAAAAGGCATGGCCCGTTTCGGGATACCTATGACCTTACCGCGAAATTCCAGGGGCCTAAAATCGCAAAATACGGCCTCGTTTTTTGGCGCCCCGGGCTAATTTTTCAACGTGTGTCCGAGTAACCCCCAAATATGTGTAATTTGTTCCGGCTTAAGCTGAGATTGAATTTTGTTTTCCAGGCGACGGCATTGCCTAGACGGCAATAAGTGGCAAAACGCGTGACCATTTGCGGCGACAGTAATCTTTCTGCATTCTCTGTAATACATTTTTCCGACAATACTGGGCAAGGACCCCACCCTCTTCTTCTCCCCTGCCCTGCTCTCATCTATTCTCTGTTGGCCGCTGCAACACCTGTTGACCCATCATTTCCGGGTTGGCATGACGACATAAAATAGGGGCCGCCATCCTCTCTTGCCCTTGCAGGAGAGTTTCGGCCCAAAGCAATACCAGGAGGGGTTATACGGAATCTGTTCCAGTGTATTCGCTCTCCGGATGGCAAGTGACATTTTTATATTTAATTGTACAATAGCCCCAGGTGCGTTTCGCGCAGTTACTCCCTCATTTTAGCCAGGCGGCGAAGTCAATGCATACCCCGGGTCGCACGATCCTCCCTCCCAGAATGTAATTGTCATGCAACCGGCACGGTACAAAAAAGTGATGAAATAATGCTTGATCCCTGCCTGCTAGAGAACAACTTCCACTGGTCCTGCCTCGGTATAGCTTTTTATCACGGCTGGAACCCGGATGCGGTCGTCCTCATACAACTTCCTGATTAACTCGTCATTGGTCGGGTCAGCCATGGTCGCTTGCGCCAGCTTGTCCAGGAGCTGGCAGTCATCAGGTGTAAGGTCCTCATCCCGGCAATCCGCCAGTCCCCAGCTGTCCCAGGGCAACAGTTCCATTTTGTTGAGGGCGGCGATGTCCCTGACCAGGTTGCCGCGGATAAACCACAGCCCCCGCATGTCAAAGATGCCAAATTCCCCGGGGTCGGCCCCACCTTGCCGGCACATGAACCAGGACTTGCCGGCGACAACGAATTTGTCCCGGGGGACGTCCAGGGTATCGAAATCGATGCTCAGTACTTGCTGTTGCAGTGCATCGATTTGAGCGTCGACAAGAATCCAGCGCCCTTCTTCTTGCCGCCAGTATTCGCAGACCCAATGGTCTTCATATTTTTCAGGCCAGAAGTAAGTGGCAAAGCCGCACCGGGCCCGGGCGGGAACGCCCTGGCTGCGCAAAATCGAGCACAGCAAGGTGGAGAAGTCGCGGCAATTGCCCGCCAGGCGCTTTTCCAATGGCCGCGGTTCGGTCAACGGCCTGGCATCCAGTTCCAATATGCGCTGCAGCATGGGCTCAGTTTTGCGCAACTGAACTTCTGCTTTGCGCTGAGCGGATAACTTCAGGCCGTAGCGCTCGGCCCAGTGGACGTGGACCACCAGGCCCTGGATTGTCTTCACCAAAGCGGCGATGTCGGTGGGTAAGCTTGCCAGCTGTCCGCCCCATTTTCC
>JAAYIH010000041.1 GCA_012523545.1 Bacillota bacterium
AGACTGGCATGGCAACCCCGAAGATTCCCATAAAAACCAGGTAGAGCCAGAAGACAGGCGCCACACCCAGGGCAAAGGTACAGACGCTGATGATGAAGTTGGACAAAGTCATGGAATGCAGCTTATTTCTGAATCCTCCCCAGGCAGCCATCAGCACCCCGCCGCCAATCATTCCCAAAGAGAAGACTACTTCCATGGCCGTGAGGCGCCATACGTCATCACCATAAGTCCGGGCCACCTGCAGGGGGGTCAAAGACGCCGCCGGGGCAATCAGGATCAGAAAGAAGATATTAAAGAGGCAATAAGTCCTGATAAAGTCATTTCTAATTGCGTAGGCAATCCCCTCCCGCATATCGCGAAAATAACCGGTAACCTGCCTGCCCGCCGCCTTGGCATGGGCGGGAACCTGCAACAGGAAAAGCAAGATGGACACGGCAATGGCGGCAGTGATGACATCGATAAAGAAGATGGTTTCCAGTCTGGCAAAGCTGAGCAGGGCGCCGCTGAGCATCGGCGAGAGCAGGTAAACTGCGGCGTGAATGGAGCTGTTTACGGCATTCACCCTGGTGAGTTTATCCCTGGGCGCCAGCTGGGGCAGGAGCGCCTCAATAGCCGGGGACTGCACCCCGGAACCCAGGGCGCGCAGAGTAGACATAACAAAGAGCAGCGCCAGGGAATTGTAACCCATGAAGAACAGTATCGCCAGCACCAGTGGCGACAGGGCGACGAAGGAATCGGCCAGGATAATCACCGTCTTGCGTGGAAAGCGGTCTGCCCAGACCCCGGCAAAGGGAGAGATAAAAAAGGTGGGCAGGAACCCGCAGATGATGGATATGGTCATCATCACCCCGGATTGGGTGGCCAGGGTAATGTGCCAGGTGATGGCATACTAGACCAGGGCCGAACCCAACAGCGAAATGGTCTGCCCCGTCAGAAACAGTATTACTTTCCGTTTCCAGTCATTGTGCACAGTCGAGCTCCCCGTTTCTTAATGATATTTTCTTGCCCGGAATCCAGCCTTACCCTCCGGCCCGTGCCGGCGAACTGCCGTCTAATCCAGAGTATAACACAGGCTTGCCGCCCTGGATATCCTTTTGTCCCATCCCGGTATTGCCCGGGCAAAACTAAACAGGGCGCCGGGGGCGCCCTATCCTGCATCCTGCATATCTTCTGCAAACTGCATTTCGTGAAGGCGGCGGTAGATTCCGCCGGCCTGCAAGAGCTCCTGATGGGTTCCCTCCTCCGCCACCCTGCCGCCGGCAATGACCACAATGCGGTGGGCATCCCGGACGGTGGAGAGGCGATGGGCGATGACCAGGGTGGTGCGGTTCTTCATCAGCCGCGCCAGGGCCAGTTGCACCTGCTCCTCGGATTCGCTGTCCAGGGAAGAAGTGGCCTCATCCAGCAGCAAAATGGGAGCATCCCTGAGGATTGCCCTGGCGATGGCAATGCGCTGGCGCTGGCCGCCGGACAGGTGGCTGCCGCGCTCGCCCACCATGGTCTCGTACCCGTCGGGAAACTGGCTGATGAAGTCATGGGCGCAGGCAGCCCTGGCCGCCGCTTCTATTTCCTCCAGCGAGGCTCCAGGCTTGCCAAAGCCGATGTTCTCGGCAATGGTGCCGTTGAAGAGGTAAGGGTTCTGGGGGACGTAGGCAATTATGTCCCGCAGTTCCTGCAAGGTGTACTGATCCAGGCCTTTGCCCAGGATGGAGATGGCGCCGGCATTGGGGGAATAAAAGCCCAGGAGGAGTTTAAATACCGTGCTCTTGCCGCCGCCGCTGGGGCCCACCAGGGCCACCGTTTCCCCTTCTTCCACGCGCAGGCTGACGCCCTTTAAGACGTTTCCTTCCTCGGGAGCATAGGCAAAACTGACCTCTTCCAGGGCCACGGCCGCCCTGGTGCGGGGGACAGCGGGCAATATAACCCGCTCGGGTTCCGGCGGCTGCTCGATGATTTCCAGCACCCG
>JAAYIH010000042.1 GCA_012523545.1 Bacillota bacterium
AGTTCTATCCGGTGGCTATGGCGAAGGGGTCCCACCCGTTCCCATCCCGAACACGGAAGTTAAGCCCTTCAGCGCCGATGGTACTTGGGGGTTCCCCCTGGGAGAGTAGGTCGCTGCCGGATCAAAAAACCGCTCGTTTGAGCGGTTTTTTCTTTAAGGGGACGGTTCTTTTTGTCCGGCGAGAGCAAGGGCTGCCTTTTTGGGGCGCGGCATAATGCCTGGCCCGTTGCCAACTTGCACCGCCGGCGGCAAAAGGAACGGGAAGCCAACAGGGCCGGCGAAATGCCGGGATTTTGCCGGCGGGGGAAAATGTCGTTTTCTCGTTGTCAAAAAATGTCGCCGCGTTGGCTTTTAACGGGAAAACCCGGGAAACGGGGATTAAGTAAAGATGGATTTAAACCACCTAAGGTCTTCAGTGGTAATGCAGCGCAGTACGCGGAGCAAGAAGTAATAAATCAGACCGGCGCAAGCTATATGAAGCGCCAGGGCCGCAAAGGGAAAGTGTTCGAGACTCAGTTCTTGCAGGAGCAAATTAGTAATGACTACGGCATTGAACAGGCTGAACATCGCTTTGCCAATCATGACCATATCTGGTTTGAAGCCGGTGACTTTAAGGAGGCGGAACAGGCTGAGGATAAAATTGAGCATCCGTGCCGCAAAGATGGTAAAAATATAGCCGCCGACGGCATAACGCGGGAGCAGGACATAGAGCAGGACTGCGCTGAGGCCGGATTCGAGAATGTTAAATCCCATGGAGCTGACTTGCTGGCCAATTCCCTTGAGCATGGCGTCGACAATGCTGTCCACGTAAATAACTATGACCAGCGGCGCCAGGACACGCAGGTAGAGGCCGGCTTCGCCGCTCCTGTAAATCAGGAGGCCCAAATGGCGGGAGTAACGGAAAAAAATGCCCATAATAAATAATGAAGCCAGGGTCCCCAGGTTAAACACCCGTGTGAGGATGTAATTGAGACGCACGTCGTTGCCGACAGCCTGGCATTCGGCCAGCTCCGGAACGATGAGATCGGTGACGGCATAGATAAAGGCGGCGGGAAACATGACCAGGGGGATAACCATGCCCTGAATGGTGCCGTAGACGCCCAGAGCGGCCTGAGCCGTGGCCCCGCTCCTGCGCAGTCCGGCCGGAATCAGCAGTTGTTGCAGGGTGCGCAGGCCAGAGGTAACATACGCACTGGCCGCCACGGGAACAGAGATCTGCAACATCCGCCGCAACAGGTTGGGCGTTTTGTCTTTATCCGCGTACCGGCTTTGTTCGTTTATGTAGGCATGACGGAGCATTAGCAACCCGGCTCCCTCGCCAAAGCATGAGCCGACGGCGATGGCCAGGCAAGCTGCCTCAAGGTTATTGGGCAGGCACAGCAGGAGAATGACGGTTGCCGCAACGCGGACAACCTGTTCGGCAATGTGTATGACGGCAGCTTTGACAGGTTTGCGTACGGCAGTGAAATAGCCGCTGTACACCGAAGATGCGGCCAGCAATGGCAGAGTAAAGGCCAGAATGCGCAGGGCCGGAATTGTCCTGGCATCGGCCAGCCAGGCATGGCCCAGGTAATTTGCGCTCAATAACAAAATTGCTCCCCAGAGGCTGCCCAGGCCAACCCCGTAACGAAGGGCAACTGTCACGGCTTGAAAGGCGCCGGGCCGGTTTCCCCGGCCAGCTTCTTCGGCCACCAGGCGGATGACTGCAAGGCGTATGCCGGCGACGGCCAGAGTTACAGACAGATAATAAACCGACAGGATTAACTGAAAAAGGCCCATGCCCTCGGGGCCAATTTTGTTGGACAAGTAAACCTGAAACATCAGGCCAATTGTGCGCAAAAGCAAGGTGGTCGCAGTTACAAAGAGGACATTGATGAAGATAATCTTTACCCTTTTCAAGCCATCACCTCCGGGGCACCCCATAGGACTATATGCAAGAAGGCGATGACTTAAGCATCATTGTATTTGTAACCGGGGAACTTAACTGGTATAATAACTAAAATTTTTTTTGCAAGGAGGAGCAGAAATGCAGGACAAAATATTAAAACTGGCCCTGACTTTTGACGATGTATTACTGGTGCCTGCTGAATCTCAGGTTTTGCCCGGCACGGTCAGCCTGAAATCCAAATTAACCAGGAACCTCAATGTCAACATTCCGCTGCTCAGCGCGGGTATGGATACTGTAACCGAAGCCCGGATGGCCATTTCCATGGCTCGGGAAGGCGGCATCGGGGTAATTCACAAGAATATGGACATAGAAGAACAGGCCCGGCAGGTGGACACCGTCAAGCGGTCGGAACACGGGGTCATCACCAACCCCTTTTATCTGGGTCCGGACGCCACGGTGGCTGAGGCCGATGCCCTGATGGAACGCTACCGTATTTCGGGCGTCCCTATCGTCAAAGACGGTAAGTTGGTGGGCATTATTACCAACCGGGACATACGATTTGAAGAGAATTTTCAGCGCAAAGTATCGGAAGTCATGACCAGCGAAAACCTGGTCACTGCGCCCGAAGGGACCACCCTGGAGGAGGCCAAGAAAATTCTGGCTGCGCATCGGATCGAAAAATTGCCGCTGGTGGATGCCGATTACAACTTGCGCGGCCTGATTACAATCAAGGATATTGAAAAAGCGCGCACTTATCCCAACTCGGCCCGGGACAGCCAGGGCAGACTGCTGGTGGCTGCCGCGGTTGGCATTGCTCCGGATACCTTGGAACGGGCCCGGGCATTGGTGGACGCCAAGGTCGATGTAATTGTGGTGGATACCGCCCACGGGCATTCCCGGGCGGTGCTGGACATGGTCTATCGCCTCAAGGAAGAGTTTCCCGACACCGAAATAATTGCCGGCAATGTCGCCACAGCCGAAGCAACCAGGGCGCTCATTTCCGCCGGCGCCGATGCAGTTAAAGTAGGAATCGGTCCGGGTTCAATCTGCACCACCAGAGTAGTTGCCGGCGTGGGCGTTCCCCAACTGACAGCCATAATGGATTGTGCCCGTGCTGCCGAGGGAACAGGTGTGCCGATAATCGCCGATGGGGGAATAAAGTACTCCGGCGACATTGTAAAGGCCATTGCGGCAGGCGCAGATACGGTTATGGTGGGCAGCCTGTTGGCAGGAACCGATGAGAGTCCGGGTTCCCTGGAAATATATCAGGGACGCAGCTACAAGGTGTACCGCGGCATGGGGTCGATTGGCGCCATGCGGGCGGGGAGCAGGGACAGGTACTTCCAGAGTGAGCAGAAAAAATTGGTCCCCGAAGGCATCGAAGGGAGGGTGCCCTACCGTGGGTCGGTGGCCGATATTGTTTACCAGCTCATGGGCGGCTTGCGCGCCGGCATGGGCTATTGCGGGGCCAAGGACATAGCCGCGCTGAAAAAAGCTAAATTCGTTCAGATTACCAATGCCGGGTTGCGGGAAAGCCACCCCCATGGCGTGGAGATTACAACCGAGGCACCAAATTACGTAAAAATGACATAAAATGTACTCCCGGAATATCTTAGGGCAGGCCGGGCAAAATACCCATGATAATAGAAATTTTTAGAAGATGGTGATTGCGGTGAAGGAGACGCGAGAACTCCATAAATGTCACATTTGCACCCAGCTCAACGCCGAAGGCATCTGGCTGGTGCGCGGGTATATTTGCGCCGGCTGCCTCAGCGCCATCAGCGCCACCGATGTCAAAGATCCCAGGTACGCTTTTTACGTGCGCAAATTAAAGGAGTTGTGGCAGACAGGTTAGGCGCGCAATGGGCTGCAACAACAAAAAAGAGCGCAAGAAGTAGGCAAAGGGTAGGAGTAATTGCCCATACCCTTTTTTTTTATGTATAATAATAGAAAAAAAGGAAGAAACTCATGGAGCTTGCACGGCGATTAACCCGATTGGCCAGACTTGACCGGTTTCCCTTTCACATGCCGGGACACAAAAACCGGTTTTCCCAGCTGGTGCCCAAATTCGATGCCACGGAACTGCCGGGTTTGGATAACCTCCACAATCCTCAAGCTGCTATCATGCGCGCCCAGGCCAGGGTGGCAGAAACATACGGGGTGGCCAGGACGTTTTTTCTGGTCAACGGCAGCAGCGTCGGTTTAATGGCGGCCATAGCCAGTGTTGTCGGGCCCGGAGACAAAATATTGGTGCCCAGGGCCAGTCATAAATCCGTTGTCGCCGGCCTTATCCATTCCGGGGCGGTTCCGGTCTGGCTGGAGCAGGATTATTGTATCCCGGAACAACGCTGGTTGCCGCCGACAGCGGACCAGGTTGCAAAGCTGATTGCAGGGCACTCGCTCAAGGGCGCGCTTTTTACCAACCCAGATTACTTCGGGTTTGTACCCGATATTGCAACTTTAACCAGACTCTGCCATTCTGCGGGTGTCGCTGTTATTGCCGACGAGGCTCACGGCGCACATCTCAAGTTCGGAGGGGCAGTAAACCTGCCCGTCAGCGCAGTGGATGCGGCATGTGATATAATTGTGCAAAGCCCCCACAAGACCTTGCCGGCTTTAACCCAGGCGGCATGGTTGCACCTCAACGACGGGGGGCTGGCCGCTGAAATCCAACATTGGCTCAACCTGTTCCATACCACCAGCCCCAGCTACCTGCTCCTGGCTTCCCTGGAATTCGCCGGAGAATACGCCCGCAACCATGCAGAAAGGCTGCTCAAACGGCTGGCCCGGTTGGAAAAAGCATTGTCTTTGCAGTGCAGGGCGCTAAACTTGCAGGTGTTTTCCGGAGCCGCGCCCAGGGACTGGACCAAATTTACCCTGCCTGCCCGTTTGGGCATGGAGAAGCTGTTGCGTCGCGCCGGTGTGTATCCCGAGTTGGTCCAGGGCAATAAAGTTTTGCTTATGCTGACGCTGGCCGACGCCTACGATGACGCTGGTATCAGAGCACTTTGCCGGCTCCTGCCCCGGTTGGCCGCCCTCTCCGCGGTGCGGCGCCCGCCGCTGGCAATTCCGCCGTTGCCGGTCCAGGAGGTTTCTCCCCGGGAGGCATGGCAGCGCGGGGGCAAGAGGGTTGGTTTCAGGGATGCCCGGGGCCGCATTGCCCGTCAGGTAATTGCCCCCTATCCGCCCGGTACTTTGGTTATCGTTCCCGGGCAAAGGCTCACCGGCGAACATGTCGATTTTCTCGAAGAGCTCCACGCCAGAAAGGTGATAAGCCGATGGATAGAAGTGATATAAAGGGTACTTTCATAGTATTTGAAGGGCTGGACGGGTGCGGCAAGACTACTCAGGCGCAATTGCTGGCAGATTTTTTTGCCGGACAGGGGGCAGAATATGTCTATGTCCGTGAACCCGGCGGCACTCCCGTGGGCGACAAATTGCGGGCTATCCTGCTCGACCCGGAGACGGTGCTGACCAAATGGGGAGAGGTGCTGCTGCTGGCAGCGGCAAGGGCCCAACTGGTTCAGGATATTATCCTGCCGGCATTGACCCGGGGCAAGACTGTAATTTGCGACCGTTACCTGTTCTCCAGCGTGGCCTACCAGGGATATGGCCTGGAACAAGATGTAGAGCTGGTTAAGAGGGTTAATCTTGAAGCTGTTCAAGGGCTGATGCCGGACATGACTTTCTATTTGGAGGTAAGCGTGCAGACGGGTTTGGCCCGTCAGCAGAAGGTCCGGCGTCTGGACAGGATTGAACGGCGGGACAGCGGGTTTTTTTCCCGGGTTGTCCGGGGCTATGAAAAAATGATTTCCGAATACAATTTTATTCGCCTGGACGGTACTGCTGAGCCGCAAGTCATTCACCGCCAGGTCGTGGATAATGTTACCAAAAAAATGAAGAAGGGAGAGCGGGGATGAATAAGCTTGTAATCGCTGTTATCCAGGACAAGGACAGCGCAAAGCTAATGGAAAATTTGGTGGGGAAAGGGTACAGGGCCACCAAACTGGCCAGCACCGGCGGCTTTTTGAAGGCGGGTAATACTACCATGTTGATTGGCGTGCGCGCCGATCAAGTGGAGGACGTGGTGGGAATAATCCGCAACACATGCCGTTCCCGGGAAAAGATGGTTACCACCATGTCTCCCATCGGCGGAGCGGTGGAATCCTATGTGCCCTATCCGGTGGAAGTCATTGTCGGGGGAGCAACCATCTTTGTAGTGGATGTGGAAAGGTTTGAGCATGTCTAATCCTTTTCCGGGTTTCTGGGGAAATGAGCGGGTCGCCCGCATTTTGTTCCGGGCTCTTCAGGGCGGCACCCTGGCGCATACCTTGTTATTTACAGGGCCTGCCGGTTGTGGCAAGAAAACCCTGGCCCGCAAGGTGGCGGAGAGGCTTTTTTGTCCGGACCTTTGCGGCAAGTGCAGGAACTGCGCGCTGCTGAAAAGGGGAAGCCATCCTGATTTTCTCATGCTGGGTCCCGAAGCGAATTTCGTCAGGTTGGAACAAGCCCGCCGGCTTCAGTCATTTCTGACCGTTCCGGCCAATTCTGCTCCGTACAAAGTAGCCGTGCTGGAAGACGCGCACCGGCTCACCCCTGAAGCGGGCAACAGCCTGCTCAAAATACTGGAAGAGCCTCGGGAAAGGACAGTTTGTATCTTGACAGCCGACAACGTCGACAATGTCCTGCCGACATTGGTTTCCCGCAGCCAGGTTTACAATCTCGCCCCTTTGCCTCCGGACGAGCTGAAAGAAATTTTGGTGGCCAAAGGGGCGCAGCAAGCACAGGCGGAATTCCTGGCGGCCTTTTCCGGAGGCATACCGGGAAAGGCTCTGGCGCTTTTGGCAGACTCCGCCTTCAGCCAGCAGCGGGAAAACTTTGCCCGCGACATCTCCGCCGTACTGGCGCGGCGCCGGGATCCTCTGGAGGTTGCAGAAGCATGGCATTCACAGCCCCAGCTGTTTTTGGATTTGCTGGATTTATGGCTGAGGGATATGCTCATGTTGCAGACCAGGCAGGACTACAGGCCCGCCAATATCGAGCGCGCAGATTCTTTGGCGGAGTGCAACGCTGTGTGTCCGGTTGACAAGGTTTTGTTCCTCCTGGAGGAGTCGGTCCTGGCCAGAGAACGCCTGCAGGCTTTGTGTAATTCCCGGCTGGTTTTTGACAGTCTATTGCTGAAAATGTGGGAGGTATAACATGGAGAAATATACGGTGGTGGGCGTTCGTTTTAAAGACGCCGGCAAAATATATTATTTCGACCCGGGTCAACTGGAACTGGCTGTCGGGATGCCGGTAATAGTGGAAACCGTCCGGGGAGTGGAATACGGCAGGGTGGTGGTGCCGCCCCGGCAAGTGGACGAAACCGAGGTGGTGCTGCCTTTGAAAAAGGTGGTGCGGGTTGCCGATGCCGCCGACCAAAAAAAGGTTGAAGAAAACCGGGAAAAAGCCCGCCAGGCATTGGCGATTTGCGCCGAAAAGGTGCAGAAACACGGCCTGGACATGAAATTGGTGGATGCCGAATATACCTTTGACAATTCCAAGGTTATTTTTTATTTTACCGCCGACGGGCGCGTGGATTTTCGCAACCTTGTCAAGGACCTGGCCGCGGTCTTTAAGACCCGGATCGAGTTGCGGCAAATCGGGGTGCGGGACGAGGCCAAGATGCTGGGCGGCCTGGGCAGTTGCGGGCGCCCCTTGTGTTGCGCCACCTTTATGTGCGAGTTTGAACCTGTATCCATAAAAATGGCCAAAGAGCAGAATCTGTCCCTCAACCCGGCGAAAATATCCGGCGTTTGCGGACGGCTCATGTGCTGCCTGCGCTATGAAGCGGACTTTTACCATGAAGCCAGAGCCAAACTGCCCAATGTGGGCAAAGTAATCAGCACCCCGCGGGGTGACGCCAAGGTGATTGAAGTCAATGTGCTGAAAGGAATAGTGCGGGCGCAGCTGGAAGACGGAGCTATTATAGCCCTTACCAGCGAAGAACTCAGTTGATGGGGGAATAGGCTTGGACGAAAACATTCAAAAACTGGAAGACACCCTGGAAGAATTTTATGTAGCCCTGACCAAGCTGAAAAAGGAATTTTCCCGATTGGCCATGGAGATCCAGCGGCTGGAAAAAGAAAACAAATGGCTGAGAGAACAAATTCCCGGGCTTGCCGGCAATCCTGAGCCTTACAAGGAAGGGCAAAACGCCCTGGCGCGCCTCTACCATGAAGGATTTCACATTTGCCATTTGCAGTACGGCAATCTCCGCACCGAGGGAGAATGCCTGTTTTGTATTGCTCTGTTGAAAAAATAGCAGACCGCGGTTGGGCTCACCGGCAGCGAAAGGGGTGAGCAGCATAAAGGGAAAATTGTATATATGCCCTACTCCTCTGGGCAATTTAGAGGATATAACGCTGAGGGTGCTGAGGGTGCTGAAAGAAGCGGATTATGTGGCTGCCGAGGACACGCGGCGCACCCGTAAGCTGTTGAGCTATTACGATATTCATACGCCGGTGCTCAGTTTCCATCAGCACAGCAGCCAAAACCGGGTGCAAAAGCTGGTGGCCATGATATCGGCGGGCAAAAACATGGCTTTGGTCAGCGATGCCGGTACGCCCGGGATTTCCGACCCCGGTCAGGCGCTGGTTGCTGCCTGCATAGCTGAGGGCATAGAAGTTGACCCTCTTCCCGGGCCGTGCGCCGCCATTGTTGCCTTGTCCGCCAGCGGTTATCCCTTGGCGTCCTTTACTTTTCAAGGGTTTTTGCCGCGCAAGGATCTGGACAAGGCAGTTGCGTCTCTGGCCGCCATAGAGCACCCGGTGGTTGTGTACGAATCCCCCCGGCGCATAGTGAAATTGTTGCGCAGCATAAATGAGTACATGCCCCAAAGGGAACTGGTGCTGGGCAGGGAATTAACCAAAATCCATCAGCAAATTCTGCGCGGGACAGCCAGGGAACTGTTGCCGGCGCTGGAAGAGGGAGACCTGGAGCGGGGAGAATTTACGGTGGTTTTGGGACCATGGCGCAGCGAGGAGCCGTCGTGGTCGCCGTCAGAAGTTCTGGACCGGGTTCGGGCCCACGTGCTGGCGGGCGCATCCACCCGCGATGCCGTGGCGCTGGTCAGCGCTGAAATCAAACTGCCCCGCAGGCAGATATACGCCATCGTCAACAAGAGCAAGCAGGACCTGTAGTCCTTGCCTTGTGCCGGCGGCAACCGGCTGTGACTGGAGGTGGAATATTGATGGACAAACAAGTGCTGATCAGCGTCGGGCCCTTGAGCAGAAACAGTCAGTGGCACCTGTTGGCAGCCGATGCGCTGGCCAGGCTTAAGCGGCTGCTGGGAGATGATGTCCGTTTCCGGGCCCGGGACGCGGAATTCGCTCAGGTATTTAAGCTGGAGTACGACGGAGAGTCGCAGAATATTGCGGGCCTGCAGTTTCTCAGCCAGTTAATATTCCGTTTGCAACAGTCAGGCAATGTCTACCTCAAGACAGCCAGGTGCCACGTATGCAAAGAGTGCGGCCACCCCTCGACCAGCCAGTCCTGTTCCTTTTGCGGCGGCGAACTGGAGCTGATGGAAAGGGACTGCTACTTTCTGCGCATACGCCGTCAGGCCGGGGCGATAGAAACCATGTTGCGCTCCGACTTTGTACTGCCTGTACACAGCCGCAACGACCTGCTCAATCTCTGGAACAGTTACAGCGGTGATGACGTCCTGATGGCCCTGGCGGTTTCCAGAGGCGAGAAAGAGTACCTGCCGACAGAATGGCTGCAGGAATTGGCGGAAATACTGGCTGCGTGCAAATATTTCGGGGATGAGAAAGCTTTTCCCCGGTTGTGGCCCGAGGCCTACATTTTTATTGCCCGGGAATATGCCCACTACATTTTTTACTGGTGGGGAGTAATATCCTCTCTGCACCTGCCGCGGCCGGGCGGGCTGATATGCCATGCCGGCATGGAGTTCCTGGACAGAAAGGGCAATGCCGTCAGCCCGTTGCTCTTGGCCAAAAACTACGGCTACCAGGGACTCAGGTATTTTATGCTGGGTGCCAAAACAGGCGCCGGGGAAAACATTTTTGAAGAGGAAAAAGTAATTCAAAAGATTAACCTGGATTTGGCCAATGAATTGGGCAACCTGGTTTCCCGTGTCATTGCCATGGTGTATCGCTTTGGGCAGGGGCTGGTGCCGGCGCCGGATATTTTAACCCGGCAGACTGAGGATCTGGACTTGCGGGAAAGCGCCCTGGCGTTGCCTGGCAAGGTGAGGGCCAATATTGAAAACCAGGAGCTCCATTTGGCCGTCGCTGCCCTGAAAAACTTTATCGGGAAAACCAACCGTTTCATTGAGGTTACCGGACCCTGGCAGCTGGCAGATTACCCCGAGGAGCAAGCGCGGCTGAATACAGTGTTATACAGCCTCTGTGAAGCGTTGCGGTTTTTGGCTGTGGCTTTGCAGCCATTATTGCCCGAGGCCTCCGGCAGCATTTTTCAGCAGTTGGGCATCGACGGCAACGGCGAGGTAACTTCATGGCAATCCCTGGCCCGGTGGGGGATTATGCCTGTAGGCTCCAGGGTAACGGAGCAAACGGTCCTGTTCCCGCGCATTGTTCCCTATGGGGGGACGGGGCCTGAGCACGAGCTGATCATGCGGGAAGAACTGGCCAGATTTAAAATAGTAGCTGCCCGGATTGTGTCGGCCGAGCTCCTCCCCGAGTATGAGGGTTATTACCAAATGATCTTATATGACGGCCGCCAGCGCTTTCGGGTGCTGGCCCCGGCGGCCCATTCCTATACGCCGGAATACCTGTCCGGAAAAAAGGTGGCGCTGATTGCCAACCTGCATCCCAAAAAAATTATGGATTACACCAGCGAAGGTGAAGTGCTGACAGTTGAAACAGAGACCGGCGCCCTGGACTTGCTGTTTTTGCCCGACGACTGCCCCGAAGGGAGCAAGATACTGTGCCTGAATTGATTGACACCCACGTCCATTTGGACGACGCCAGACTTATTAAGGACCTGGATCTGATTTTGGCCCGGGCCCGGGAAAAGGGCGTTACAAAGATGATCAACATTGGCCACGATATGGAATCCAGCCGTTCCTCGGTGCATCTTGCCCGGACTTACGGCAACATTTGGGCCGCTGTGGGTATTCACCCCCATTCTGCCCGGGATGCGCGGGAAGCGGATTTTCATCTGCTGGAGGAACTGGCCCGCGAGGACAAGGTAGTCGCTATAGGGGAGATTGGTCTGGATTACCATTATGATTTTTCTCCCCGGCCTGTTCAGCGGGAGGTCTTCCAACGGCAGCTGGAAATGTCGATACGCTTAGGCTTGCCGGTGGTAATCCATCAGCGGGAAGCGGTCCGGGATACCCTGGACATCTTGCAGGAGTATGCCCCTCTCCCGTACGGCGGCGTAATGCACTGTTTTTCCGGCACGGTGGATATCATGGAACAGTGCCTGGAGCTGGGTTTGGTCATTGGCCTGGGCGGTACCGTGACCTTTAAAAATGCCCGTGAAACCAAGGCCGTAGCCGCCGCCGTCCCCCTGGACAAGCTGGTACTGGAGACAGACTGTCCCTACTTGGCGCCCCACCCATTCAGGGGCAAAGTCAATCAGCCGGGATACCTGCCTCTGGTGGCCGCGGAAATCGCCCGCCTCAAGGGGGTACCCCTGGACCGGCTTATAGCTGCCTGTGCCGCCACTGCCAGGAACCTGTTCCAATTGCCCGCATAAATCCGCCTCCGCCTGGCAACAATAAGAGCTGGGAGGCAATAATTGACAGCCATGCCATATTTAACTACAATAGGGTATGCCCAATGGGTTGGCACAGGGGAGGTACAGTTATGCGTTCTATATTTTCCTCCGGCGCCAAAGTCTTTAAGGTATTAGCCTTTTCGGCCTTGGCCATGATTTTGGCAGGCTTGTCCCTTTTCTATTTTTCTGCCTTCAAATGGGTTACAGTCTACGCAGAAGGCGATGTTTACCGACAACTGACCTTTGCCAAAAGCGTTGAGGAAGTTCTGGAAGAAATGGGTTTCCAGCTGAGGGAAGAAGATTATGTCTATCCGCCCAGGGAACAGGCATTGCAACGGGTGACGGGAATTGCCCTGGTTAAAGCCAAACCGTACACCGTTGTTCACGACGGAAAGGTAACGGAGACCTGGGCTGTAGCCGCCAAAGTGGCGGATGTGTTGGTGTATGCCGGGGTAAAATGGCATCCCCAGGACATTATTTTGCCGCCGCTGGAAAGTCCGCCGCCGGCAGATAAAAATATTGCCGTTGTGCGCGTTACCACGGAAATTATCGAGGAAGAAATTGTGTTGCCCCACGTTGCGCTTCGCGTTCCCAACAATTCCATGTACCGGGGACAAGAAAGGACAGTCCAGGCGGGGCATGACGGCAAAATGGTCAACACCGTTGAGCTGGTGTACCATGACGACGAAGTGATGGAACGCACCGTCCTGAACAGCGAGGTCGTCCGCGAAGCCCGGGACACCATTGTGGAGTATGGCACCATCTCGACCATCAGCCGCGGGGGGTACAAGATAGCAATCAAGTACGCCGTGGATACAAGGGCAACCGCCTATTGCCCCGGCACGCCGGGTTCAGGTTGTCCTTTGGATGCCAGAGGCCATTCAAAATGTACTGGCCGGTATAACAACGGGTACACCGCCACCGGCCGGCCGGCCAGAGAGGGAAAAGGCACCCGGGAAAACCCGTACATAATTGCCGTGGATCCCGAGGTGATTCCTTTAAATTCTTTGGTCTACCTGAGCTTTAAAGGCGGCAGCATTTCCTGGTATGGGCACACAATTAAAGACGGGTTTGCCATTGCTGCCGATACCGGCAGCGCGATCAAAGGCAACAAAATCGACATATTATTTGACAACCATTGGGTAGCTTGGCATTTTGGCAACAGGTCTGTGCGCGTTTTTGTGGTAGAGAAGGTACAGGCCGAATAAAGAAAGCGGGACAGGGGAACCTGTCCCTTTTCAGGTGGTGGACATAATGAAGGAACTGATTGTCGTCGAAGGGGTAAAAGACGCCCAGGCGGTTAAACGGGCTTTTCCCGAAGCAGATGTTTTCATCACCCATGGCTGGGGGCTCAGCCAAAAAGACATTGAGCTGTTGCAGGAGGCCAATCGGCGGCGCGGCGTCATTATTTTTACTGACCCCGATCGGGCCGGAGAAACAATCCGGCGGCGCTTAAATGCTCTCTTGCCCGGATGCCGCCATGCCTTTATCCCCAGGAGCAAAGCTTACAAAAAGGGCAAAGTTGGCGTCGAAGCGGCGGCCAGCGAGGATGTGCGCAACGCCCTGGCCCGGGTGCGTACCCCCGGACACCAGGACAGGGTGTTTGGCATGGAGGATTTGCTTGCCCATGGCCTTTGCGGGTTGCCCGGGGCTGCCGCCCGCCGCAGGCGACTGGGCGAGATCCTGTCCATCGGCTATGGAAACAGCAAGAACTTTTTATGGCGCCTGAATTCATTCGGCATCAGCCGCGCCGAATTCCGCAGGGCGCTGGAGCAAATGGAGGCTGAGCGGAATGGACCTGACCCGACCCGGTCAAATAGCCCGGCTTCTGCAACAATACGGCATTAAAGTGCGCAAGGCATGGGGCCAGAACTTTATAATCAACCGGGAAATCGTGGACAGAATAGTGTCTGCAGCGGAGCTCACCGGAACGGAAACGGTGCTGGAAATTGGTCCGGGGCTGGGAACGATGACCGAGTTGCTGTTGCAAAAGGCGGGCAGAGTCATTGCCGTGGAGATCGACCCGTTGCTTTGCCGGGTGCTGAGGGAGCGCATTTCTCATCCCCGCTTTCAGCTCATTGAAGGCGACGCCCTGAACCAACAGTTCAGCAGTCTGGCAGCGGGGCCATACGTCGTGGTGGCCAACTTGCCTTATTATATAACCAGTCCCATTATTACCAAGCTGATTGAAGAAGAAAACCCGCCTCAAACCGTTGTCGTTCTGGTCCAACTGGAAGTGGCGCAACGGTTGACCGCTGCGCCGGGGACTCAACAGTACGGCTCCATAAGCGCCTATGTGCAGTATCATTACGATGTGGAAATGCTGTTCAGGGTGGGCGCCGGGAACTTTTTCCCGCCGCCCAGGGTGGATTCCGCCGTAGTCAGAATGCGGCGGCAGTGTACCGGTCAACGGCCAAAAAACGAGCAACTGCTGTTTCGGTTAATCAGAATCGCCTTTTCCCAGCGCCGCAAAATGCTCAAAGGACTGGTGGCCAAGGAAATGGGCATAGATCCCAAACAGGTCGAGGCCGCCCTGGTTGCGACAGGATTGCCGGCGGATGTCCGGGGCGAGAAATTAACCGTGACAGACTTCATCAACCTGGCAGACCGTTTGGAGGATTGGGCATGAAATTTGTCAGCCCCAGCTCGGGCCCCATGGATTTAAAAAAAGTGTTCAACGCCATTGCCCAGTACATTAAAGAAAATCCCGAAGATGAATACCGTTTAATGATCGGCACCGATTCCCGCGTGCGCCAGCACACAGTCTTTGTCACTGCAATAATAATTCATCGGGTCGGCAAAGGCGGCAAGTACTTTTACTGCAAGCAGCGGCACCGTCCCATGGACAGCCTGAGGCAAAGGATGTATTTCGAGACGTCCCTCAGCCTGGAAGTGGCGGCCCGGCTCACTGCCATGCTGGCCGAGGCTGAGCTGGATGACCTGCGTTTGGAAATCCACCTGGATATAGGCCCTTGCGGCGAAACCAAGAGCCTGATTCGGGAATTGGTGGGTATGGTGATGGGCAGCGGTTTTGCTGCCAGGATAAAGCCGCATTCCATCGGCGCTTCCAAGGTGGCGGATAAACACACCAGAGGATGAAATGTCTATCCACCCTTCCTCCGCCGTTTCATATGCTGAAACAGGAGGAGTTGAGATGGACATCAAAAAAGGAGATATCGTACTGAGGCTGTCTTACGGCAAAGACGTTTTCTTTAAGGTAGAGTCCATTGATATCAAAACCCAGACGGCAAACCTCAAAGGCATCGATGTCAGATTGTGCGCAGACGCCCCCTTGTCGGACCTGACCAAACCGGGGATTGCAGAGCTGGCCAACTACAGGGCCCGGTCGCTGCGTCTGCGCGTGGAGCTGGTAAATCGCGCCTTGCGCTATTCCAGGAGTGTGCGCAACGGCAGTAAAAAAAAATCCTCTCCTGACTACATGAATATCCCCGGGCGCATTTTGCACCTGGACGGGGATTTGGAATACATGTCGGCGTGCCGCAAAGCATATGAAGAGCTCGAACTGGTCAACCATTGCTTCCACATTCAGGAACAAGAGCAACCCAGGCACGTCGAAGCGCTGCTGAGAGAATACAAACCGGATATCCTGGTAATTACAGGTCATGATGGCATGGTCAAAGACGCCCGCACCCGGGACGGCGTTGACAACTACCATAATTCCAGGCACTTTATCGCTGCCGTTGTCAGGGCCCGGGCATACCAGCCCAGCAAAGATGACCTGGTAATATTTGCCGGCGCCTGCCAGTCCTGGTATCAAGGTCTTATCAACGCCGGGGCCAACTTTGCCAGTTCCCCCGAGCGCGTGCTGATTCATTGCCTTGACCCCGTGCTGGTCGTGGAAAAAGTCGCCTATACTCCCATCACCAAAACGGTAAGCATTTACGATACGCTGCAGCAAAGCGTCACCGGCCTGAAAGGCGTCGGCGGCATCGAAACCCGGGGACAATTCCGCCTGGGGTTGCCCAATTTGCCAAAAACTCCTTGACATTACCCGCGCTTTCCTGCTATAATTCATGTTTTTAAATTTGACTTCAAGGGGCGACTGTGGTATAGTTTAGATATAATATTGCGTGGGGTGATGTTATTGGCAGATATGAATACCTTGGCGATGATAAAACAAGATCTGGATAAATATATTGGCAAAGAAATCACCCTTAAAGCCAATCGCGGTCGCAAAAAGTCCATCGAGCGCAAAGGCATTCTGGAAAAGACTTACCCTGCACATTTCCTGGTCAGGCTGGACGAAACTTATTTTAACCGGAAAATGTCCTTCTCCTATGCCGACATTTTGACCAAGACAGTGGAAATCACCTTTGGTGACAAACTATATAAATGCAGTGCCTCATAACCGCCGCGGCGGTTTATTTTTTTGGGCATTTATCCTGCCCGTAAGCATATATTATTATATCTGAACACTACCGCGGGAGGGGTAAATCAATGGCAAAGCCAGGCCTGGCCAAGATAAGCCGCCGGCGTTTTAATCTGGAAACGACGGTTTTCAGCGCTCAACAGGAAGTGACGGTACCCGCAGCTTTAAAGATACCGGTCGACACCCAGTACTTGTTGCAACCCTTGTTGGTTGTTCCCCGGGACAAAATTGCCGTGCAAAAGGGTGCCGGGAAAGTTCGGGTGCAAGGGCAGCTGACTGGTTTCATCAGCTGTGTGGACAGCGAAGAAACGGCGCACACTTTCCCTTTGCAACCCTTGGAATTTGTAACGTCCTTTTCTGTTCCTGAGGCTGCTCCCGACGCCTGCTGGGAAGCTGACGTCGCGCTGGATGGCGTCGAGGTGGACAGGGGAGAAGGGGATACCGCCAATGTCACCGTTTACCTCACAGTTTCCCTGCGGGGAGCGCAACTGGCTGAAACAGAGCTGGTGACCGCCGCGTCGGGGGCGACATTGTCTGTCGAAACCAGAGGAATAAGACTCCAGAATATTATTGAGGAAAGAAAAGCAGAAAAGACGCTGTCTGTAAAGCTGTCCCACACCGAAGGCATCCCCGTGGCTGCGGATGTATGTGTAGCCAATTTAAGCTGGCAGGTGACCGGCGGCAAGCTGGCGGCCCAGGGTACAGTCAAGGTCAAAGTTTACCGCTTGCAGGAAAAAGGCGGTGCGGTCGCCATTGCCCAGGGCGGCGAAGACTTCCAGTTTGAGCTGGATTTTGCCAGCACTGATGTGGCCGACTGCACATTGCAGTGTCTGCCCGCGCTCACCATTTTGGAGCCCGAGGCCCCGGAAGTGCTGGTGACGCTCAGATGCAAGGCAGTTGGATACAGAGAGGAGAGAGAGGAATATGTGGCCGGCGTCTCCGGCGCAGACAGCTTAAGCAGACGGATTTGCCTGCGCAACCGCATCGGGGAAAGCGAATACAAGCTTAACATAGAAGGCCAGGTTAGCTTTCCCAATCCTTCGGTCCAGATTAACCAGCTTTTGCCCAGGGTCAGGATCCTCGAAACACAGGCATTGGACGGCAGGGTGTTGATAAGGGGACTCTTGTCTTTGCATATTTATTACTCCGGCGAAGAAGGCCGGAACAAAGTCCTGGTGCAGGAAGAGGAGTTCAGCCATCACCTGGAACTGAGGGGTTGCGCAGCGGGATATACCGTCAGGGCGTGGGCCTGGCCGGAGAGCGGTTTCTGCACCGTGGAAGACTATTCTGTGCCAGTTATATTGCGCGTCGAAGCGGTTGAGGACGTGGAGTTTGACGCCGTCACCGACATACATGTGGTGGATCCTGGCTTCGTCCCCGTCAACGCCAGCGTGGTATTGTATATAGCCGGCAAGGAAGACAGTTTGTTCAGCATCGCCCGCAAGTTCAATGTCAGCCAGGAAATGCTGATGGAATACAACGGCTTATCCAGTCCCGAAATCAGTTGCGGCCAAAAGCTGCTGGTGCCGGTCTACCAAATGAAATATAATGACAAGGTGTAGCGGCAAGCTGCACCTTGTCGGCTTTTCTCCGGTAAAAATTTCCCTGAATCCAGGCAAGAAAGAGGAATTGCACGCAATCAGGAGGCAAAAGGGGGGTAATCGGGGGGTAAAGGGAATTACTCTGGCAAAATCGGCTTGGACTACTACATGTTGTGGCTGATATAATACGCAGTACACTACATATAGTATAGCCAGGTAAGGAGGCAGGAGGATGGAACTAAGCGAAAACGCCCGAACGGTATTGGAACGGCGGTACCTGCGCAAGGAAAACGGCAAAGTGGTGGAAACGCCTGAAGAAATGTTCAGGCGCGTTGCAGAAAATATCGCTATGGCCGAAGAAAATTACGATGGCGCGCGCCGGGAAGAGTGGGCGGAGAAGTTCTATGAACTCATGACCAGTCTGGATTTTATGCCCAACTCGCCCACGCTGATGAATGCCGGAAGGGAATTGCAGCAACTGGCCGCTTGCTTTGTGCTGCCGGTGGAAGACTCCATGGAACAGATCTTTGATTCCATAAAGCACGCGGCCCTGATACATAAAAGCGGCGGCGGCACCGGCTTTTCCTTTTCGCGACTGCGCCCCAAGAACGACATCGTGCAGTCCACGGGAGGCGTCGCCAGCGGCCCTGTGTCCTTCATGAAGGTCTTTAACGCCGCCACCGAGGCGGTCAAACAGGGCGGCACGCGCCGAGGCGCCAATATGGGTATATTGCGCGTCGATCACCCCGACATCCTCAGTTTTATCAGCGCCAAGGAAGACAATGAAGAGTTGACCAATTTCAATATCTCGGTGGCCCTGACGGAAGAGTTTATGGAGGCTGTAAAGGCCGACCGGGAGTACCATTTAATCAATCCCAGGACGGGACAAGCCGAGTCCAGCTTAGAGGCCCAAAAAGTATTTGACAAAATCGTCGACGCTGCCTGGCGCAACGGTGAACCGGGGATAATCTTTTTGGACAGGATAAACAAAGACAATCCCACGCCGCAATTGGGCGAAATAGAAAGCACCAATCCCTGCGGCGAGCAGCCTCTCTTGCCCTACGAAGCCTGCAACTTGGGTTCGATAAATATTGCGCGCTTCGTCAAGGACGGCGGTATAGATTACCGGCGTTTGGAGCAGGTCATCCACGTGGCGGTGCGATTCCTGGACAACGTCATCGATATGAACAATTACCCGTTGCCCCAGATAAAGGAAATGGTTTTGGGCAACCGCAAAATTGGTCTCGGTATTATGGGTTTCGCCGACGCCCTTTTGCAACTGGGGATTCCTTACAACAGTTTCCAGGCTGTGGATTTGGCCAAAGAGCTGATGGAATTTATCCAGCGCACCAGCCGGGAAGCCTCGCGGCAGCTGGCCGAGGAACGGGGTGCCTACCCCAATTACAAGGGCAGCCGTCATGAGCAGCTGGGCATGCCACCGCAACGCAACGCCACCACCACCACCATTGCGCCCACGGGCACCATCAGCATAATTGCATCCACGTCCAGCGGCATTGAGCCCATTTTTGCCCTTTGCTACCATCGCAATGTGCTGGACAACGACAAGCTGGTGGAGGTGCATCCCCTCTTTGCCAAAGTGGCCAGGGAACGCGGGTTTTATTCCGAAGAGCTGATGGCCAGGATTGCCCGGCGCGGCAGCATACAGGGCATGGAAGAAGTTCCCGAAGATGTGCGCAGGATTTTTGTAACTGCCCATGACATCGAACCTTACTGGCACGTGCAGATTCAGGCGGCTTTCCAGCAGTACACTGACAATGCGGTTTCCAAAACCGTTAACTTGCCCCACGATGCCACCCGCGAAGACGTGGCCAAAGTCTTTACCCTGGCCTATGAGTTGGGTTGCAAGGGGGTTACCGTCTACCGCGACGGCAGCAGAGACAAGCAGGTGCTCAGCGTAGGTTCGGGGCAGAGCGCCGAAGGAGGCGGCATCGTCCCCCGCCCGCGGCCGGTAATAACCACCGGCAAGACCGAAAAGGTCAGGATCGGTTGCGGAAATCTGTACATCAGCGTCAACTCTGATGAACACGGAATATGCGAGGTCTTTACCAACACCGGCAGGGGGGGAGGTTGCGCTTCCCAGTCTGAGGCCACCAGCCGTTTGGTTTCCATTGCCCTGCGTTCGGGCATATCTGTCGACAGCATCATCGAGCAGCTGCGGGGCATTCGCTGTGTAGCGTGCATACGCCGCCCGGGGGTAGAGGTCACTTCCTGTCCCGACGCCATCGCCAAAGTCCTCAAGAAAAACTACGATGCTTCCCCCACCGTTTCCCTGCAACAATTTTCCGACCCAATCGGGGTGGGCGGAGAAATTGCCGCTTCCAAGTGTCCGGATTGCGGGTCGGAAATCAACCACGAAGGCGGATGCACAATCTGCCTGAGCTGCGGGTATTCCCATTGCGGATAACAAGACCGGGCTGCTGAGCCAGCCCGGCCTTTTTTGTGCCTGCGCTGCCGTATACCCATTGCCCTGGAGCAAATAATAATTTGAGACAGCGTTTTAGGGAGGCAGGGAGCATTGAGCGACGCAGTGGACGGCACTTTGCTGATAATTGGCGGCGCCGAGGACAAACAGGGCGAGTGCCGGATACTAAAGGAATTCATCCGCCTGACGGAGGCCCGGGGCGGGGGCATAGTCATCATGACGGCTGCCACCCAGTATCCGGAAAAAGTCAGCAGTGAATACATAAATATATTTAAACGCCTGGGCGCCGACAAAGTGCTGAGCCTGGACATTTCCTCCCGTCGGCAGGCGCAGCGCCCCGAAACCAAGGAAATCATCCTTTCTGCGGGCGGCATCTTTTTTACGGGGGGGGACCAGCTGAGAATTACCGGCATCCTGGGGGGCACGGCGGCAGACTGGGCCCTCCACGAAGCCTACAGGCGCGGGACGGTGATAGCCGGCACCAGCGCCGGGGCATCGGTGATGAGCGCCACAATGATCGTAGGCGGGGACAACGACAGCCCTCCCCAGCAGAGCACCATCAGCATGGGGCCGGGAATGGGCCTGGTGCGGGGGGTGGTAATCGATCAGCATTTTGCCCAGCGGGGGAGGCTGGGCAGATTGGTGGCCGCCGTTGCACAGCAGCCGGCGACGCTCGGGATTGGGCTGGATGAAGATACTGCTGTTGTCATCAACAGCAAAGGCGAGATGAGGGTTCTGGGCTCTCAAACAGTCACCATTGTCGACTGCTACGGTTGTGAGCATACAAATATCTCCGAAGCCGAGCCCCGGCAACCTCTGGCCCTTACCGAAATAAAGGTGCACATCTTGCCGCAGGGCTACGGCTTTGACTTGCAGGAGCGCAGGCCAATTCTTAAAGACGAGGATGAGGCCCAGTGAAAATTGTGGAATCCCGGTTTTTTGCGGGTATAAATATTCACTGCTACAAACCGGTTCTTGAAGCAATAGTGGATTTGGAGGCCCTGGCAGGGAAGTCAACCAGCCAGTTCCCCGAATTTGCTCCGGCCCTGGTGGGGTTGATGCCCGGCCTCAAAGAACATGTATGCGGTATAGGCCGGCGGGGCGGATTTTGGCTGCGTTTGCGCAAGGGCACGTACTTTGGCCATGTGGTGGAACACGTAGCCATCGAGTTGCTCAACATGGCCGGGTACCAAGCCAGCTACGGCAAGACGCGGGCTGCGGAAAAGGAGGGGCTGTACACCATTGTCATCCAGTGCCAATGGCCCAAATCCGCTTTGCTGGCCTTGTCCATGGCCATAACGCTGACAGAGGAGCTGTTGCGGGGCGAGGGCCCGGAGCAGGTCGACATCGCTCCGCTGGAAAAACAGTTGCTGCAAGAAATGCCGGGCCCCAGCACCCAGGCCATTATTGATGCTGCCAGGAGCCGCGGAATACCCGTCAAACTCATGGAACACGGCAGCCTGCTGCGCCTGGGAACCGGGAAGTACCGGCAATTCGTAGCGGCTACCATAACCGGTCGGACGCCGTGCATCGGGGTCGACATAGCCTGCGACAAGACCCTGACCAAGAAAATACTGGCCGAGGCCATGATACCCACTCCGCGGGGCGCAATAGCCCGGGATGAGGAGCATGCGCTGGAAATTGCCCGGGAATTGGGGGGCATGGTGGTGGTCAAGCCTGCCGACGGCAACCAGGGCAAAGGCGTCAGCCTTAATCTGCAAAGCGAAGCGGAAATCCGGTCGGCCTATAAAGTGGCCCAAAACTACAGTGCCAAAATCCTGGTGGAAGAACAGATATTCGGCCGGCACTATCGCATCCTGGTGGTCAACAACCGCGTGGAAGCCGTTTCGGAACGGTTCCCGGCCCGGGTGGTGGGGGACGGCATTCATTCCATCAAGGATCTGATTGAAATAGAGAACCGTAACCCTTTGCGGGGAGAAGAACATGAGAAGCCGCTGACAAAAATTAAAGTGGATCAGGTTGTTTTCAATGTCCTGGCCAGGCAAAACCTGACCATGAACTATGTCCCCCAACGGGGCGAAGAAATAAACCTCAGAGACAACGCCAACCTCAGCACAGGCGGCACCGCCGCAGATGTCACCGACGACATACACGAGGAAAACAAAATTCTTGCGTGCCGGATTGCCAGGCTGTTGGACCTGGACGTGGCCGGGATTGACGTGGTAACCGAGGATATCGCCCAGCCCTTGCTGGCAGGCCGGGGGGCTGTCATCGAGGTCAACGCCGCACCGGGCATTCGCATGCACCTGTTCCCGGCCAGGGGGCAGAGGCGGCCTGTCGGGGATGCCATTGTCGATTATTTGTTTCCCTGGCAGCGCAGGCACAGCATACCCTTGCTGAGCGTAACGGGGACCAACGGCAAGACCACCACTTCCCGGCTGATAGCCCACGCCTTTTCACGCCAGGGCAAAAAGGTCGGCCTGGCCTGCACCGACGGCATATACATCGACGGGATTTGCATCAATGCCGGCGACAACACCGGGCCAGTGAGCGCCGATGTCGTCCTCTCCGATCCCGCCGTGGAGGTGGCAGTGCTGGAAACGGCGCGGGGGGGGCTGGTGCGCAAGGGCCTGGGTTATACCGAAGCCGATGTCGCCGTTGCCACCAATATTTCCTCCGATCATTTGGGTTGTGACGGCATCAACACCCTGGAAGAATTATGCCATGTCAAGTCCCTGGTGGTGGAGACGGTGCGCCCCGACGGTTACGCCATATTAAATGCAGACGATGAACGGGTGCTGGCCATGGCCGCAAAATGCCCCGGGCAAATCATTATGTTTTCCCTGGCAGCCCAGGGGAACAGGGCTTTGGCCAAGCACCTGGCGGCGGGGGGACGGGGTGTCATCGTCGAGGACGGAGCGATAGTGCTGGTGGAGGGCAACAGGCGGGACCGCCTGGCGGAGCTGGGCTCTGTTCCCATTACCTTTGGCGGCAGGGCCCGCTACAATGTGGCCAACTGTTTGGCTGCGGCAGGCGCTTTGTGGGGCATGGGAATGGAAAAAGAAGACATCGCCGCGGGTCTCTGCAGCTTTGATGCCCGCCGTCATAACCCGGGCCGGACAAATATCTACGACCTGGGCACCTGCAGGGTTATACTGGACTACGGTCACAATTACGAAGGTTATCGCCACGTCCTTGACCTGATGAATTCCATGGTGCCGCAGCGCAAGGTCGGTGTGGTGGGCGTGCCCGGTGACCGCCGGGATGCGGACATCATTGCTGTAGGCAAACTGTGCGGGCAACAGCTGGACTGCATATACATTAAAGAAGACCAGGATCTGCGCGGCAGGAAACGCGGCGAGGTTGCGGGTTTGTTGCGCCGGGGCATTGAGCAGGCGGAGAGAAAGCCTCAGGTTGAAGAAATTTACTGTGAACGGGAAGCCCTGGAATCCGCCGTCAGCCGGCATCAGCCTGGCGACCTCATTGTCGTCTTTTACGAGCGGCTGGATGCGCTGCTGTCCGTGCTGGAAAAATTTAATTGAGCCCGGCCGGGGGGCAGGAATTTGCCGGCAGCGGGGGAATTATACTAGTATGGCATGGGAGGGGTATAATGAGGGAGTCTATATTTATCAAAGCACCGGCAAAGATCAATCTCTCTTTGGATATAATCGGCCGCAGACCGGACGGTTTCCACCTGGTGGAAATGGTAATGCAGACCATCTCCCTCTGCGACCACATCACCCTGGAAGCTGCGGACGGCGCCATACACTTGCACTGCTCCCATCCTTTTGTGCCTGCCGGTTCCGGCAACATAGTGTGGAAAGCTGCGCATTTGCTCAAGAGTACATATGGCTCGGCGGAAATGGGCGCAGTTATAACGGTGGAGAAGCACATCCCGGTTTCCGCCGGCCTGGGCGGGGGCAGCAGCGATGCTGCGGCAGTACTGAAGGGGCTTAACGAACTTTGGGATTTACGTCTCAGCCCGGCGCAACTGGCGGAACTGGGCCTGCGCCTGGGCGCCGATGTCCCCTTTTGCCTGCAGGGAGGAACTGCCCTGGCCCGGGGCATTGGCGAGGAGCTCACGCCGGTTGCTCCTCCCCCCAGCCTGTGGGTGGTATTGCTCAAACCCAACATGGGGGTGTCCACCGGCGAAGTCTACCGGGAGTTCGTGCAAGGCAGAGTGCGGACAAGGCCGGACACGCAGAGGCTGGTTTCGGCACTGGAGGCAGGCGATTACCAGGCCATGGCAGAGTCCATGGCCAACGTCCTGGAATCGGTTACTTTTCGCCGCTTCCCCATCCTGCGCCGCTTGAAGCAAAAGGCGCTGGAATTGGGGGCGCTGGCAGCTATGATGTCGGGAAGCGGCCCCACCATCTTTGCCCTGACCCCGGAGTACAAGCGGGCTGCGGCCATATACAACAGGTTGCGTCACCAAGTGGAGTTCGCTCATATTACAACGTTTTGGGAGGAGTAAGAATATGGACCCGGTATATGCAGTGGTCCTGGCTGGAGACAGTGAGGACAGCAAAATTGTTAAAGGAGCTGTCATCCCCAACAAGGCTTTTATGCAAATCAACGGGCGCAATATGGTGGAATACGTCCTGGATTGCTTGAAGCGCACCAGGGGAATTGCCGACATAGCAGTCCTGGGCCCCGCCGACAGGATTAACGCCAGGGATTGGGGCGTCCGGTGCATTCCCCAGCAGGGGGATATGATTGCCAATGTGGTCGCCGCCGCCGAGATTTACAAAGACGGGTGGCTGCTCCTGAGCTCATGCGACATTCCCCTGCTGACGCCACAGGCCGTTGAGGACTTTGTGGCCAATTGCCGCGGGGCCGAAATGTACTATCCATTGGTGGCCCGGGCGGATTGCGAAAAAATATTCCCCGACATGCAACGGACATGGGTCAGCCTGAAGGACGGCGTTTATACCGGGGGCAACCTGGTGTTGATCAGGACCAGCCAGGTCAAAGTCGCTGCCGAGCCGGCCAGGGCCTTTTTCGAAGCCCGCAAAAGCCCGTTGCAGCTGGCCGGGCTGATTGGTCCGGGCACCTTGCTCAAGCTGGTGATGCGGCGCCTGACCATTGCCGAAGTGGAGAAAAAGATGAGCAAGATCCTGGGTATTGCCTGCAAGGCGGTGCTCACTGCATATCCCGAAATCGGCGCCGATGTGGATAAAGAGAGCGATTACAACCTTATCAGCGCCAGGCTCAGGATGGCCAGATAATGCCGCTCCCGGGGAGGAGGGGGAAAATGACGGTATCTTTGGCGGATGTGGAAGCGGCCAGGGCAAAGATTCGCGGCGTTATCAGACAAACGCCGTTGCGCCGGTCGGAGACTTTGAGCAGAATGGCTGGGTTTCCGATTTACGTTAAGATGGAAAACCAGCAAAAGACCGGCTCCTTCAAATTAAGGGGTGCGGTCAACAGAATTCTGGGCCGCGTCGGGGACAGGGGCGTCATTGCCGCTTCGGCCGGCAACCATGCGCAGGGAGTGGCCTATGCCGCCCAGCGGGCCGGCGTGCCGGCTGTTATTGTGATGCCCAAGGGGGCCTCCATAACCAAAGCAGATGCCACGCGGAACTATGGCGCCCGGGTGATTCAGGAAGGAGATAATTACGACGAGTGCTTTCAGATTGCCTGGCGCATGGCGGAGGCGGAGGGCTATGAATACATACATGCCTTTGATGACCCGCTGATCATTGCCGGTCAGGGCACCATTGCCCTGGAGGTGCTGGAAACGCAACCGGAGATCCGCCAACTGGTGGTTCCCATCGGCGGGGGCGGTCTGATTTCCGGAATTGCCGTCGCCGCCAAAGCGCTGAACCCGTCCGTCAGGGTGGTGGGAGTCCAGGCCCGGGGCGCCGACGCCGTGTTTCAGACCTTTCGCCAGGGTACATTAGTTGAGGCCGACATCGTCACCGCCCTGGCCGACGGAATTGCCATCAAAAAACCGGGGCAGCTGACATCAGAACTCATATGGGAATATGTCGACGACGTGCTTACCGTCAGCGACGAAGAAATCGCCTCGGCAATGCTGGCGGCACTGGAGCGGCTGAAGACATTGGTGGAGGGGGCCGGCGCAGCCGCATTGGCGGCGGCGCTGTACAGGAAAGGTTTGTTGTCTCCTCTGCCTACTGCCGTCGTCCTCAGCGGCGGCAATGTGGATGCCAACATAATTGCCCATATCATCCAGCGGGGCCTGGTGCAAACCGGCCGCCTGGCCACCCTGGAGGTCAGCATTCCCGATAAACCCGGCAATCTGCACAGGGTCCTGGACGTTATTTCCCGACAGGGGGCAAATGTCATTTCCGTGGTTCATGAACGCCTGGGGCAGGAAGTACCCCTGGGCTGGACCAGTGTTACCCTGACTCTGGAGACCAGAAACCGGGAACACATCGAAAGGCTGCAGAATGCCTTGCACGAACAGGGATTAAAAGTAAAAATAAGTTAAAAATTTCATTAACCTTGCAGGGATTTCATGCTAAATGCAGAATAGTATATTATGACTTAATTATTCAAGGTGGTGAAATCGTGAATATTACAGACATCCGCATCAGAAGGGTTAATTCGGCCGGCAGGATGAAGGCAGTGGTTTCGGTTACCTTTGATGATCAGTTCGTCGTCCACGATATCAAGGTTGTAGAAGGCAATAACGGCTACTTTGTCGCCATGCCGAGCCGCAAGGGCGCAGACGGCGAGTTCAGAGATGTGGCCCACCCCATTACCACGGAAACCAGAAACATGCTGCAGACGATGATTCTGGAGGCCTACAACCAGCTGGAAGTTGCTGAAGAAGCTTAGAGGAGCCGGTGCTCCTTTTTTTGTTTTCTTGACCCCGTTCAGGCGTTGGGGTATATTTTTAGCAGGGCCAAAGGAGGGATGAAATGAAGTCATTAACTGCGGTTATTTTGGCAGCAGGCAAAGGAACCAGGATGAAATCAGACATTCCCAAAGTTCTGTTTCCCGTGGCGGGCAAGCCCATGCTTCAGCATGTCATCGACACCCTGGGCAAACTGGGGGTTAGCGATATATTTGTTGTGGTGGGATACGGGGCCGAGCAGGTGCGGGCCGCCATTACCGGTCCCGTCACCTGGGTGGAGCAGCGCCGGCAGTTGGGAACGGGGCATGCTCTGGCCCAGGCTGCACCTGAACTGGACGGCGTAGGCGATCTCCTGGTCCTCTTCGGCGATACGCCCTTGCTCACTGCAGAAACCCTGCAGGGTCTGATCCGGGAACACCAAGGCCGCGGCAATGCGGCAACGGTGCTCACCGCCCGTGTGCCCGAACCCTCCGGATACGGCCGGATTATCCGCGGCAGCGACGGGTGCGTCCGGGCTATCGTGGAAGAAAAGGATGCCAATCCGGAGCAAAAAGCCATCACCGAAATTAACAGCGGTACCATGTGTTTTGCCTGGCCCAAGGTCAAGCCTGTGCTGGCCCGGCTTAATACCGATAATGTGCAGGGAGAATACTACCTCACCGACATATTTGCCCTCCTGGTTGCCGAAGGCGAGCGCACAGGGGCTTATTTGACCGGCGACTGTGACGAGGTGGCCGGTGTCAACGACAGAATTCAGCTGGCATGGGCGGAAAAGGTCATGCGCAGCCGCATCAATCGTGTCCATATGCGGCAGGGGGTGACCATTGTCGACCCCAGTACCGTCTGGATTGACGCCGATGTTGAGATCGGCAGGGATACAGTGATTATGCCCAACACTCATATCCTGGGTGCCAGCAAAATAGGCGGCAGGTGCAGGATTGGCCCCAATGCGTTTTTGGACAGCTGCGTGTTGGGTGAAGGCGTCGCCTTCCGCTACGCGGTGGCTGAGCAGGCCGCCATTGGCGACAACAGCGTCGTGGGTCCCTTCGCATACATACGTCCGGGGTCCAATATCGGCAGTGCAGTGCGGGTAGGCGACTTTGTGGAAATTAAGAATTCGGAAATCGGCGACGGGACCAAGGTGCCCCATCTGGCCTATGTCGGCGACGCCAAAATTGGCAGCAATTCCAATATCGGCTGCGGGGTAATTACTGCCAACTATGACGGGAAGAAGAAAAATCCCACTTATATTGGCAACAATGTATTTGTCGGCTGCAATACCAACCTGGTGGCGCCGGTTAAAATTGAGGACGGCGCTTATATTGCCGCCGGTTCGACGATAACAGAGGACGTGCCTGCGCAGGCCCTGGCCATTGCCAGAAGCCGACAGACCGTTAAACCGGATTGGAGGAAAGGTAAGTAAATGTATTACGACCGCAAGTTAAAAATCTTCAGCTGTACTTCTAACCTCCCTTTGGCGCAAGCCATTGCCGACAAAGTGGAAATATCCCTGGGCAAGGGCGAAGTGGTGCGGTTCAGTGACGGAGAGGTCACTGTGCGGATAGAGGAAAGCGTCCGCGGGGCCGATGTTTTCATCATCCAGTCCACCAGCCAGCCCGCCAACGAAAACCTCATGGAATTGCTGGTCATGATCGACGCCCTCAAGCGGGCGTCGGCCAAGCGCATAACAGCAGTTATTCCCTATTACGGTTACGCCCGCCAGGATCGCAAAACGCGGCCGCGGGATCCCATCACCGCCAAACTGGTGGCCAATTTGCTTACAGTGGCAGGCGCCAACCGCATCCTCTCCATTGACCTGCATGCCGGCGCCATTCAGGGTTTCTTTGATATTCCCGTGGACCATATGACTGCCGTGCCCATACTGGCTGAGCACTTTGCCGGCAGAGACACCTCCGATATGGTGGTGGTTTCTCCCGATATGGGCGGCGTGACCAGGGCCAGGGATATGGCCCAGCGGCTGGGCGTGCCCATCGCAATCATTGACAAACGGCGTCCCAGGCCCAATGTAGCTGAAGTCATGAACATAATCGGCGATATAAAGGGCAAGCGGGCGATATTGGTAGACGATATTATTGATACCGCCGGCACCATCACTTTGGGCGCCCAGGCCCTGCTGGACCGCGGGGCCAAGGAAGTCTTTGCCTGTTGCACTCATCCTGTTTTTTCCGGCCCCGCCATAGAACGCCTGGCTGCAGCCCCCATCAGCGAGCTGGTGGTCTGCGATACCATTCTGCTGCCTGAAGAAAAGCGCATCCCCTCCCTGAAGATTTGTTCTGTGGCCGCGTTGCTGGCTGAGGCCATTGTCAGAATCCACGAAGACCTTTCCATAAGTAAGCTGTTTGACGCCACGTAATTTGACTTGAATTATTGCAAAGAGTATACTGTATTGGAAATCGTGCAGAAGGAGAGAGAGATATGGAACGATACACGCTGAATGCTTCCATTCGCACAGCCAAGGGCCGCAAGGTGCGCAGGGAAAAACTGGTTCCTGCGGTCCTTTACGGACGCAAAGTCCAAGCCAGGAATATTGCTGTTCCCGAGTCTGAGCTCAACCATTTTATCAACCACGGCAGCCCCAATGCCCTGATCAACCTGGCAGTTGGCGGGGAATCTTATACTGTCATGCTCAAGGAGCTCCAGCGGGACCGGATTAAGGGCAACGTCATTCATGCCGACTTTTACTCGGTGGACCTCAGCCAGAAGATTACCGTCACCGTTCCCATTCATCTTGTGGGCGAGGCTCCGGCAGTGAAGGAAGGCGGGGTTTTGCAACTGCAGACCCGGGAAGTGGAAATCAAGTGCTTGCCGACGGAAATCCCCCAGAGCTTTGACCTGGATATCAGCGCTTTGCAGATTGGCGACACCAGGACCGTTGCCGACCTGTCGGTGACCGGGGACATTGAGATGTTAACCCCTGCCGACGAAGTAATCGTTTCAGTCCTGGCGCCGCGCCTTGCTGATGAGGTGGAGACCGAGACAACGGAAGCCGAAGAGACAACGGCAACCTCTGAAGAAGCGGAGGAAGGAGCCGAGTAATTGGGCGCTGAGCGCCCTTTTTTTGACAGGAGGCGTAAGTATGAAACTAATAGTGGGCCTGGGCAACCCCGGGCGCCGGTACGAACGCACCCGCCATAACATCGGCTTTGAGACGGCAACCCGGCTGGCATATGGCCTCAAAGCGGCGGACTTGGGCCGCCGCTGGCACGGGGTTGTTGCCGAAGCGGATTTTGCCGGGGAAAAGGTATTCATTCTCAAGCCCCAAACCTATATGAACAACAGCGGCAAGGCCGTGGCTGCGGCCTTGCGGGAATTAAATCTTCCCCTGGAAAACACGTTGATTATATACGACGATCTTGCCCTGCCCCTGGGGACCTTGCGCTTCCGTCCCGGCGGCTCCGACGGAGGACAGAAGGGTATGCGCTCGATAATAGAGCAGCTGGGCGAGAATGTGCCCAGATTGCGTCTGGGGATTGGCGCCGACAGCGCCCTGACTCCGCAGGAGTTTGTGCTCAGCCCCTTTGATTCGGCTGAACTGCATCTTTTGGAAGCCATGCTTAACCGCGCCGTCATGGCGGTAAAATGCTGGCTGGACGAGGGAATCACGGCTGCCATGAATAAATTTAACGGACCGGTGCCGCCGGACAGCGACTGAAGGAGGGAAGGTATTGGAGCTCAGGCAAATCGTCTCCTCCAACCAGGGCATAGCTCAGGTCCTGTCCCGGCTGGCTGGCGGCGGTCATCATCTGCTGGCGGGAGTCTCGGGCAGCCAACGTGCCCTCCTCCTGGATATCCTGGTGGACCGGGAGCAGGCCCCGGTTTTGTATATCGCCGCCAGCCTCAAGGATGCAGAATCCGTTCTGGCGGATTATGAATTTTTCAGCGGCCAAAAGGGGTACCTGTTCCCCAGCCGGCCCACGTTGGGAGTGGTGGTGGACGCCGAAAGCTACGAGCTGGAAGCCCAGCGCGTACTGGCTTTGGAGCAGGTGACGGCGGGCCGGCCGTGCCTGGTGGCTGCACCCGCCGCAGCTCTTTTGGAGCTGTTGCCTCCCCCGCAACACCTGGGGGCCGAAGCTATGACTCTGAAAGCCGGAGATATAATGCCCCGGGAAGAGCTAACTGCCCGCTTGCTCCGCCTGGGGTACCAGCGGGTGGAACGGACGGAAGGGCCGGGCCAGTTCAGCGTCAGGGGGGACATTACGGATGTCTGTCCCCCGGGAGGCCAACCGTGCCGCATCGAGTTTTTCGACATCCAAATCGAATCCCTGCGCGCCTTTTCCCTGGAAACTCAACGCTCACTGCAACCGCTGGATTCCGTATACCTTGGGCAGGTCAGGTTGCTGGTGCTCAACGACGACATCAGGGGCAGGGTGCTGGAAAAATTGGCCGAACGGGCCAGGACTGTTTCACCGCTGTTTTTGCCTCAGCTGGAGCAGGATCGGGAACGCTTTGCCCGGTTGCACTACTGGCCGGGCTGTCAGCTTTACTTGCAGTACATGTTTGACGGCGCCTGGAATTTGCTGGATTACTTCGCCGCCGGCAAGGTGGTGGCGGCGGAAACCGCCGACCTCCTGCAACACCTGGATTTGCTGTCGGGAGAATTGCTGGAGCGCCACCAGGCTCTGCTGGAAAAGGGCAAGCTGTTGCCCGACGTGCAACCCTGGTTGACGCTGCCCCAGGTGGAAGGAAAATGGCAGCAAGTTCCTACCCTGCACCTGACGCTGTTGATGCGCTCCCTCAAGCAGTTCCGCCTCAGCAGCCTCGACTCTCTGTCTTTTCGACAGGTGCCCAGCTTCTATGGGCAGCAACAACTTGTGGCCGACGAGATTCAGGCCTGGCTAAGGCGCCGGGCCACGGTGGTAGTATGCGGAGCGGGGCAGCAACTGGCCCGGTTCCTTAAACTAAAGGATATACCTGTTCACCATGGCCACATTAAGCAATTGCGCCGGGAAACGGTTAACTTTGTGCCCGGGACAATCAGCACAGGTTTTGAACTGCTGGAGCAGGGCCTGGTGGTGCTCAGCCTCAACGAGCTTGCCCCCCGCCGGCAGCGGGAAAAAAGGCCTCCCTCCCGGGAACGGGGGATGACAGAAGGCGAGCTGCAAAGCCTCAAGCCGGGAGAGTATGTGGTTCATTCTGCCTACGGCATTGGCCAGTTCCTGGGCATTGTGACCCGGGATATTGCCGGCGTGCAAAGGGACTATTTGTACATCAGGTATGCCGGCAAGGATCGCCTCTACCTGCCTACAGATCAGGTGCATTTATTGCAGCGTTACCTGGGCGGCGGCGACAAGGCGCCCAAGCTGTATTCCCTGGGCGGCGGCGAATGGCGCAAGGTCACAACTAAAGTGCGGGAATCGGTTCAGAAGCTGGCCTTCGATCTTCTGCAACTCTACGCCAAACGGCGGATGACGGCCGGGCATGCCTTTTCCCCGGACACCCCGTGGCAGCGCGAGCTGGAGGACAGTTTCCCCTTTCAGGAAACCCCCGACCAGCTTAAGGCCATTGCCGAAGTTAAGAAAGACATGGAATCCCGGCGCCCTATGGACCGACTGCTTTGCGGCGATGTGGGTTACGGCAAGACCGAGGTTGCCCTGCGCGCGGCCATGAAGGCGGTAATGGACGGCAAACAGGTTGCTTTGCTGGCGCCCACCACCATTTTGGCGCAGCAGCATTACAATACCTTCAGCGAACGGTTTGCTCCCTTTCCCATAAAGGTGGAAGTGTTGAGCAGGTTCAAATCCCCGGCCCAGCAGAAAGCGATTTTGGCCGAAGCTGCACAGGGGAAAGTGGACATCATCATCGGGACCCATCGCTTGCTGCAAAAGGATGTCTTGTTGCCCAACCTGGGATTGCTCATCATTGACGAAGAACAGCGCTTTGGCGTCGAGCACAAAGAAAAATTTAAGCAGCTCAAAGGCAGTGTGGACATTTTAACCATGACGGCGACACCCATCCCCCGCACTCTGCAGATGGCGCTGTTGGGGATCAGGGATCTCAGCGTCATCAACACTCCGCCCGAGGGCCGGTATCCGGTGCAAACCTATGTCATGGAGTATTCCGACCAGTTGGTGGTATCGGCGGTGCGCCGCGAGCTGGACCGGGGCGGACAGGTGTATATAATTTATAACCGCGTGCAGGGGATAGACGCCATGGCTTCCCGCCTGCGCAACCTGTTGCCCGACGTCCTGATTGGCGTCGTCCACGGGCAGATGTCCGAGGGGCTGCTGGAGCGCAGGATGCTGAGTTTCTACCAGGGGGAGTTTCAGGTTCTTCTCAGCACGACGATAATCGAAAACGGCCTGGACATTCCCAACGTCAACACCGTCATTGTCTACGATGCCGATAAGCTGGGCCTGGCCCAGCTCTACCAGCTCCGGGGCCGGGTGGGCAGGGGGAGGCGTCGGGCCTATGCTTACTTTACTTATCGCAAAGACAAAGTTCTCAATGAAAAGGCCCAAAAGCGACTGGCGGCCATAAAAGAGTTCACCGAGCTGGGTTCGGGTTACAAAATTGCCCTGCGCGACCTGGAAATCCGGGGCGCCGGCAACATTCTGGGGCCCGAGCAACACGGTTTTATTGCCGCCGTGGGCTTTGACCTGTATTGCCAGTTGCTGGAGCAGCAGGTGCGGGCGCTGCTGGGGCAGCCCAGTGAAAAAAAGCCCCTTCCCGAAGTCAGCATCGACCTGCCCGTCAGCGCCTTTATTCCCGATGGCTATATGCCGGAGCAGGAAAAGATTTACGTGTACCGCCGCATAAAAAACGCCGCCGAGTTGCAGGCGGTGGATGATTTGCAGGATGAACTGCACGACCGCTTTGGCGCCTTGCCCCAGGCGTTGCAAAATCTGTTGGACATCGGCCGCATCAGGATATTAGCCGCTGCCCTGGGCGTAA
Organism: Bacillota bacterium; assembly: GCA_012523545.1. Classification (GTDB taxonomy): domain Bacteria; phylum Bacillota; class Proteinivoracia; order UBA4975; family UBA4975; genus JAAYIH01. The sequence goes on from JAAYIH010000042.1 coordinate 33,706, forward strand.
AAAGCATCGGATGGGTTACCGACGCTTTAAGGGGGACGGAAGCGGTGTCCCTGGCGTTCAGGCCCGACCGGGGTCCCCGGCCGGAATTCTTGCAACAGTTATGGGCGCGCAATCCGGGGAAATTTGACTTCAGCCGCAAAGACGGTCTCACTGTTCTGGTCAGGGCGACCAAGGAGGATGTCCTGCCGGAACTGGAGTACGTCCTGCATCAGTTCGCCAAAAACAGCCATTGAGAACAAATGCGGTTTTTGATACAATTTGTAGCATTGAAAGGGGTGGCAGAAGGAATGGGAAAACGATTTCGGTTGTTCGCCTTGTTATTGGCAGTCGCTATTTTGGCCGGCTGCGCCGCCAAGGATCCGTCGGTGTACGCCGTTGTCAACGGGGTGGAAATTACCCGGGAGGATGTTAACCGCTATGCCAGTTTGGTGTGGTTTGAACCGGATGTGGAACTGACTGCCGAAGACAAGGCCTATATCCTCGACGCGCTAATTCGAATGCAGGTTTATTCCCAGGCCGCTTTGGCCCGGGGTTTGGAGTTCGACAGCGAAAAAGCTGAAGAAGAGTATGACTTTTTCCGGGATCAGGTCACTGCCGAGAAATTCGCCGGCAATGTCACAGCGTTCTATGCCCGCATGGAGGAACTCGATCTTACCAAAGAATGGTTGCTGGACTTTTTCCGGCGTTCCATCATCATCGACGACATGCTGGCAGAGGAACTGGAAAAGGTGCAGGAACCGGATGATGCCGACGTAGAGGACTATTACAATCAAAACAAGGAAAAATATGCCCATGACGAACTGCGCCGGATCAGACACATCCTCGTAAACAAAGGCAACTTCCCCGATGCCGAAGAGGATGAGGTGGCAGACCTTACCAAGAATCTGGCCAACGAAATTTACCAGCGCCTCCTGGACGGGGAAGATTTCGCCGAGCTGGCCAAGGAATATTCCCAGGATGTCAGCGGTAAAGCCGGTGGCGACATCGGCTGGTGGGAAAAAGAAGACCTGGTCGAAGAGTTTGCCGAAGTGGCGTTTTCCCTTGAGCCCGGCGTCATTTCCGAACCAGTGGAGAGCACCTACGGCTGGCATGTTTTAGAGGTATTGGAGGTCAAGGAAGCCGGCTATTACGAACTGGACGAAGCGCTGCGCGAGGAGATTCATGCCGAACTCCAGTACAAGCGGCGGCAAACACGCTTGAACGACCTGTTGTCATTGCTGATGGAGCAAGCAGACATTGTCAAATATTATAAGTCCCCGTAAGGGGGCTTTTCCTTTTGCAATTGCTGGTAAAAAATGAATAAATGTTGCTGAACAGTTATATACTAGCTATGACCGGGACACAATTTACTGACTGTAAGGAGGCAAGATGGTGAAAGCGACGGGCATTGTCAGACGCATCGACGATCTTGGGCGAGTGGTAATACCCAAAGAAATTCGCCGCACCCTGAAGATCCGCGAGGGGGATCCCCTGGAGATTTTCGTCGATCGGGACGGTGAAGTCATACTCAAGAAATATTCTCCCATTGGGGAATTGGGCGATTTTGCCAAGGAATATGCTGACTCCCTCTATGAAGCGTTGGGACATATATCATGCATTGCCGACCGGGATGTGATCATTGCTGTCGCCGGGGCACCCAAAAAGGAGTTTCTCAACAAGGCTATCGGACCTGCAGTGGAAAAGGCAATGGAAGAGCGCCGGATCTTGAAAATCGATAAGCCGGGACAACAAAAAGAATGCCTCAGTTGTCTCGCTGATGATGAAGAATGCAAATTTACCTCCGAAGTTATTGCTCCGATTATATCCGGAGGCGACCCCATAGGGGCCGTAATCCTGTGTTCCCGGGAGCCCAATGTCAAGATGGGAGAGATGGAAGTAAAGCTGGCCGAGACGGCAGCAGGATTTTTGGCCAAACAAATGGCACAATAAAAAGGGACGCCAGTCCCTTTTTTTCTGGAAATAGTTCGGTTTGTCAGGTATAATAGTTCGGGCATGAGGGGGGAGAAGCGTATGCAGACAGGCAGCAAGTTTTTAAAAGGAGCAATGATTCTCACGGCGGCCGGAGTCGTTGTCAAAGTTCTCGGCGCCGTGTACAGAATTCCCCTGTACGGCATCCTGGGCGAAGTGGGTATGGGGCTGTTTATGGCCGTCTACCCGGTGTACTCCATGATGTTGTCCATTTCCACCGCAGGAGTGCCTGTAGCAGTTTCCAAGCTGGTGGCGGAGCGCCTGGCCCGGGGAAACTATCGGGGCGCCCACCAGGTTTTTCGGGTAGCCCTGGGTTTAATGGCGGCCTCGGGACTGGCTGTCACCGGTCTGTTGTTGCTCAGCGCCCGGTACTATACCGCCAATATATTGGAAGCGCCCGGCGCCCTGTTGCCCCTGGTAGCCATTGCGCCCTCGATTATTTTTTATGCCACCAAGTCGGCTTTTCGCGGCTTTTTTCAGGGACAGCAAACCATGGTCCCCACAGCGGTATCCCAGGTCGTCGAGCAGGTATTCCGGGTAATTACGATTTTCATTTTGTCCGCGCTGCTCGTTAAGTACAGTGGGGAGTTGGGCGCTGCCGGAGCAGCCCTGGGCACGGTTGTCGGCGCCGCAACGGCGTTGCTTTACCTGGCCTGGGCGTACTGGCGCCAGCGCACCAAATTCTTAAGTCTGGCGGGGGAGGAAGGCAACACCGTTGCGCCCGCCGGGCAAGTTCTCAGGGAAATCCTGGTTTTGGCCCTGCCCATTACCATTGGCAGTATCGTAGTGCCGCTGGTCAATATGGTGGACTCAACGTTAATTTTGCCGCGGCTCCAGGCAGGAGGGTTCAGTGAGGAACAGGCCCTGGCCATGTACGGAAACTTTTCCGGGGCAGCCATGCCCCTGGTCAATGTGCCCACCATATTCACCATGGCTTTGGCCACTTCACTGGTTCCGGCCATTGCCGACGCTCATGCCCATGAAAATGCCGGACAGATCAGAACGCTCAGCAGTCTGGCAATCCGCATCGGCCTGATGCTGGGGTTGCCTGCCGCCCTGGGTTTATATCAATTGGCCCGGCCGGTCAGCATATTGCTTTACAATAATGCCGAAGTTGCCCGCTCTTTGCAGGTGGCGGCATTTGCAATCATATTTATCAGCTTAAAGCAAACAACCGCCCCGGTTTTGCAGGGCCTGGGCAAGACGTATCTGCCGGTTTCGCACATGTTTGCCGGATTGATTGTCAAGGTAGTTCTGAATTATTTTTTGACGGCTGTACCTGCCATCAACATCATCGGCCCTGCTATTGGCACCATCGTTGCCTTTGCCATTGCCAGTTTGCTGAACTTGCGCTCCATCTTCAAACTTGTCGGCGGCGGGCTTTCCGTTTTCCGGAGCATGCTCAAACCGGCCATATGCGCTGCAGCCATGGGCATCGTCGTTCATTTTGCGTACCCCTTGCTGGCAGGCGCCTTTTCCGGTTTGACCAGCAACCAGCGTTACCTGGTGGGGGTGCCCGCCCTGCTGACGGTGGCAGTGGGGGTTGTCTTCTACGGACTGGCTATCCTGGCCACCGGAGCCATATCCCGGTCTGAGCTGGAAATGGTGCCCCGAATCGGGCCCAGGCTGGCCAAAGTCCTGGGCGACATCGGCCTGTTGAGGAGATAGACATGCAAACGCCCAAGTCAAAGCAGGGCATTGAAACCCTGCTCTCCATCATGAAATTGTTGCGTTCTCCTGACGGGTGTCCCTGGGATCGCCAGCAAACCATGGAGAGCCTGCTCCCCCACGTATTGGAAGAGGCTTACGAACTGGCCGATGCTGTACTGTCCGGCGACGGGAATAAAATTTGTGAAGAATTGGGAGACTTGTTACTGCAAGTGGTTTTTATTAGCCAACTGGCAGAGGAAAAAGGCTTGTTTACCTTCGGCGACGCAGTAACGTGCATCACTGAAAAGCTTATCAGGAGACATCCCCATATTTTCGGCGCTGCCCATGCCGACGATCCCGGTCAGGTCAACGAGCTGTGGGCTCAGGTTAAGGCCCGGGAAGCCGGGGAAGCGGCAGCGGCCAAGGTGCCCCCTCTGCCTGGGCTGCTCTTGCTGGAGAAGATGGCGCAAAAGGCCGACGCTGACTGCATAGAAGACCCTTTGGTCAGGCAATTGTTGCGCCTGGTCCAGGAGGCTCGGAAGGATAACCGGAGCATTGAAGGGGAAATCAGGCGGTGCTATGCAAAAATTGGTATTTCGGGCAGGAATTTCAACGCCGATGGAGAATAGTAACATAGCGATATCCTTAACCAATTCTTAATCTGGAGGGAATGGAATGAATAAAACTGACCTCATCCAACTGGTTGCCGAGAAGACCGCTTTGAGCAAAAAGGATAGCGAAAAAGCCGTAAACGCCGTTTTGGAAGGGATTATGGACGCAGTAGCGGCTGGCGAGAAAGTGCAACTTATCGGGTTTGGCACCTTTGAAAAGCGGCAGCGCGCAGCGAAAATGGGACGCAACCCCAGCACCGGAGAGCAAATTCGTATTCCTGCCACCAGTGTTCCCGCGTTTAAAGCCGGCAAGAGTTTCAAAGAGCGCATTAAGTAGCGATTTAGGCCAGGTTCCCCAGGGACCTGGCTTAAATTTTCGTGCATAATTACATCTCCCTGGTTCCAAGCTAAAACAAAGGAGGGAGATGTATGCGGCGCCGGTTGCTGTTGCTGGCAATTATCGCCATGACTTTGGCATTATGCGGCTGCCGGTTGTTTCGGCGTTCCGCACCCCAGCCGCCTCAGGTGCAGAAAGCGGAAATCCCGGAAGCCATAGCCGGAGAAGAAGGCCAGGAACCGCAGTTGCGGGTATACATTGCCGAAGAAGACAGAATTGTGACGATGAACTTTGAAGATTATGTTATGGGCGTGGTGGCGGCAGAGATGGATCCGGAATGGCCAGCTGCCGCTTTGGCCGCCCAGGCCATTCAGGCCAGGACTTTTGCCTTGCAAAAAATAGCCGAACAGGGCACTCTGCCCGGCCGGGATGCCCACGCTTCCACCAATGTCGAAGAGTTTCAGGCTTACGATGCTTCCCGGATCAACGGCAACGTCCGCAAGGCCGTGGAGGATACCCGGGGTGTGGCGGCGGTGTACCAGGGCGAATTTGTCCGCAGCTGGTTTCACGCCTATTGCGGGGGAATTACTGCCACTCCTTCCGCCGGCCTAAATTACCAGGGGGAGGACCCCCCTTACCTGAAACCGGTGGAGAATCCCTGCCGCCAGTACGTGGATGAAGACCAGGAATTCTGGTCGGCCACTTTCAGCAAGGCCCGGGTGCGTTCGGCTGTGCAAAGCATTGTCAAGCGGGACCCCGGCAACTTTCAGTCCATTCAGATTGTCGCCGAGGAAAACGGGCGGGCTGTTACCTTCAAGGTAGGCGATGTGGAGGTTCCGGCGCCCGAATTGCGGCTGGCCCTGGGCAGCACCGAGATGCGCTCCGCTTGGGTAGATCCGCCGCAGGTTTCAGGAAGTACAGTAAAGTTCACCGGCCGCGGTTACGGACACGGGGTTGGCTTATGCCAGTGGGGCGCCAAGGGATGGGCGGAAGAAGGCCGCTCGGCCGAAGAAATAGTCAAGTCCTTTTTCCCGGGAGTTTCCCTGCAAAAATTGTGGGACTAATAACCAGGCACTGCCCTGGGTTTTATTCTATTTTTTCCATTTTCGCCATATACTGCACTAGGAGGTGCAGTACCATGGCGGAAAACAAGACGCCTGCCCAGGACCACAAGCTGGTTCTTGTCAACCAGGAGCAAATGGAGTTGACGGGGATAATTCGCGTGGAAAGTTTTAACCCGGAAGAAATAGTGTTGGAAACCGATTGCGGCGTGCTTGCCATCAGAGGCGAAGAGCTGGACATGAGCAACCTCAACCTGGAAAAAAGGCTGGTGGAAATCGAAGGACATATAACCGAAATAGTTTATACCGGTCAGGACAGCTTCGGCCAGGGCAGAAAGGGATGGCTGGAACGCATTTTTAAATAGCCGGAGGGCACAAGTTGAGTCTGCTGACCCAGGCGATTATCTTTGCGGTAATGCTGGCCACCGGCCTGGCACTGGGGCTGTGGTTTGACTTGTTCAGGTTCATCAATTGCCGGGGCCGTTGGGCACCCTTTTTGGATTTGTTATTGTGGGCTGCAGCTACATGCGCGGTGTTTGTCGTTTTGATGAATGTCAACTATCTGGAGCTGCGCTTCTATGTTTTTTTGAGCCTGACCCTGGGGTTGCTGTTGTATTTTAAATTGTTCAGTCGCCATGTTTTGCATTTGTATAGATTCCTTTTTACCTTTATACTTAGGGTGGCGAAGTTCTTGCGGCGGTTGCTGGTGCCGCCGCTGGGTGTCGCCGCGTGGCTTGTCGACGGGCCGGTTGAGCTGGCGATGGCTCTGGCGGCACGGGCAGCTGCTGCACTTTTTCCGGACCCGAAGCAGGATAATTTGCCCCCGGTGTAGAACTACTCCCGAACGGAGGTGAGACTATGCCGGGGAAGGTAAAAAGGGTCGACTTTACGCGCAAGAGCCGGTGGCTGAGACTGCTCTTTTTTGCCTTTGTTATTTACTTTGCCGTCATAATCATCAATCAGCAAATTACCTTGGGCAACCTGCGCCAGCGCCGTCACAATATCAGAGAAGAAATAGACGAGCTGGAAAAGGCCAATGAGCAATTGCGCACGTACATCGAGCTGTTGCAAACCGATCCTGATTACATTGAAGGCATTGTCCGCCGCGAGCTGGGTCTCGTCAGGGAGGGCGAGATAATTTACATTTTGCCGCAACGGGACCCGGTAAAGTGAGCAATCATTCAGGGGAGGAATCTTTTCGGGATGTCATCACTGCAGGTTGGGCAGGTACTAACCGGCGAAGTTACCGGAATAACGGACTTTGGGGCATTTGTCCTGCTCCCGAACAAGGTTACGGGCCTGGTGCACATTTCCGAAGTTGCCGACACTTATGTCCGGGACATCAAGGATTACCTGCAATTGCATCAAGAGGTCAAAGTCAAGGTGATTTCGATTTCCGACGGCAAGGTTGGGTTGTCCATTCGTCGCGCCAATGAAAAAGATATCGATGCGCAGAAGGCCTTCGAGGACAAGTTGAGCAAATTTATCAAAGAAAGTGAAGAAAGGCAGATGGATCTGCGCCGTAAAATCGACAATAAGCGCGGCGGCCGCGGCGGTCGGCGCGCGTGGTAGGATAAAACTTGGCAGTGCGCCCTCGCTTGACACTGATGGCGATGTGGTGTAAAATACTCTTTGGCATCGCGGGGTGGAGCAGCTGGTAGCTCGTCGGGCTCATAACCCGGAGGTCGCAGGTTCGAATCCTGCCCCCGCAACCATCAGGGCGAATAGCTCAGCTGGGAGAGCACCTGCCTTACAAGCAGGGGGTCACAGGTTCGAGCCCTGTTTCGCCCACCATATTATCACTGACGCCCTTAGGGGCTTTTATTTTTTGTCTTAACTGTCGAAGGTTCGCGAATTTCCTTGTGCTTTGTTTGCACAAAGCAACAAAATCCACCCCTTGCCCTTGGGTATAATGGCGTTACCACGCAGGGGAGGGGTTCCGGTGATAAACAAACACAGTATGCCTGTGACCAAGGTAATGGGTTGCGGAGCCGTTGCCGAAAAGCTGTTCAGGCAACGGACCTTAATCAACGCGCTGTTGGCAGCCATGCTGGCGGGAGTGGTCATCGGGGAAGGACTAAGGCCCTTCGCCATACCCTTTTTCGCCGGTACGGCACCGGCCAGCCCCGTCTTGATTGCGCTGGCCTTGAGCGCGGGTCACGTGGCCTCGGGCGGCCGGCGTCTGATTTGGCTGCTGGCGCCGCTGGTGCCCATCAGCCTGTTGCGGATCCGGGCGCCTACACTGAAGGCAACGGCGCTGGTCTTAATCACTGTGGGCGGGCAAATTGTGTTCAGGTTGCCCGACATCCTTTCCGGCGCCATGTTGGGATACGATTGGCTGTTGTTGATGATGGAGCTGAGCTTGGCCGCTACTGGTGTCCTGATCTTTGCCCAGGCCGGTTGCGCGTTGCGACAAGGCCCTGACGGGGCGGAGGGGCTGGAACAATCCCTGGCATTGGTCGTCACCTGCGCGCTGGCCCTGACCAGTATAGCGGCAATACGCTTGGGTCCCCTGCACTTGCTGACAATTGCGGTATGTTGGCTGGTGATGATGGCTGCCCAGGCCGGGGGCGGCGGAGCAGGAGCCTGTGCTGGGATAATCGCAGGGATTTTGGCCGGGTACGGCCAGCTCCACCCTTCGGCACTGGTGGCAGCCCTGGCCATGGCCGGGTTGTTGGCCGGGGTGTTTGGCGTGTGGGGGCGCGGAGGAACTTTTTTGGGCTTCGCAGTGGGCATAGTTGCCATGCTTATCTACGGAGGGTACCCGACTCTGGGCGTTGGGATTGCCGATTTGGCGGGAGCAGGAGTGCTGTTCCTGCTCACCCCCCGGGCGGTAAGGGACAAAGCGCGCGCATTGCTGTCCGGTTCAACGGCGGAATGGGCCTGGGAATACCAGCGTCGCTTGCGCCGAGCCGCCGTTCTCAAGTTGCAGAAACTGGCCATGGTATTTTCCCGCCTTTCCGCTTCCTTCGCCCAAACAGGCGGAGTCAGGGAGATGGCCGGCAGCCACTTGCAGATGTCCCGGATGTTTGAACAGTTGGCCGGAATGGTTTGCACCGGTTGCGTCAATTACAAGCGTTGCTGGGAAAGAGAACTGTACAGCACGTACAGCCAGTTGATGGGTTACCTGACCCGGGAGGACGGGCAGGATGATTTCGATGGGCTGTTGTCCCGGCGCTGTCACAATATCGAGCAGTTGTTGGGACAAGCGGAAAACTTGTACCGGCAATTTGCCAGCGAACGGCGCTGGTTTGAAAAAATGCGGCAGTGCCGGGATGTTGTGTCGGAGCAGCTGCGCGGGGTATCCGAAGTGCTTGGCCAGCTGGCCAGGCAAATCCGCCTGGATGTCAACTGCCGCCAGGATCTGGAAGAAGAGCTGGCAGAAAGGTTGTCCCGCTGGGGGGTGGAGGTGCATGACCTCACGGTGGAGGGAACGGAGCGGAAGTTGCCCGAGGTTCGTTTGCGGGCCAAGGTTCCCGCCGGCGAAAACCCCCTGGGCGTAATTCAGGCAATGGTGTCGGAAGTAATGGGACAACCCTTGCAGCTGGTGGAAAATTCCGTTCAGGGTGATGTAAACCGGATGATCTTTGCTCTGCCCGTCAAATTCGACTTGGATATGGGCGTGGCGCAGTCTGCCCGGGATGAAGTGAGCGGGGACAGTTATTGCCGCCTGCACACCGCCGCCGGAAATTATGTCTACATGTTGAGCGACGGGATGGGCAAGGGAGAAGGGGCCCGGGCGGAGAGCAATCAGGCCCTGCTGCTGGCCCGGGATATGCTGGAGGCCGGTTTCAGCGCCGAAACGGCCATCAAGGCCCTGAATTCTTTGCTGGTACTGCGGGGCAAAGAGAAATTTGCCACTCTGGACATGGCGGTAATTGACAGCACTTTGGGTATAATGAAGGTTTTTAAAACCGGCGCAGCGCCCAGTTTTATCAAAACCGGAAACAAGATTGAACTGATTTCCGGAGCAGGTTTGCCCATCGGCATTGTGCCGGGGGTGGAGCCCCGCTTGATAACCCGGACCGTGCATCCCGGTCAGTACCTGATAATGGTGTCGGACGGGGTTATTGACGGCCGGGGCAGAGACGAAGGCTGGCTCACCCAGCAACTGGCCAAAATGGGCAATGTCAGCGCATCGGTGATGGCCCGCCAGATTCTAAACAGGGCGCAAAGAATGGGCAGTCCTCTTCAGGATGACGCCACGGTGTTGGTGGTTCGGGTGCGGGAGTCCAAGAACGAGGCCTATTGGACCCGCCGGGCGGTCTGAGTTTCCCGGTCCCGTCAGCATTGACGGGACCTTTTTTCTGCTCCGGGCAGGATATTGACGTTGTTTGGAGAAAGACTTAAGTTATAATTATTTTACCGGCAAGGAATTGGTGGTAGTATAGCTATGTCAGAACGCATTTTGGAGCGGTGCAGGAATGTGGTTAAACCGGGCGACAGGATCGTGGCCGCCGTGTCCGGAGGGGCGGATTCCGTCTGCCTGGCCCATGCCTTGTACCAGGTATGCCGCCAGAACTCTGCCTGGCTGATGATAGCCCATATTAACCACCAATTGCGGGGAGAAGAAGCCGATGCCGACGCCAGGTTTGTCTGCGCCTGGAGCGCCCGGCTGGGCGTGCCCCGCATTGTCGTGCGCATCCGGGTGCCCCGGCGCAGCGGGCAATCTCTGCAGGATGTGGCCCGGAAGGAGAGATATCGCGCTCTCACCCGAATATGTATAGAACACAGGGCCGCCAAACTTGTCACTGCCCACCATGCCGACGACCAGGTGGAGACTTTTTTGCTCAACCTGCTGCGGGGCAGCGGCAGCAAGGGGTTGCAGGGTATTCCGGGACAGCGGGCTTTGACGGAGCAGATTACGCTGTTGCGGCCCCTGTTGGATGTTTCACGGGCCGAGATCGAGGCTTATTGCCGCAAGCACGGCCTGCAGTGGAGGACCGATGCCAGCAACGACAGCCTGGATTACCTGCGCAACCGGATTCGGCACCACTTGCTGCCCATCCTCAGGCAATATAATCCCGGCATCGATGGGGTGCTGTTAAACACCATCAATAATTTGCGCATGGACGAAGAAGTGCTGGCCGCTCAGGCCGAAAAAACGCGGGCGGAAATTGAGACCGACAGCCCCCTGCCCTTTGCCGCCCGCGCGCTGCTCGTCGCTCCCCTGGCGGAGCTGCCCCCGGCTTTGCAAAACAGGGTAATTTTGCAGTGGCTTCCCCCCGGGTGTGAAACCCGCCATATCGGGGCGGTGCTGAAGTTGTTGTGGGCAAAAACCGGCGCCAGCATCGATTTGCCCGGCGGGAAAAGGGTTTACAGGTTACATGACAGCATCGCCCTGGGCGCCAGACCCGGGATTGTCCGGGTGCCTGCGGTGCGGGTTCACCTTCCGGGCTACAGGGAAGCTGGGGCTCTGGCGGTGCGCACCGCCCTCCGGGAGTTTCCCGGGAGCAGGGAATTCTGGCTTCCCCGGCAGGTGGAATGGATAGAGGTGAGCTCCCGCAAGCCGGGGGACTATTTTCGCCCTCCCGGCGGCGGCAAAAAGCTGAAAGAATACATGATTGACCGGAAGATCCCCCGCTGGTTGCGGGAAAGCTACCCGGTGGTACGGGCAGGCGGAGAAATATTCTGGGTGGTGGGCCTGGCCCATGATCCGCGTTTCACCACGCCCGGACCGGACAAACGGGCAGTGTATATAAAGGTTCAATGGACAGGAGGATTATAATGGAAAAGAACATCGGAGAAATTCTAATAACCCGGGAGGAAATTGCAGCAAAGGTTGCCGAGCTGGCCCGCCTGTTGGATGAGGAATATGCCGGCAAAAATCCCCTCATGATTTGCGTGCTCAAGGGCGCACTGATGTTCATGGCGGACCTGACCCGGGCCATGAAGATACCCCTGGAGCTGGATTTCATGGCAGTTTCCAGTTACGGGGTATCCACCCGTTCGTCAGGGGTGGTGCGCATCCTCAAGGATTTGGAAACGGGGATTGAAGGCAGACATGTGGTTATTGTGGAGGATATCATTGACACCGGTTTGACCCTGAAGTACCTGGTCCAGAATTTACAGTCCCGCAGGCCGGCCTCCCTTAAGATCTGCACCCTACTGGATAAGCCTTCCCGGCGCCAGGCAGATCTGCAACCCGACTACTGCTGCTTTGAAATCCCCGATAAGTTCGTGGTAGGGTATGGTCTGGACTATGCCGAGGAGTACCGCAACCTGCCCTTTATCGGCGTCCTCAAGCCGGAAGCGTATCAATAGCCCGGTTGTTTGCGACAGCGGGCTGTGTTACAATGTACTGACGGCTGAGAGGAGGTTGCCCGTTGAACAGATACAGGAAGATTATCATCACAATTTTCATAATCCTCATCGCAATTGCTTTTATTCAAGGGGGCTTTAGCATTCCCGGCCAGGTAACCAAAGAGTTGAATTACCTGGAGTTCAGGGAATTAATGGAAAAGAGACAAGTAGCCAGTGTCAAGATCGACGGCTATACCGCCAAGGGCAAACTGGCCGACGGTACGCCCTTTGTAACCAACATTCCCGATCGCGCTGCCGTCGCCGAGCGGTTGGCTGATTTGAATATTCCCGTAACCATGGATGACCCCAATCGGGGCAGCTTCTGGCTGACCTTGCTCGGCTGGGCGCCGGTTATCATTTTGGTGCTGGTTGTTTTTCTGTTTATGCAACAGGCCCAGGGCGGCGGCTCCCGGGTCATGAACTTTGGCAAGAGCAGGGCCAGGTTGCATCAGGAAACTGGCCAGAAGGTTACCTTTGCCGATGTGGCGGGGATCGACGAGGCCAAGGAAGAGCTGGAAGAAATCGTCGAGTATTTGCGCTCCCCCCGCAAATTCATCCAGCTGGGCGCCCGCATTCCCAAGGGTGTGCTGTTGTTCGGCCCTCCGGGCACAGGCAAAACCCTGTTGGCCAGGGCGGTTGCGGGAGAAGCCGGGGTCCCGTTCTTCAGCATCAGCGGCTCCGATTTTGTTGAGATGTTCGTCGGCGTCGGAGCTTCCAGGGTCAGGGACCTCTTTGAACAGGCCAAAAAGCATGCCCCGTGCATCGTCTTCATCGATGAAATAGACGCGGTAGGCCGTCAGCGGGGCGCCGGCCTGGGCGGCGGTCACGACGAGAGGGAGCAGACCCTTAATCAGCTTTTGGTGGAGATGGACGGGTTTGGCCCCAACGAAGGAATTATCGTCATCGCTGCCACCAACCGTCCCGACATCCTCGACCCCGCTTTGTTGAGGCCTGGCCGGTTTGACCGGCAAATTACCGTGGACATTCCCGACGCCAAAGGGCGGGAGGAAATTCTCAAAGTGCATGCCCGCACCCGTCCTTTGGAACCCACCGTCGATCTCAGCGTGCTGGCGCGCAGGACTACAGGCTTTACGGGAGCCGATCTGGAAAACATGATCAATGAAGCTGCGTTGCTGGCCGCCCGCAGAAACCTCAAAATGGTTACCATGAACGAGTTGGAGGATGCCATTGACCGGGTCATAGCCGGCCCGGAGAAAAAGAACCGCATACGTACTGAGCACGAAAACCGCCTGGTGGCCTATCATGAAGCCGGCCACGCCCTGGTGGCCCATCTGCTGGAAAAAACCGATCCGGTGCACAAGGTTACCATTGTGCCCAGGGGCAGGGCTGCCGGTTATACCCTGGCTTTGCCTGAGGAGGATCGCTACTTTGCCACCAGGGGCGAGCTCCTGGATAAGATTTGCTATTTTTTGGGGGGCCGGGTGGCGGAAAAGATTGTCTTCAATGAAATCAGCACCGGAGCCCAGAACGACCTGGAAAGGGTCACCCGCCTGGCGCGCCAGATGATAATGGAGTACGGCATGAGCGATAAGCTGGGTCACCTGACCTTTGGCCGCAAGCATGACCAGGTCTTTTTGGGCCGCGATTTGGGCCGGGAAAGGGACTACAGTGAAGATGTGGCATCCGCCATCGATCAGGAAACCCGCCGGATGGTGGACGAATGCTTCCGGCGCACCGAAGAGCTGTTGACCAAATATTTGGATAAGCTCCATGCCGTGGCCGAGGCGGTACTGGAAAAAGAGACGCTGGATGCCGCTGAATTTGTCCGGATTGTCGGCATCGGCAAGGGCGGCAAGCCTCTGGACTCTGTTGACAGTGAGGAATAGATTACGGTATAATTTCCACAAAGTTACCCTAAGCTGAAAGGGGGTTGGTCTTGTGCATACCGCAATACCAACCCCCATGTTTTTTGTCCTGCAGTCTGCTAAAGGAGGAAAGGCCAAGTGAAGGTTGTTTTGGACGGAGCAAGTATGACTTTGGCCGATGTGTATGCGGTGGCTCGCGGCGCCCGTGTGGAGCTGGCCGCTTCAGCTCTGGAAGCCATGACCAGGTCCAGAGAGTTTGTGGATAATTTGGTCCAAGAAAAAAAACCTGTCTACGGCATTACCACCGGGTTTGGACGCTTCAGCGATGTGGCCATACAGGCAGAGGATGTGGCAACCTTGCAGCAAAACCTCTTGCGCAGCCATGCCTGCGGAGTGGGGGAGTACCTGCCTGAGGCCGAAACCCGGGTCCTGATGGCTCTAAGGGCCAATGCGCTGGCACTGGGTCATTCAGGTATCCGGCCGCAGGTAGTACAGATGCTGCTGGATTGCCTCAACAGCAATGTTCTGCCCCTCATCCCGTGCCAGGGTTCTCTGGGCGCCAGCGGCGATCTGGTTCCTTTGGCGCACATGGGGTTGTTGCTCATGGGCGAAGGTCAGGCCCGCTGGCACGGCCAGATCCTGCCCGCCGGCGAGGCCCTGGCCAGGTGCGGCCTCAAGCCTGTGACCCTGGAGGCCAAAGAAGGCCTGGCTTTGGTCAACGGCACTCAGTTTATGGCCGCCCGGGGATGTGTTACCCTCTGCCATGCCCGGAACATGGCCCTGGCCGCCGACGCCATTGCCGCATTGACTTGCCAGGCTTTGCGCGGTATTCCCGACGCCTTTTCACCCCTGGTCCAGCAGGTGCGGCCCCATCCCGGCCAGCAGGAGAGCGCTGCCAACCTGCGCAAATTCCTGGCGGGCAGCCGCCTGGTCAGCGAGCCCGGGGAACTGCGCACCCAGGATGCTTACTCGTTGCGGTGCGTCCCCCAAATCCACGGCGCCAGCCGGGATGTGCTGACCTGGGTGGGGGAAGTGCTGGAAAGGGAAATTAATTCCGCCACCGACAACCCCCTGATTTTCCCCGACGAAAACCAAGTCATTTCCGGAGGCAATTTCCACGGGCAACTTCTGGCCATGGCTTTGGATTTTTTGGCCATCGCCATGGCGGAGCTGGCCAACATTTCCGAACGCCGCATTGAGCGCCTGGTCAACCCGCAGCTCAACGACCTGCCTCCGTTTCTTACCGAAAACGGCGGTCTCAACTCAGGGATGATGATTCCCCAATACGTCGCCGCAGCGCTGGTATCGGAAAATAAAGTGCTCTGCCATCCGGCCAGCGTCGATTCCATTCCCTCTTCAGGCAATCAGGAAGACCACGTCAGCATGGGCGCCAATGCGGCCAACAAGGCCAGCAGGGTGGGGGAAAACCTGTGCCATGTATTGGCTATTGAATTGCTGGTTGCCTGCCAGGCTGTGGATTTCCGCGGTCCTGAGCTCTTGAGCGCTGCCAGCCGGAAACTCTATGAACTGGTGCGCAGCCGCGTGGATTTTATGGGCCGTGACCGCTCGTTGCATCAGGATATTCTGGCGCTGGCCGAGCTTTTAAAGAGCGGAAAAATTAACGAAATACTTTAGCGAGGAGAGTGATATTGATGGAGCTGAAGGGAGCGCCCCGGGGCACAGAACTCCGGTGCAAGAGTTGGCAGCAGGAAGCTGCATTGCGCATGCTGTTAAACAATTTGGATCCCGAAGTTGCTGAAGACCCGGCGCGGTTGGTGGTATACGGCGGGACGGGCAAGGCAGCCCGCAACCACGAGGCTCTGGCCGCCATCATTCGCTCGCTGCAAGAGTTGGAAAATGACGAAACCCTTTTGATCCAGTCAGGCAAGCCGGTGGGAGTTTTTCGTACCCATGAACTGGCACCCAGGGTTTTGCTGTCCAATTCCATGCTGGTTCCCGCCTGGGCGACGTGGGAAAACTTCTGGGATCTGGAAGCCAAGGGCCTGACCATGTTTGGCCAGATGACTGCCGGCAGCTGGATCTATATAGGCACCCAGGGCATTCTGCAGGGGACCTACGAGACTTTTGCCGAAGCTGCCCGCCAGCATTTTGGCGGTTCCCTGGCCGGCAGGCTGGTGGTCAGCGCTGGTTTGGGCGGCATGGGAGGAGCACAGCCCCTGGCCGTCACCATGAACGAGGGCGTAGCCATCATAGTGGAGGTGGACCCCAAGCGGGCCCGGCGCCGGGTGGAAACCCGCTATTGCGACAGGCTGACCGACAGCCTGGACGAAGCCCTTGCCCTGGCCCGGGATGCTGTGGCCAGGAAGCAGCCTCTTTCCATTGGCCTGATCGGCAATGCCGCAGAAATACTGCCGGAAATGGTCCGCCGTGGCGTTACCCCCGATTTGGTCACCGACCAGACGTCGGCCCACGACCCGCTGGGCGGCTATATCCCTGCCGGGCTGACAGTGGAGCAGGCCGCAAAGCTGAGGGAAAGCAATCCCCGGGAGTACATCGCCCGTTCCATGGAGAGCATGGCCGTTCATGTCCGGGCCATGTTGGATATGCAGAAGGCCGGGGCCATTGTCTTCGATTACGGCAACAACATACGCCAGAATGCCTATAAACAAGGCGTCAAAGATGCCTTCGCCTTCCCCGGGTTTGTCCCCGCCTATATCCGGCCCCAGTTCTGTGAAGGGCGCGGTCCCTTCCGTTGGGTAGCCCTGTCCGGCGACCCCGCCGACATCGCCGTCACCGATGACCTTGTGCTGGAACTGTTCCCTGAAAAGAAGGACCTGCGGCGCTGGATTGAAATGGCGCGGCAAAAGGTTGCCTTCCAGGGGCTTCCGGCCAGAATCTGCTGGCTGGGATACGGCGAACGCGTCAAGTTTGGCCTGGCCATCAATGACCTGGTCAGGAGCGGCAAGATCAAGGCTCCCATCGTCATCGGGCGCGACCACCTGGACTGCGGGTCTGTCGCCTCGCCCAACCGGGAGACCGAAGCCATGAAAGACGGCAGCGACGCCATTGCCGACTGGCCCATTCTCAACGCCCTGATCAACGCAGTCAACGGGGCGAGCTGGGTATCGGTCCACCACGGCGGCGGAGTGGGCATCGGTTATTCCATTCATGCCGGCATGGTGGTTGTGGCAGACGGCACCGATGGGGCCCGGTTCCGCCTGGAGCGCGTTCTCACCAGCGACCCCGGCATGGGCATCATCCGCCATGCCGATGCGGGTTATGAGCAGGCCATAGCGGCTGCCCGTCGCCACGGCATTAAAATACCCATGGGAGGGGAGTAGGTTTATGCAACCAATCGTTCAGTGTGTCCCCAATATAAGTGAAGGGCGCAACCGGGAGATCGTCGAGGCGGTGGTGGCCGTTGTACGGGAAACACCCAATGTCAAGTTGCTGGACTGGTCCTCCGACGCCGACCACAACCGCTCGGTGATAACATTTGTGGGGACCCCCGACGGCGTGGAAGAGGCGGCCTTTGCCCTCTGCGCCAAGGCCGCAGAACTCATCGACATGAGCGCCCACACCGGCGAGCACCCGCGCATGGGCGCCACCGATGTTATTCCCTTCATCCCCATCCAGGGGATTTCCATGGAGCAGTGTGTCGAACTGGCCCACCGCGTGGGCAAGCGCATTGGCGAAGAGTTGAAAATCCCGGTGTACATGTACGAGTATGCCGCCAGGACCCCTGCGCGCAGAAACCTGGCCGATGTGCGCAAAGGGCAATATGAGGGGCTGCCCAAAAAACTCCAGCAAGAGGACGGCATTCCCGACTACGGTCCCCGCGCTTTCAACGCCAAAAGCGGCGCCACGGCTGTGGGAGCGCGGATGCCCCTGGTTGCCTTCAATGTCAACCTGGGCACCGACAACCTGGAAATTGCCAACCAGATTGCCCGCAACGTGCGCCTGTCCAGCGGCGGGCTCAAAGCTGTAAAAGCCATGGGCGTTAAACTGGAGGAGCGGGGAATAGTCCAGGTGTCCATGAACATGGTTAATTTCAAGGAAACTCCCCTGTATCGCGCAGTTGAACTGATCCGGGCCGAGGCCAGAAGGTACGGGGTCAGCATCGTGGGCAGCGAAATAATCGGCCTGGTTCCCCTGGAGGCCATAGTGGACAGCCTGCGGTACTATATGGGTTTGGAGGGCTTTCAAACGAAGCAAATCCTGGAAACCCGGCTGTGGTCCCATGAAGAATAAGGCGCAACTGCTGATTGTCAACGCAAGACTGGCAACTCTGGGCGGCTTCAGCGCACGGCCCCAGCGGGGCTCTGATTTCGGCCGTTTGGGGTTGGTGGATAACGGTGCTGTGGCCGTCGGCGCCGGCCAGATACTGGCCGCCGGCCCCCTGGAAAAAGTCAGAGCAGAAGCGGATGTCAGTGCGGCTACGATCATCGATGCCGGCGGCCGCCTGGTGACGCCGGGATTGATAGACCCCCATACCCATGTTGTTCACGCCGGCAGCCGGGAAAGGGAATATGAACTGCGCCTCTCCGGTACGCCGTACATCGAGATCCTCAAGGCTGGAGGAGGCATTCTCAACAGCGTCGCCGCTGCACGGGCGGCGTCTCTGGCTCAGCTGGTTGCTCAGGCCAAAAAGAGCCTAAGGCGCATGCTGGCCTTTGGCGTTACCACCGTTGAGGCCAAGAGCGGTTACGGTCTGGATTTGGCCACCGAAATAAAGATGCTGCAAGCTGTCGACGTCTTGAACCAGGTCCAGGATGTCACCCTGGTTCCAACCTTTCTGGGCGCTCATGCCATTCCCCGGGAATACAGTGAAAACAGCGATGCATTTGTCCGGGTTGTGGTGGAAGAAATGCTGCCGGCAGTTAAAGACATGGCCGTGTTCTGCGACGTTTTCTGCGAGGATCATGTCTTTACCGTCGCCCAGTCCCGCACCATTCTGCAGGCGGCCAAAGCTCTGGGCATGGAGCTGAAAATTCACGCCGACGAACTGGCGCCCACCGGCGGCGCCCAGTTGGCGGCAGAACTGGGCGCGGTTTCGGCCGATCACCTGTTGCACACCGACACAGAAGGGATAAAAGCACTGGCTGCGTCTTCCACCATTGCTGTCCTGCTCCCGGGCACGTCTTTTAATCTCATGACGGGGCGCTATGCTCCGGCCCGGGAAATGGTGGAGGCCGGGGTGGCCATAGCCCTGTCCACCGACTACAACCCCGGCAGTTGTCCCACCGAAAACCTGCAGCTGATTATGACCCTGGGTTGCTTGAAACTGGGCCTGACGCCCGCCCAGGTCTTGGCTGCCGTTACAATTAATGCCGCCCATGCCCTCAAGATGGGCGACCGGATCGGCAGCATTGAAGCCGGCAAGCAGGCGGACCTGGTTATCTTTGACGCCGACAACGAGGCTTACCTGCCCTATCACTTTGGCGTCAATCACACCTGGATGGTGATCAAGTCCGGCCGCATTGTCTATTCCAATTGTGAGGAGGATTATTGCTGTGAAAACTGATATTCAGATTGCTCAGGAAGCAAAGATGTTGCCCATCACCGAGATTGCCAGGAAAATCGGCCTTGATGACCAGGATATAGAGTTGTACGGGCCTTATAAGGCCAAGGTCAGCCTGGACGTATACAAGCGCCTGGCCGACAAGCCCGACGGCAAATTGGTTCTGGTTACCGCCATTAACCCCACTCCTGCCGGGGAGGGCAAGTCTACCACAACAGTAGGTTTGGGGCAGGCCTTGCGCAGGTTGGGCAAGAATGCCGTTATAGCCCTGCGGGAGCCTTCCCTGGGTCCGTGCATGGGCGTCAAGGGCGGCGCCGCAGGCGGCGGTTATGCCCAGGTCGTGCCCATGGAAGACATCAACCTCCACTTTACCGGGGACATCCATGCCATTACCACAGCCCACAACCTGTTGGCGGCGCTGTTGGATAATCATTTGCACCAGGGCAATCAGTTGAATATCGATCCCCGCCGCATCGTGTTCAAGCGGGTCATGGACATGAATGAGCGGGCCCTGCGCAACATCGTCGTCGGCCTGGGCGGCAGGAACAACGGAGTCCCCCGCGAAGACGGGTTTGACATCACCGTAGCTTCGGAAGTCATGGCCATACTGTGCCTGGCTTCAGATTTGGAAGACCTCAAGGAGCGCCTGGGCAAAATTGTCGTGGCTTACAATACCAAGAGAGAGCCTGTTACGGCGGCAGATCTCAAGGCGCAGGGCGCCATGGCGCTGCTCCTCAAAGACGCCATTAAGCCCAACCTGGTGCAGACTCTGGAAAACGGCCCGGCCTTTGTCCACGGCGGTCCCTTTGCCAACATTGCCCATGGCTGCAACAGCGTCGTCGCCACCAAGCTGGGGCTGAAAGTAGCCGACTACCTGATTACCGAAGCCGGTTTTGGCGCTGACCTGGGCGCTGAGAAGTTCTTTAACCTCAAGTGCCGCCTGGCGGGGCTCAAACCCGATGCCGTCGTGGTGGTAGCCACCGTTCGGGCCCTCAAAATGCACGGCGGCGTCGCCAAGGCTGATTTGGCTGCCGAAAACCTGGAGGCCTTGCGGGCCGGCATTGCCAACCTGGCCAAGCACGTGGAGAACGTGCGTAAGTTCGGCCTGCCTTTGGTAGTGGCCATCAACCGCTTCCCCACCGACACCGAGGCAGAATTGGATTTGGTGGGCAAGAGCTGTGCAGAAATGGGAGTGCCCTGGGCCTTGTCCGAAGTCTGGGCCAAAGGGGGCGAAGGCGGAATTGCCCTGGCCGAAGAACTGCTTAAGATTTTGGAGACCGAAAAAGCCGAGTTTAAGTTCCTGTACCCCGCAGAGGCCCCCATTAAGGAAAAAATCGCCGCCATTGCCCGGGAAATCTACGGTGCCGACGGAGTGGAGTACACCAAAGCTGCGTTGCAGAACATCCGGGATCTGGAAAAGAACGGCTTTGACAAGTTGCCCGTTTGCATGGCCAAGACCCAGTATTCCTTGTCGGACGATCCCACCCTTTTGGGGCGCCCCTCCGGCTTTACCATTACTGTCAGAGAGCTGAAAGTATCCGCCGGCGCAGGTTTCATCGTAGCCATTACCGGCGACATCATGACCATGCCCGGCCTGCCCAAGGTACCTGCTGCCTGCAACATGGATATTACCAGCGACGGAAAGATAACAGGACTGTTCTAAAAAATGGGGAGGCGTAACGCCTCCCCATTTTATATTAGTATATCAGTGCCAGCGGCCCCACTTCCATCAGGGCGGCCAGCAAACTCGCCGCCCAGAGGTTGTCGGAGGAGTAATACAGAAAGCCCACCAGCACAGAGCGGCCCAGGGCTGAAATCAGCGCCAGCCCCCAGCCCGGGCCAAAGCCGGCCGCCGATACCGAGATAACAGCCCATGCGCAAGAAACCAGGGCAAGTCCTGCCAGCGGGTGGACCCAGTGCGAAATGATACGCTGGCAAAAGCCCCGCAACAAAAACTCCCGGAATAGTACCGCCAGGATGAGAATGAAGTAGGACATGTTCCAGTCAAATCCCGCCGGCCAGGAGAAGGTCGAACCCAGGACCAGCAGGGCAAAGGCGCTGACGGCGGCTGCACTGCCGGGCAGCAAGCCTCGGGCAGACAGGCCGAAGAACTCCGGCTCGAGCCGGGCATGGCGGGCCCAGGCGGCGACGATGAGCAGGGGCAACAGCCACAGGAGGGCAAGCCCCAGGGGTGGCGGCTGGAAGTACGCCGCAAATACGGTCAGGAGCCATGCATACAATAGAGTTCCCGCCAGGGCGAGCACCGTCCAAAGCGGCTGGTACTCCCCCGCGACTTCCCGTTGTTTGTTTTCAGTACCGCCGACCATAAAGGAAATCACGGCCATGGCCGTCGCCGCCAGGAAAAACATATAGAGGCCAGCTCTGAGGTTGTAGCCTTCCGGCGGGTAAAACTGTCTGGTCAATTTCGGGTGTTTAAAACGAATATCCAATTCGGCTCCGGCAAACCGAACCTCGGTATCTTCATAGTACGAGATGGGACCGAGGCGTTGCCCCCAGAGGCGCAGCAATACAGTTTGCTGGGTCGGGAGCAGCCAATTGGTGAAGCCAAAGAGGTTGTAATTGATCAGCAAACTGTAACCGTGATCCAACTGGCGGCTGATATATTGGGTGGGTATTTCCTGCTCCTGCAGGTCTTCAGCCCGGAGCAGGATTGTGTCCCCGGAGTCCTGGATAAAGTGCTTATAATCTATGTAATCCATCATAATCAGCGCCTGATCCAGGTTGTCTTTGATAACGGAAGGCAGATCGCCCCGATGTTCCCGGGGCAGAGAGATATTGAGTATGCCCGGGGAATCGGCCGGCGGTATCATCAGCACGGCAACGACCCGGCCATGGTGGTATGCTGGTATGACCAGAGTCCCGGAATAGAACCGGAGCTCAAGATAATCATAGGCCAGGCTCCAGTCGTCGGCAAAATAATAGATGGCGTCGGTTGCAAATTGCACATCGGTTTGGCCAAAGCTGGCCGGCGCTGTAACATAAATCAGGAATGTGCCCAAGGCTGCGACCACTGCAATAATCAGAGCCAAAAAAATGCGGCTGACCGGATTAGAAACCAGAGTTTTCAGCATTTTTTCCCCTCCAATGTCTGGACAAACTCTTATTCGACCCAAAGGCAGTCAATCCCTGCCGGCAAGTGAAATTGACTGCTTGCACATATATGGTAAACTGAAGGAAATATTAAAGGGAGGTCAGGGTGGTGAACCTCAATCAACTGCGACGGCAGATTTACCAGTTAAAAAAAGAACGCAATGCCATTATTTTAGCGCACTACTACCAGCGCCCGGAAATTCAGGACGCAGCTGATTTGGTCGGCGATTCTTTTGCCCTCAGCCTAGAAGCTGCCCAAACCGACGCCGAAATAATTGTATTCTGCGGCGTCCGTTTTATGGCTGAAACTGCCAGCATCCTATCCCCCGACAAAATAGTCCTGCTGCCGGATCTGGAGGCGTGTTGCCCCATGGCGGAAATGGCTGTTGCGGAAGATCTGGTTGCCCTCAAGGAGAAGCATCCCCATGCGGCCGTGGTCAGTTATGTCAACACCTCTGCCGCCGTCAAAGCCGAGTCAGACATTTGCTGTACTTCGGCCAACGCTCTCCAGGTGGTGGAATCGCTTCCCCACCAAACCATCATCTTTTGCCCCGACCGCAACATGGGGCGCTATGTGGCAGCCAGAACCAAAAAAGAAGTTATACTCTGGGATGGTTACTGTGCCACCCACGATCATTTGACTGCCGAGGACATTCTGGCTGCGAAACAAAGACATCCCCGCGCTGTGGTCATGGTTCACCCTGAATGCCGGCCGGAAGTGACGGAATTGGCAGATTATATCCTGGGTACCCGGGGCATGCTGGAACTGGTAAGCCAATCTTCCGCCAACGCTTTCATTGTGGGGACCGAAGCGGGATTGAGCCATGCTTTGTACAAGGCCGAGCCAGAAAAAACGTATATCTTCCCCAGCAGCCGCCTGATTTGTCCCACCATGAAGCTCAACGCGCTGGAAAGGGTATTGGAAGTTTTGGAAACCCTGGAACCCAGGATTACCGTTCCCGCCGACATTCAGCGGCGCGCCCGCAAGGCATTGGACAAGATGCTGGCAGTCAGGTAAGGGAGTGAGAGCCTTGGGCGACGGCAGTCTTCGCTGTGCCGATGAATATGCAGATATTGTCGTTATAGGCGCCGGGTTGGCAGGATTGTATGCCGCCCTCCTGGCTGCCGAATCGGGAAAAAAGATAATTGTGCTGGCCAAAGGCAGCCTTGAGGACAGCAACACCAACCACGCCCAGGGCGGAATCGCTGCTTCAATATGTGCCGAGGACTCGCCGGACTTGCACTTTCAGGATACCCTGTCTGCCGGCGCCGGCTTGTGCCATGCCAAAGCAGTGCGCCAACTGGTGGTGGAGGGACGGCGGGAAATCTGGCGCCTCATCGACTTGGGCGTACCCTTTGACAAGGAGCAGTCCGGCCTGGCTTTGACCAGGGAAGGAGCGCACAGCCGCAGGCGAATTCTCCATGCCCAGGGCGATGCCACCGGCCGGGTCATCCTGGAAACCCTGAAGGAAAAAATTGCCGTTGTCCCCAATATTATATTGCTGGCCAACACCTTTGCGCTGGAACTGTTAGGCGACAGCCGGGGTTGCACCGGGGTCCTGTGCATGGACGCCCGGGGCAATCCTTTCTGTATCCGGGCCGCCGACGTGGTCATCGCCAGCGGTGGCGCTTGTCAAATCTATGCCAATACCACCAACCCTCCCGGCGCCACCGGGGACGGCATTGCCATGGCCTGGAGACTGGGGGCCAGGATAGCAGATATGGAATTTGTTCAGTTCCATCCCACTGCCCTGATGCTGGAAGGAGCCCCGCGGTTTCTCATTTCCGAAGCGGTGCGGGGCGAAGGGGCAATATTGTTAAACAGCCGGGGAGAACGTTTCCTGTTCAAGTACCATGCGCAGGGCGAGCTGGCGCCCAGGGATGTGGTCTCCCGGGCCATGCTCCGGGAGATGCAAGAGACCCAAGCCCGGCATTTGTGGCTGGACGCCCGTACAGTCAGCGACTTTGAACGGCGGTTTCCCACCATCTACAGCCAATGCAAGCGGTTTGGGCTCAATTTGCCCGGAGATTTGATTCCCGTAGCCCCCGCCGCCCATTATTTTATTGGCGGCGTGGTGGTGGACCAGCGGGGGTGGACTGGGATACCGGGCCTGTACGCCTGTGGAGAGGCCAGTTGCACCGGTGTGCACGGCGCCAACAGGCTGGCCAGCAACTCATTGCTGGAGGCTTTGGTTTTTGGCAGGCGGGTTGCCCTGGCCCTGGCCCGGTCGGGCAGGCAAAAGCCCCGGCCGGCCGGCGCCCGGTTCCAATTTCTGCAGGGTATTGCCAACGCCCAGGAATACAAAGCCCGGTTGCGCGCCATAACGTGGCGGTGGGCCGGCCTTAACCGGGACAAAGCGGGTTTGGAAAAGGGGTTGGCTGAACTGGAAGCGCTGGAGCAGGACCTGGCCCGGGGCGTGTATTTATGCCGGGCCAGCATGGAGCTGGCCAACATGCTAACGGTTGCAAGGCTGCTGTTGCAGGCGGCGCTGTTGCGGGAAGAGAGCAGAGGCGGGCATTTTCGTACCGACTTTCCTGCGCCAAATCACGCGCACAGGGGCCACTGGCTTCTGACGCGAAACAGTCCCCCGCGTTTTGTCAAAATCAGCGAGGAGGAAGATGATGTTCTACCCCAAGCTTGACGCCATACTGTTGGAATTCCTGGCCGAAGATTTGGGCAGCGGCGACATTTCCAGTTCCGCCCTGGAAGGATTGGGAGAGAGACGGGGCTGGTTAACTGCCCGCAAGCCCGGGGTCATCGCCGGTTTGCCCTTTGCCCGGCGCATTTTCGAACTGGCGGGGGCGACCACGTGGACCAGCCTGGTCACCGACGGTGACGAAGTGGAAGCGGGCAAGGTTTTGGCATATGTCGATGGTCCCGGCCATTTGTTGCTCCAGGGGGAGCGGACAGCATTAAATCTGTTGCAGCGCCTTAGCGGCATCGCCACAAAGACCAGGCGCATGGTGCGCATCGCCGCAGCCCATGGCCATGCCCGCATCGCGGATACGCGCAAAACTTCTCCGGGACTGCGTTGGTTTGAAAAGTACGCCGTGCGCATCGGCGGAGGCTGCAACCACCGCTGGGGCTTGTACGATGCCGTGCTGCTCAAGGACAACCACATTAAGCTGGCGGGGGGAATCGACCGGGCCGTGGCCGCAGTGCGCGAAACCATTGGCCTGGCGCATAAGATAGAGGTTGAAGCAGAGAGCCTGGAGCAGGTCCGCCAGGCCCTGGCGGCCGGGGCCGACATCATTATGCTGGACAACATGAGCCCGGAGCAGGTTGCCGAAGCTGTAAAAATAGTGGCCGGGCAGGCTGTAACTGAGGCCTCCGGCGGTATCGACGAGCAAAATCTCGCGCGGTACGCCTCCACCGGTGTCGACTACATTTCCATGGGCGCCCTAACCCACTCGGTATCTGCCCTGGATATCGCTTTTGATTTGGATGAGCCAAAACAGAAGGTGGGGCAACGGTGAGCCCAGGCATGCTTGTACATTATTACGGAGGCAACCGGACATGACGGCCCCTTTGCACGGCAAGACGCTGTGGATGGCGCCCATGGCGGGAATCACTGACAAGCCTTTCCGCCAGCTGGTCCGCGAGCAGGGTTGCCAGCTGGCTTTTACCGAAATGGTCAGCGCCAAAGCGATCCTGTACAACAATCGCAGGACGTGGAACATGCTGGATTTAAACGGGGAGGACGCTGTGGGGGTCCAGCTCTTTGGTTCCGAACCCGAAGTCATGGCTGAGGCTGCACGCATCGCCCAGCAACAAGGGGCGCAGGTGATAGACATCAATATGGGCTGCCCGGTGCCGAAAATTGTAAACAACGGTGAAGGCGCTGCCCTGATGCGCCAGCCGGAGCGGGCCTTTGCCATCGTCAAAGCCGTTGCAGAGGCCGTCTCCGTACCCGTCACTGTTAAGATCCGGGCGGGTTGGGATGCCTCCAGCATTAACGCAGTCAGCTTTACCCGGGGCATAGCCCAGGCAGGCGCCCGGGCTGTTACCGTTCACGGCAGAACCAGGGCGCAGATGTACAGCGGGCGGGCATGCTGGGAAATCATCGCCCGGGTTGTCCAGGCAGTAGACATCCCGGTAATTGGTAACGGCGATGTCTGGAGCGGCGCAGCTGCCAAAGAGATGCTGCGGCAAACCGGTTGCCACGGGGTGATGCTGGCACGCGGGGTCTTGGGCAATCCCTGGCTCTTTGCCGAGGCGGCCAGCGCGCTGGCAGGCAGAGAGTACTCGCCGCCTTCCCTGCGGGACAGAATCTTCATGGCAATCAGGCATCTGCGTATGGAGGTGGCGTACAGAGGCGAAAAACAGGCGGTGTTGTTCATGCGCAAACATCTGGCGTGGTATTTGAAAGGCCTGCCCGGCGCCTCGCACCTGAAAAGGAAAATTTTTGCCGAACAATCTGCCGACGTCATCGCAAACTTGTTGTACCGGTATATTGAAAGTGCAGAGTAAGCTCCCAAGGAGCTTGCTCTGTTGTTTTTTGGTGAAGATAATAGTATACTTAACTGTATACATTTTTGTGCACACGGGGTGATGGCCTTGGAATTGCTCCGGATTGGGGAAAAAATCATCAGCCGCCAGCAGATTGAAAAATGTATTGCGCACATTCTGGAATTGCGCAGCCAGGGTTTTTCGCAACAAGAAGTGGCCCAGCGCCTGAAGGTCGACCGCACCTTTATCTCGAGGCTGGAAAGCATCGGCGAGTTGCGCAAAGGCAGGGGGGTTGCGGTTGTTGGTTTTCCGGTGGCCAACGGGCCGGAACTGGCCGACCTGTGCGCCCGCTACGGCGTCGATTGGTATATGTTTCTCAGCGAGGAAGAAAGGCTGGCCTTTGTTGAGAATAAGTCGGGCCTGGATTTATTTAACGAAATAATGGACATCCTCGCTGCCATAAGACAGTACGACACTGTTATTGTTATGGGCTCCAATAAGCGGGTGCGCGGCGTCGAAGCTCTGTTGGACAGGGATGTAATTTCCATGGAACTGGGGGAATCACCGCTGAAGCACGATGTTGTAGTCGATGTCAAAGCATTGGAAAACATTCTCAGAGTGCTGTGCACCAAGGAGGAAAACGGCCAATGAAACGCGTAGTCAGCATCAGCCTCGGCTCCAGCCGCAGAAACCACAAAGCAGAAGTAAATTTAAAAGGCGTTTCTTTTTCAGTGGAGAGAATCGGCACCGACGGCGACATGAATAAGATGATTGCCCTGCTTAAAGAGCTGGACGGCCAGGTGGACGCCTTTGGTCTCGGCGGCATCGATTTGTACATAGGCACCCCCGCCCGCCGGTACACTTTAAGAGACGGCAAAAAAATTGTCTCCGCCGTGCGCAAAACCCCCATTGTCGACGGCAGCGGGCTCAAGGATACCCTGGAGCGCA
This sequence comes from Bacillota bacterium, assembly GCA_012523545.1. Classification (GTDB taxonomy): domain Bacteria; phylum Bacillota; class Proteinivoracia; order UBA4975; family UBA4975; genus JAAYIH01. Next base: position 61,453 of record JAAYIH010000042.1, read on the forward strand.
TGACCATCAGCTACTTGATTAAGCAGGGCTGGGATTTACGCGGCAAAACAGTCTTGTTGACCAGCGCCATGGACCGGTGGGGAATGGCGGAAAGCTTTGTCGAAGCAGGTTGTGAGCTGGAAATAGGGGATTTTATCTTTGCCCTGGGCATTCCCATTATCCTGCGCAAACTTACTACCCTGGAGCGTGCGGCGAGATTTATTGCCCCTCTGGCAGTGTTATTGCCTTTTTCCGTTCTTTATCCCACCGGGCACAAGCAGGATGCCAGCGCCGGCAAATTTGGCAGGTATTTTTCCGGCAAAGACATTATTGCCGGGGATTTTAACTATATCTACAGGCACATGCCTGAGGGTATGAAGGGAATGATTGTAATAACCAATACCGTCACCCCCGGGGATGTTGAAGAATTACGCCGGCGGGGCGTGCGGACTTTGGTTACCACCACGCCGGTGCTTAACGGGCGTTCCTTCGGTACCAATGTTATGGAGGCGTTGCTGGTGGCTTATTCCGGTGGGCGCGGCCCGCTGTCTAACGCGGAGTACACCCGGCAGTTGCAGGAGCTCGATTTTCGCCCGCGCATAGAACAACTTCAATAACCTTACTTTTTACTTTTCCTAACCACAACAAAAATTGTTGTTGACAAATAATAAGCCCCGGTCTATAATTTGGTTTAGCTTTCAGGCTGAAGCCATATATTGCCGCTGCTTTACTGAATAAAGCAGCGGCAATTTACATATGATTTTCTAACAGGCAACCCAGTGTGCAATTAAAGGAGAGTGTGGCATGAACGGAAAGGAAGTAATTCTTACCCCTGACGGATACAAACGCTTGGAAGAAGAACTGGAGCAGTTGCGCACCGTCAGGCGCAAAGAGGTTGCAGAACGGATAAAGAACGCCATATCCTTTGGCGATATCAGTGAGAACTCAGAGTACAATGAAGCCAAACAAGAACAGGCCTTCCTCGAAGGGCGCGTAATGGCCCTGGAGAAAATGCTGCGCAACGCGCGGGTGCTGGATGCAGATGAAATCAACACCGAAAAAGTCGGCATCGGCTCCATAGTGTTGCTCAAAGACCTGGAATACAATGAAGAGGTGGAGTACACCATAGTTTCCAGCGCCGAGGCCAACCCCAATGAAAATAAAATTTCCATCGAATCTCCGGTGGGCAGAGCGATTATTAACAAACCCGTCGGCAGTGTTGTTGAGGTCAACGTTCCTGCCGGTACCCTTAAATATGAAATTCTCGCCATCCGCAGGTAATATTTGGCGAAATTTTAGGGTTTGACACGGCCGGCGCTTTGTGTTAAACTGCTCTTTGCGTCGGCAAAACAACACTTTAGCCTTTTGGCTGCGAGTTTTGCTGAAACACTGTTGACACATCGATGATTGTGTGCTATTATATCTCTCGCCGTCGATTTGACGGCAAATTATTCGAGGTCAGCATTGGGCTGGCATTTTCATGGGTTCTTTGAAAACTGAACAGTGATTAGAAGGGCACCAAGTTCAATTAGTTAATTTGAGTCACGAATCGGCTCTTGTTTTTTTGGAGAGTTTGATCCTGGCTCAGGACGAACGCTGGCGGCGTGCC
>JAAYIH010000043.1 GCA_012523545.1 Bacillota bacterium
CCGGGGCTTCGTCGAAGGCCAAATGGCAGGCAACCTTCAGCTCCCCGCATCTATTTATGAGCCGCCTCATGGCTGGTACATCGATTTCGTTTGCTTCCGTCAGGATGCCAAAAATAACACCGTCTACCCCTATTTCCCTGCAGACATCGATATCCCGCTCCATAAATTGTTTAATTTGACCCAGGGTGGGATTGTGACTCGGGGTCCAAAGGAAAGGGAGCAATTTCTAAAGGGCATCAATTTGATTTGCAATAAAATGGGGGATGCGTTGCTGAATTCAGATGCAGATATAGGCAAAGAAATTACTTACGGACATGGCGCTGCAGCTATTATTGCCCTGACCAGAAAATTGATATTAGCGGCTTTAGACGCGCAGTTTGAGGATATTATTGACAAGAACTTCTGACCGCTAAATCATGAACCGGGAAGATTCCCAAATACTCCTTCGCATATGCGGTGTTAGACCGCCCACCAAAAAAGGGACCGGATTCGGTCCCTTTTCTTTATGCTCATTTCCATCCGTAGACGATGACTTCATCCCACTTTTCACCCTTCGACCGGATTACGGCGAGATTGCCGTTGGGCGTCCAGGAATAACCGATGAAGTCAGCTGTGATGCGGGCGACGTTGTTCCACTGCCCGTCGCGTTTGCCCACCAGGACCAGGTTCTGTTGCCAACTGTTTTCGCGGTAACACACAATATCCTTGCCGGGCGCCCAGCTTAAATCGCTGCCAAAGCTGCTCAGCTCCAGCGGAGCCAGTTGAGAGCCGTCCCAGACCCAGCCGGCTTCCCGGCCGGCCACAGCCAGCAGCCTGCTGTCGCTAGACCAGGCCACTGCCAAGAGTTCCTCGTCATCGGCCTCGAGAATGACAAGTTCGGTTGCAGTGGTGAGGTCAAATACCGTTACTTTATCTTGGGTTATCCAGGCCACCTTTGCGGCATCGGGACTCCAGGCCACTGCCTTGATGTCCGGATAGTTGCTTACGGCATGGTGCAGCCGCCAGCTTTTGCCGCCAAGGTCGTAAGTCCAGATTCCTCCCGGGGCCAGGACGGCAATCGTTTCATCGTCCAAGAACACCGCTTGCTTGATATTCGCATCCCAGTCATCCCTGGCTTCAATCCTGACATAACTGTGGTCCCGGATGTCGTAAACGTAAAACAGTCCAGGATCCTCATAGGGGAAACAACATAGTACGTGGTAGACAAATCTCTCTCCGCGCCACCACACCGGCCCGTAATCAGGGAGGAGCTCCACCCCCGGCAAATCGTGTTCTTTGCCGTCAACCCACAACTTCGCTATCATGCCATTGGCGGGAATATAGCCGACGAAGGCATTTTCCCCGGGGCCGAAGCTAAGGCCGCTTGTAGTGGGCAGCACGTTGAACTTGTTTACCTCTAGGATAGGCAAATGCATGCGGCTGTATTGCCCAGCAATGGATTGGGCGACTTTAACCAGTTCTTCCTTACTTACCCCGGGCTGGCCGGAAACCTCAAAATTGTACAGCCAATCTCCTTCTACCGAGAAGACGATCTTATTGTCTTCTGCGAAATAGTACGCAGTCAGCGGCAGGTAGGCAGCAGACAGGGTAATCTCTTCGCTGCCTCTGGCTATAGTGAGGGGTTGTTGCGAAACAGCCTGCCTGACGGTGATGTCCCCCGCCTGGGGAGATGAATAGCTCTGGATGCCCGAGAAACCTCGCCCGGTGCTGCTTGCCTGCAGTTGTATGGCCGCAAGCTGGTAATCCTGCGGGGGCAAGTACGCGGGCCGGATCAGGGGCCAGTTCTTGACGGCTGCACTTTCTTCAGGTGTCAGCAGCTGCGCGTTATACCCCGTTATGGCCCGGGCCAGGGCCAGGATGTCCTCGGCTCCGGCCACCTCCCATTGTGTGGCCGAACGGCGGGACGAGCTGATGTGGACAAAGGTAACCTCCGACCGGCCGCTGATAAACACCAGTCCCCTTTTGAGAACCTGGCCGTTTCGCCTCTGTTCGTAGAATATGCCCCGGTCGGAACGGGTGCCTTCGCCCCAGCCGGTGTCGTTGGAACCGAGCCAGTAATAATCGTAACCGGCATCAAATTGGACTATGCGGAGGTCCCCCTGGGCTATGGTCAGGTCCAGGGCAAAGGACTGGGCAACGGTGATGGGCTGGTTGCGCGCCGCCGCAAAAGTGAGCTCAAACCTGGCGTCCGCTTCGGATACAACGCTGGCATGCACGCTTTCCAGGCGATACCCCTCCGGCACCCAGGCGGGCAGGGCAGGCGCAAAGGGCAGCACTTCCCTGGCCTCGACAATCCTGGGATCGAGGGCCAGGTCCTTGCCGCCATCGTTGGGGTTCATACTGGACGACCACCAATCAATTGCGCGCCAGGTGGCGCAGATTCCCGCCACCAGCATAATACTGACGGCAGCGGTCAGGGCCAGGTTGTTCAGCAGACTGCGCCCCCGCGGCACTTTGCTCCTGGAGCTGGCGTGCAGCCTCTGCAGGATCCTTTCCCGCAGGTTGGCGGGTTTGTAAATCTCTATTTCCCCCATGCTCCTGAGCACTGCTTCCAGGCGCCTGTCCTCCTCGTTCACAACAACACCCCCAACTCTTTTTTCAGGTGTTTTTTGGCTCTGTGCAGCCGGGATTTCACCGTGCCTACGGGAATCCCCAGCACTTCGGCTATGTCGTCCAGATTGTAGTCTTCAAAGTAGAACAGAGTAACCGGGATGCGCAGGGAGTCATCCATCTTCTCAAGGGTTTCCTGAATCAGCATTTTCAGCCCGTAATCGGCGTCGTTGTTGTTGGGGACCGCCAGTTCCATGCGGCACTCGGCTAAAATGCGTTCCCGGCGCTGGCGGCGCCGATACTTGTCGCGCTGAAGGTTGACGGCAATGGTGAACAGCCAGCCGAGAAAGGAGCCTTTTGCTTTGTACTTGTGGAGGTTGGAAAGAGCTTTAACCCAGGTATCCTGGTACAACTCCGCCGCGCCGTCGACGTCGCGGCAGAGGTGAAAACAGAAGCGATACAGCGGGTCTTCATACATCTCCACCAGGCTTTCCAGCTGCCCCGGATCCCTTTCCCGGCAGCTTAGCACCAACGCCCGCTCGTCCATCCCAGCACCTCCCTTCGTACAGTAAAACGAATAACTATGAATATAGGTTCCTGGGTACGGCATTTTTGCCGGCCAAGAAAAACCGCGGGTTAACCGCGGACAGAACAAAGGTACTCTATACACTTCGCCGCTCTTCCACATATTTCCTGCCCAATTGCTTGTATTGCCAAATGCCGTTCTATTCTCCCGGCCGCCGTCATAAGTATATGCCGGGGAATTGGGCTTCCCCCACTATTATTTTGGGAGGTATGTTATGCGCAAAAAACTTTTGGCCGGCGCCCTGGCTTTCCTGGTATTGCTGGCCGTGCCGGCGTCGGCGGCGGGATTGGAAGACGTCCTGGCGCAGCTGGGGGCAAGCGACGGCCCGCAACAGGCCGAGCGCCTCATGCATCAGCTGGAAGCCGAGATCGCCCTGCGCCGCAGCCAAGACCCCGCCTACGACCAGCGCCTGCAGGCAGCTGAAGCCCGGCCGGCCAGGGTATTTGCGGAAAAGAGAATGCTGGATCAGGCCGCTGCGGACAGGAACACCCCGACCGTGTCCGCTCAATCTGTGCCCTGGCATTTGCTCCTCCCCGGCGACATCATGCACATCAACAACAAGAAGTTCTTCAATATCTATGCCATGTATTACTCCCACTCGGGCATCTACAACGGCAACAACACGGTGTATGAGTCCAACAGCGACGGCGTCCGGGTGCTGCCCCTGTCCTCCTGGCAACAGGGCCAGCCCGTCGCCCTGGGCTACACCCGCAACCGCAGCCACAGCCAGGTGGTGGCCGCCCTGAACTGGGCCAAGGCCACCTATGGAACCGACGGCCGCACGCCCTACAACTGGAACTTCCTCAACAAGACCACCGACAGCGCCCTGTACTGCTCCCAGCTGGTGTGGAAAATGCACCAGTACATGGGCATAGATGTGGACAGCAACCACTGGGCCTATGCCCTCTACCTCACCGCCAAGTTCGGGGCGGTGGGCACCACCTTCGCCCTGGCGGCGGTGGCGCCCGATGAAATCTACCTGTCCGATGAAATCGTCTACTACTATGCCGACTAGGCTCATGCTGTTCCTTGCTGCCGCGGCCGTCCTGGCCGCGGCGGCCTGTTCTCCGGCGCCGTCGGCCCCGGCGGCGGAGTACTGGGTGGTGGCAGGGACCAACCGCGGCGAGAGCTTTGCCCGCAACTGCCTGGCGGGCTATGACGGCGACGGCCGGCTGGCGGTGCATTGCCCCCTGCCCCAGTACTATATTGCCAGCGCGCTGTTGGACGCGGAAAACCGTATCTGGCTGGGGGTGGCCTGGAACGATTATGAATCAGCCAACGAAATACTGCTGTGGCAAAACAATTCCTGGCAGACCATAACCGTAGGCAAACGGCCCGAAGCGGGCTTTGCCGTCTTTCAAGACAAGCTGGTGGCGGGCTGCGCCGAAGCCGGCGTTGGCTTCAGCCTGTGGCAGGTGGACAGGGACTCGCTGTCCGCCCGGGAGTTTTTCACCGCTGACAAAGGCGACCGGGATTTCCTGCTCCTCACCGCCGTGGCCGCCAATGACCAGTACCTGGTGGCGGCGGCCCTCCACGACGACCCCATGGGCGAACTGGACTCTTCCAACACCAGTATCTGGTGGTTTGACGCGGATTTCCAGCCGGCGGGCTCGCTGTACCTGGGACCCAATACCGCCGTGTGGTCCATTGTCCCCCTGGAAGACGGCCGGTTTATGCTGCTGAACAACGGCGCCCACCTGGACGGCAGCGCCGCCCTCCTCATCTTCGATCCCGTGCAGGGCGCCGTCACTGAAAGGCGGCGGGAAGGCGCCGGCTTCCCCTACAAGGGGGCGGCCGGGGACGGCAAGATCTGTATCCTCAACCGCATCTGGTCTTCCACCCGCATCGACGACCGGCGCAGTCTCACCGTCATCGCCGGCGGGAAAGCGGAAACCATAGCCCTGCCCGACGGCATGGGGTTTGTAGACGTTGCCGTCAGGGGCGACAAGGTCTACCTGGCCGCCTGGCAACGGGGCGCCAACGCCGATGACGGAGTGTACGAACTGGACCTCACCACCGGGGAACTGCGGCAAATCATCGCCCACTATGACGCCAGCGCCATTCTCCTTCCCAAATAAATAAAGAGGGGTCGTAACCCCTCTTTTATATTGCTCAGGCAAACAGCGACGCCAGGGGGAAGTACAGCAGCAGGATCAGCCCCAGCACGGCCATGACCAGCATGGTGTCAAAGTTGAGGTTGATAATGCTCATGGCCCGTTCCAGCCGCGACCGGGGCCGGCAATCCATCTGTTGCAACAGCTCCTCGCCGGCATGCTCCCAGCGCTCCAGCTTGCTGTCCAGCGCTGCCATCAACCTGTCCCAGCTCCGCTCGGTGCCGGTGAGGCTGGCTTCGGCGCCCTGGACCACCAGTTGGCCCCAGTAGCGCATGCTCAGCCATTGGGGCAGGGAGATGTGGAAGAGGTGCCAGCGCACCCCGGCAACAAAGATTACCGCGCCGAGGGCAAAGGCCTTGCCGATGTCCAGCAGGCTGTGCCCGGAGTAGATGTGGGCATGGAAATGTCCCGCCCCCAGGGCTTCCAGTCCGCCCAGGGCGGGGACGAGGACTTTTTCGGAAACGAAGTTGGGGAAGACGCCCAGGGCAATTACCGCAAGGGCCAGCAGGCCCATGCCCGCCACCATCATCCACGTGGCCGGGGTATAGCGGGGAGGCGTCACTTCCTCCTTGGGCTCGCCGGCGAAAATGAACCAGATGAACTTGATGAAGGAACACACCGTGCCGGCGCTGACCACCGTAAAGACTTTCTCGGTCCAGGCCAGGCGGGGCAAAGCCTGCACCGCTGTCACCAGCCCGTGGTGGATAATGGTCTTGCTGGCAAAGCCGTTGAGCCCGGGGAACCCGGTGATGCCCATGGCCGCCACCAGGGCAAAGGCAAAGGTGAAGGGCAGAATGCGGTACATGCCGCCCAGCTTATACATGTGCAGATGATGGGCATGGAGGTACACCGCCCCCGCCGTCAGGAAGAGCAGGGCTTTGAAGACGCTGTGGTTGAGCATATGGTAGACGCCGCCCACCAGACCCTCGCCGCCCTGGGCTCCCAGGAAGGCGGCGACGCCCAGGCCGGTGAGAATATAGCCCATCTGGCTGATGCTGTGGAAGGCCAGCATGCGCTTGGCCTCGTGCTGCAGCAGGGCCATGACCACGCCAAAGGTCATGGTGATGATGCCCAGCAGCAGCACCGTCAGGCCCAGGTTTTGCAGAACTGCGGGCACGCTTGCCGCCAGGCCCAGGGTGCGCAGCACTCCGTACGCCCCCGTCTTAATCAAAATCCCCGACAGCAGCGCGCTGGCCGGCACCGGAGCTGCCGGATGGGCCTCGGGCAACCAGATGTGCACCGGCACCATCCCGGCCTTGACGCCGAACCCCGCCAGCATCAGCAGGGCGATGGCAGCTACCGGCGCCGTTTCGGGGAAGCGGGCGTCAAAGGCAAAGCTGCCGGTGTAGTAGTAAAGCAGGGCCAGGCTGGTGAGGAGGAGCAGACCGCCGCCCATGCCCAGGTACAGGTAGAGACCTCCGGCGCTGTATGCGTCTTCCTTCTGGGTATGGATGACCAGGCCCCAGGAGGCCAGGGACATCAGTTCGAAGCCCAGGAACAGGGTGAGGAAGTCTGCGCCGAGGAAGGTAATCAGGATGCCGGTGCAGGTAGCGCCCAGCAGCAACATGTAGCGGCTGTTGTCCTGATGGGGCTGGAACCAGCTGAGACTGAAAAGCAGCGAAGCCAGCCACAGCAACAGGGCAAAACCCGCCAGCAACAAACCGATGCCCTGGGCCGACAAGGCGAACCGGGCCCCGGGCAACACCAACTCCGCTCCGGCGTCAGTCAGCACGCCGGACCACAGGCCGATGAGCCCGCCGCCGGCGATCAGGCAGGCCACAACGGACAGCGCCACCTGCCTGCGCAGGTCGCGCAGGGCCAGGCAGAGAACACCTGCAAACAATGGCGCCAAAACAAATAACCACACAGCAATCACCTCCTCAATTAATCAGGGACTGCACCGTTTCCGCAGCCAAGGGGTGCAGCAGGGACGGAATGAGACCAAAGACGATGCAGAGGGCGGCCGTCAGTACCGGCGTCCAGATCAGGGCGCTGGACAGGCCCTCGGATTGCCACTTTTCCTCGCCTTTGAAAAAGGCCGCCCCGATGATGGGGAAGAAGTAAAAGGCGTTGAGCAGGGCGCTGGCCAGGAGAATGACGATGACCTCGGGCCGCCCGGCGGTCAGGGCGCCCTGGAACAAGAACCACTTGCTCTGGAAGCCGTTGATGGGGATAATTCCCACCATGCCCAGGGCAGCCAGGGTAAAGGCCCCCATCACCCAGGGCATGCGCCGGCCGATGCCTTCCATTTTGGAAATGTGTTCGATGCCGGTCCGGGTGATTATCGCCCCGGCGCAGAAGAACAAGGTAATTTTCATCAAACCGTGGTTGACGAAGTGCATGAGACTGCCCAGGAGCAGACCCGGGCTGCCGGAAAAGACCCCCAGGGTAATGTAACCCAACTGGCTGACAGTGGAGTAAGCCAGCCGGCGCTTGAGGAGGTCCTGGCGCAGGGCAAAGATTGACCCGATAATTATGGTGATGGAAGCCAGGGCCAGAAGGGAAGTGGACAGGGCCGCCGCTTCCAGGGCAGCGCTGCCAACGACGCTGTAGAAGGTCCGGAGCAGGCCGAAGCAACCGGCGTTGACCACCGCCACGGCGTGCAGGAGGGCGCTGACGGGGGTGGGCGCCACCATGGCGGCAGGCAGCCAGGCGTGCAGGGGCATGACGGCTGCCTTGACGCCAAAGCCCAGGGTCAGCAGGATGACGGTGAGGCGAATTACGGCCGGGGACGCGCCGGCCAGCAGACCGCCGGGGGTAAAGTCCAGCGTCCCGGCCACCCACCAGGTCGCCACCATGGCGGCCAGCACGACGGCGGCTCCCGCCAGGCTGTATATGAGGTAAACCCTGCCTGCCCGGCGCGCGTCGGGAGTTTCGTTGTGAATGACCAGCGGCCAGGTGACAAAGGTCAGTAATTCGTAGAACAAGTACAGGGTGAAGAAATTGGCGGAAAGGGCAATGCCCATGGTGGCCGTAAGGGACAGGGTAAAGAAGGTAAAGAAACGCCTGACCTTATGGCGGTGGTGGGCCATGTAACTGTTGGCGTAAGCCGTCGCCGGCACCCACAGGGCGGCGGCCAGCATGGCAAAGAGCCAGGCGGCTTCATCGGCGCGAAAGGCTATGCTCAGCCCCGGCGCCACCTGCCACCAGGTGGACGTTTCCCCTCCCCCCGGCATCAGCTTCAGCCCCGCCACCGCCAAAGCAACAAGGACTGCGGTGAGCAAGGGCGCCACCAGCGGGGCGCGGCGCAGGGACGGCAGCCAGACTGCGACGGCGCCCAGGACGGGAAGCGCTACGGCGATTAAGATCAACACATTCATCGTTCAGTCCCCCTTAGGATATCAGCCAGGCGGCAGCCTGCTGCAGTAAGTTGAGGAGCGGGTTGGGCACCAGGCCCACCGCCACGAGGAGCACAGCCAGGGGGATGAGGCCGGGCACGCGGCGGTCTGCCGCCCCCTCAGCTTCGCCTTGCCCAAACCAGATGCGCCAGACAATAGGCAGGAAGTAGGCGGCATTGAGGAGGCTGCTGAGGATTACCACCACGGGAACCCAGTACAGCCTGGCTTCCAGCCCGGCATTGAACAAGTACCACTTGGTGGTAAATCCGGCCAGCAGGGGCAGGCCCACCATGGACAGCGCCGCCAGGGTAAAGATGGCCATGGGCAGCGGCAGGAGGCGTCCCGCGCCGGCAAAGCCCTTGATGTTCCTGCTTCCCCGCAGCTCAATCACCTTGCCGGAAGCCAGAAAAAGGGAAGCTTTCATCAGGCCGTGGGCCAGAATGTGGTAAAGGGCGGCAGCGACGCCGACGGTCCCGCCCAGACCAAAGCCCAGGAAGACGTAGCCGATTTGCGCTACAGTGGAATAGGCCAGCAAGCGCTTGATATCCGTTTGCACCAGGGCAAACAGCGAGCCGGCCAGGATGCTCAGAACTGCCGCCAGCCGCACCATTTCCGAAATGCCCATGGCCTCCAGGCTGGCGCCGCCGAAGAGGCCGTAAAACACCTTGGCCATGGCCACGGCATACACCTTGACCACCACCCCTGAAAGCAGGGCGCTGGCCGAGGTGGGGGCGGCCGAGTGGGCATCGGGCAGCCATATGTGCATGGGGAAAAGGCCGGCTTTGAGGGCCAGGCCCACCAGGAAGAAGGTGGCTATTACCCAGGGAATAATGGGGTGCAACTGGGCGGCGGCTATAAACGCACTGGCAAAGCTCATGTTGAGATAGCCGGTGACCACATAGGTGATGCCGATGGCAAAGAGCACGAAGCTGGAACCGATGGCCCCCAGCATCAGGTATTTAAAAGAGGCGTCGGCGGCGCTGCGGTCGGTCTTGGCCGCCACAATGCCCCAGGAAGACAGAGCGGTCACTTCAAAGAACACGTACAGGTTAAAGAGGTCGTTGGCAAAGGTCATCCCCGCCATGGCAGCGGTGAGGAGCAGGAGCAGGGTTATATACCAGCCCGCCCGGTTGCTGGGCCAGTCCCGCTGTTCCCGGGGGAGCCCCAGCATCACTATGGCCACGATGACGGTGGCCACCGTAACCACAAAAGCAGACAGGGGAGTGGCTGTCACTTCGATACCCCAGGGTGCAGGCCACCCGCCTACGGCAAAGCGGATTGGCCCCGCCTGCACCACCCGCGCCAGCAGCCAGGCGCTCAGACCTGCAGCCGTCCAGGTCACAACCCCGGCGACAACTTGGGTGGCACGGCGAAACCTGCGCACAAAGAGGGGCGCCAGAAAGGCACTGATGAGCAACATGACGACGATGAGCACGGGCAGGTTGTTAAACATCTTCGGCACTCCTAATAGCGGCGATTTCGTCGGCATCGATGGTGCCGTACTGGCGATGGATGCGCACCACCAGCGCCAGGGACAAAGCGGTGACGCTGACGCTGACCACGATTCCGGTGAGGATCAGGGCCGAGGGCAGCGGGTTGACGTAAGCCACATCGGGGTTGGCCAGGTCGATGATGGGGGGCTTTCCGCCCCGGACATTGCCCGCCGCCACCAGGAACAGGAAGACCGCCGTCTCCATGACGTTGACGCCGATGATCTTGCGCATAAGGTTGGTGTGGGAAAGGACAATGTAGCAACCCACGGCGAAGATGAGGGCAGCGATGAGATAGGGGTAGTTGTGCAAAAGTTTCTCGGCCATGTCAATCCTCCTCCACCAGCGTGTAAAACAGGCTGAGCATCGTCGAAGCCACTTTGACGCCGACGCCGATGGTAATAATGAAAATGAGCCCTCCGCTGAACAGCTCTCCCGGCGTGCCCACATCGATGCCGGCGCCTTTGTTCATCAGAAAGCTGGCGCCCCGCAACAAACCGACGAAACCGACGGCGGCATACCACAGGGTGCCGAAGCTTTCCAGCGCCGAAGACAAATGGTGGGGAATTTTGCGCAGGCAGCTGTCCAGGCCGAAGACCAGGATGTAGAGCACCAGGCTGACACCCAGCACCATCCCCCCGGCAAACCCGCCCCCGGGGGACAGGTGGCCGTGGAAGACGACGTAAATCCCGTACATCTGGATAAAGGGCAGAAGCAGGGAAGTTATTTCCCTGAGGATTTTATCTGGCATTCTGTTTTTCCACTCCCTTCAGGACCAGCATCACCGCGACCAGGGCGGTAAAGAGCACTGTGGTTTCAATCAGGGTGTCATAGGCCCGGTAGTCGACGATGATGTCGGTGACGATGTTGATGGCCCCGGCTTCCTCCACCCCTTTTTCCAGGTAACGGGCAGGCACTTCGTTGTTGGTGGGGTTGTCGGGACAGGCATAGGGAGGCAGTTCGGCGGCCAGCAGGATGAGCGCCGCCACGCAGGGCAACAGCACAACCAGGGCGAAGATTTTTCTCATTGGTCTTCCCTCCCCAGCCGGGTGACCACGGCAATCATGATGACGCTGACGCCGATGCCGGCGGCAGCCTCGGTGATGGCCAGGTCGGGAGAGCCCAGCATCTGCCAGATTACCGACATGACCAGGCTGTACACGCCGAAGACGATGACGGCATGGATGAGCTTTTTAATAAAGCAAACGGAAAGCGACGCCGCCAGCAAAAAGGTCAGAAAGATAAAGAGCAACAGGTCTTCCATTTAAACGGCCTCCCTTTCCGTCTTCTGTTCCCCTTCGGTCTGGCGGGCCGTCCAGGCAATCAGGTGCGCCGAAGTGGGGCTGATCATGAGGATGAGGAAAAAGACCAGCAAGAGCTTAGCGGTGGCAGACCAGTCTCCGGCGCGCAGCGCAACGGCAGTGAGGATACATCCGGCCGCCACGGTGTCGCACTTGGTGGTGGCGTGCATGCGGGTATAGACGTCGGGCATGAGGAACAGGCCCAGGGTGGCGGTAAACAGAAAGAAACAGCCGACGGCCAGCAAGATAATGTAAATCCACTCCATTATTCTCCCCCCTGATCCAAGCGGCGGCAAACCTGCCCCTTGAGAATGGCTACAGTGCCGGCATAACTGCACAGGGCGTAGACCAGCGCCACATCGACGTAGAACCAGCTGTCCAGTATTACGCTGAGCAGGCATATGGTGATTATGACCTTGGTGGTGATGATGTTAATGGCCACCAGTTTGCTGGTGACGGCGGGGCTGGTCAGGGCCCGGGCCAATGAAGCAAAGATGAGTCCGGAAGCAAATACCACGGCGGCAAAGGACGCTGCGACGATCATGCCATCTCCTCCATTTTCCTCAGCATACGGTGCACCTTCCAGTCCCGGAGGCCGCCGGCGAACTCCGGGGTCAGGGCGTGGACCAGCAGGCGGTTGTCTTCCAGGGAAACCGTCAGCGTGCCGGGGGTAAGGGTAATGCAGTTGGCGAAAATCACCCGGCTCAGCGGCGACTGCAGGGGAGTTTCAACCCAAACCAGCTGGGGATCAACCTTGCAGCCGGACAGCACGATACAGGCCACATGCCAGGCCGACTTCAAAATCTCCCACGCCATGACCAGGGCCACCAGTATTCCGTAGACCAAGGGCTTGAGACTGAACCTGCCTCCTCTCCTCTCCGGGCTGCGCCAAAACAGCATGAGCAGCGCGGTGACCACTGCTCCCACCACCACGTGCTGCCAGTCCATACTGCCGGAAAGCAAAAACCAAAAGCCCAGGAGCAGGGCAAACTTGATGATGGACCTCAACTTTAGCAATTTAAAGCACCTCCGCAAAAAAGACCATCTGCTTTTGCCCCAAAAGGCAAATCAGACAGCCGCAATCCAGTATGCAGGTCCCCACCGGATTCTGTGAAAAATTTCACTCCACATCCAGTATACTCCCATTGCAGACAAAAAGAAAACGGCTCTGCACCTGAAAAAAGGCCAAATTGGGGCTGTTGCAAGTTTCCTGGCGCAGTTTGTGCGCTTTCCAGCTGGATTTCTGCCGCAACTGCCCCTACCCTCTGCTTCCCGCCTCACTATTAGTGAAACTTATCGCAAATATTCTGCCATATTGATTTGACAATACTGACAGCGGGCGTGTAGAATTAATTATCTTAACGGCGTTAATAGGGCAAATATTATTCACAGAGGAGGAACCAGGATGAAAACCCTCATTGCCTATGTCAGCAAACACAGCTGCACAGCAAAATGTGCCCGGCTCCTGGCCCAGTCCCTCCGCAATCCGGCAACCCTGGCCGACCTGGCCCGGGACAACCCCGACCTCGCCGAGTACGAAGGAATAATACTGGGCGCACCCCTCTATGCCGGGAGCATCCCCTCCCGCGCCAAGGCCTTTTGCCGGCATAACCTCGCCCGGCTGAAAGAGAAGAAACTGGGGCTCTTCATCTGCTGCGGCCTGGAAGACCAGGCCCAGGCGCAACTGGAGTCCGCCTTCCCCCCGGAATTGACCCGCCATGCTTCTGCCCGGGCATCTTTTGGCGGCGCCATCGACCTGGAACGGCAAAACTTCCTCGTCCGCACCCTGCTCAGGAAACTGATGAAGATTACAGAAAGCTACGAGGCCATCGACCGCCAGTCCATCCAGGACTTTGCCCGGCAATGGGAGCAGGTGTAAGGGAAAGGAGACCGGTAGAATGAAGAAAGCGCTGAAAATCGCCGGGCTGCTTGTCCTGGCTCTGGCCGTAACCGTGACAGCCGCGTTGTGGTCGTCTATCCGGGAGCTGAAAAAGCTTGCTGCAGAAGAAATCCTTGCTCCCGATCTTTCCGACGCAGCCGACGGAACCTGGCGGGGGCGGACAGACTGGAAGTTAATCCAGGTGGAACTGGATGTCTCCGTCCGGGCAATCCTCGACCGCATCCTGGCCGCCCAATCCACCGATGTCGACGTAATCTCCGGGGCCACTTTCAGTTCCAGGGCCATTCTCCATGCCGTGGCCGATGCCCTCAATAACAGCAAATAACCGCCGCACAAAAAGGGACTTTTCCTTGCAGGACAAGTCCCTTTCTCTTTTACAGTTCTTCTGTTTTCTGCAACTCCCGGGTCTCTGCGCCGCGCAGGCCGGAAATCCCCGCCCGCCAGGCGCCGGTAATGCCGCTGGCCAGCAGGTACACCGCCACCCCGCCCGCTCCCAGGACGTCCAGCCAGCGGGTGACGACATGGTTGGGAGCTGCGGCCACGGCGGCCAGGGCTGCCAGCACCCAAAAATCCGCCAGGGCCTTGGCCCGGTACAGGTTGCTTTGGCCGGCAATGATGGGGTCCGGCGCCTCGCGGTGGAGGCGGCGGTAGCGCTGCCAGAACCAGGTGTTTACCGCCAGGCCCAGGCAGGCAATGACCAGGCCGGGCCAGACATTGCCGCCGGGCTGAAACCTGCCCGCCCTGCTGGCAGCCGTGGCCAGCATGGCGACGCCGGAGACCACCAGGGCTGCCGCCACCGCCCAGGCCGTTGTCTTTTGCCACCGCGCCCGGGTCCGGGGAGAAAATTCGCCCCGGGCCAGGCGGCGAAAGACCAGCCAGGAAATAACCAGGGCCAGCAGCTCGACGCTGCGGCGGATAAAGTCCGCCAGTTGCGCGGTGGAACGGCTGACCAGCACGGCGTAGCCGGTGGCCAGGGGCGCCCAGGCGCTGAGGAGCACCGCCGCCAGCAGGGTGCGTTCCCGCTTTTTGGACGCTGCGTTATCCTTGCCCGTCACATTACCACCCCAGGCAGGAAAACAGGTAGACCAGGGGCAGGATGACGCAGGCGGTGACCAGGGGAACGGTGAGGGTGTCGGCGCCGCGCCAGGAAAAGAGCTCGGTGAAGCCGCTTAAGGGAGCGGCGACCAGGGCCACAATGAGGCTGACGTACCAGGACTGCCGCCAGTAAAAGAACATGGTCAGGAACACCGCCGCCGCCGCAAAGGCCATCATGGCCCAGGTGCCTTCCCAGGTCTTGGCCCCCTCGATCCAGCGGTGGACCACATGGCGCTTGCCCCAGAACTTACCCACCAGGGCAGCGGCGGCATCGCCGAAGCCCCAGGCCATCACCGCCACCGGGATGAGGTAATGCCACCGGCGGCCCAGCAGCCCCCAGAACACAGCGATGAGGAGCGAAAAGGAAAGCTGGACCATGAGGAGCTGCTTGCGCAGTTCGCCGCCCCGGGCGGTGCGGTCGACAAACCCCTTCTTGTAGAAGGGTGTCCGTTCCAGCAGGATGAGGACGGGATAAGCCAGCAGCACCAGGAGGAATGAGGCGGCGATGGCCATGTACCACTTGGCGAAGAGCCGCACCAGGATGAAAACGGACATGCTGTACCCGACGTGCTGAAATTTGCGCACCACTTCCTTGGGGGTCCTGGTCCATGCCCGCAGGGCGGTGGGCAGGGCCACCAGGATGACCAGGTAGTAAGCCATGAGTATGGCTGCGCCGATGATGTCGTCGATCATTTTGCCCCCTCCTTCCCCCGGGTTCTGGCCCGGGCAAAGTTCTCGGCAATGACGGCAAAGAACTGCACCGCGGCTTCAATGTCCTGAGGTTCAATCCCCTGGGCTGCTATGGTGAAGAGGTCGTTGTAGATGGCCTCGATGCTGTCCGCCATGCTGCGGGCCCGGGCGGTGAGGCAAACCAGGCTGGCCCGCCGGTCGCTCTCGTCCTTCTCCCGCACGATTAAGCCCTTGCTCTCCAGGGAATCCAGGGCCCTGGACACCGCCGCCTTGCTGATCTCCAGCTCCCCGCTGATTTCCTCCTGGCGCAGACTGCGGGGCCGGGTCAGCAGGTGCAGGAGGATGTTGCCCTCAGCGCTGGTCAGACCCAGGGGCCTGAGCCTGTCGTTGAGAATCTGCCGGGCAGAGTGAATTATGCAGTTGGCGTGCACCCACACATCCCTGATACTGGCCATTGCTCTCCTCCTTAGTTAACTTGTTAACTGTATCCAGTATACACCATTATAGTTAATTTGTTAACTATTCTATGAGCGCAGAGACCCAATATGCACAAAAAAAAGCCGGCATCCGGCTTCATTTCTTTCTGCTCCGGTAATCTTCCTCGATGGGCCGCTTCCAGTCGGCACAGAGCCGGTCGCAGCGAAAGTCGCTGACGGCTTCGTTGACAACCTGGTAATTGAGGCGGACTCCCTGGGCGTCGGCGTGGAAGTTGGCGGTCATGTCGGCGGAGATACCCATCCGGCCGGCCACGGCAAAGGCGTCGATGTTGGCGCCCAGGAAAATAAATTCCCAGCCGTGTTCTTTCCTCTGCTCCTCCACCATCTGCTTTATTTGCGGATAGGTGTATTCCCGGCTGGAATTTTCCATGCCGTCGGTGATGATGGTAAACAGCACCCGGGCAGGGGGATGGCCTCCGACCCTGTGGGCGGCCTTGATGGCAGCAATGGTCGTGCCCATGGCGTCCAGCAGGGCGGTGGAGCCGCGCACAAAGTACTCCTGTTCGGTGAGGGGCTTGACTGTTCTGAGGTCGGCCCGCCGGTGAAGCAGTTCGTACTCATGGTCAAAGAGCACGGTGGTAACCAGGACCTCCCCCGGGGCTGCCTGCTGTTCTGTGAGGACGGCGTTGTACCCGCCGATGGTGTCCGCTTCCAGCCCCGCCATCGACCCGCTCCTGTCCAGAATAAACACCAATTCCGTCAGTTTGTCGGCCATGACATCATCCTCCTGTCTGTGTTTTCACCCCCAGGATACACCATGGCCTGAACAAGGAGGTCGCCTGAAAAGCGACATTTAGGCGCCCAGCAGGGGCTGCTCATATTTAAAGAGCAGCTGGTTGATTTCCCAGATATTGTAGATCCCGTTTTCGATGTGGTAGCGGATGATCAGGTCAAAGAGCTGGCTGCGGGACAAAGCGTAGCCGGCCCGGTTGAGCAAATCTTCGGTTTCCCGGAGGTCGAGCTGCAGGGCAATGGCCAGGGCCACCGCCGTCTTTTTGCTGGGCGTATAGGCGGGGTTGCAGCGAATTTTGGAAAAGAGCTTGCGGTCGATGTTGGCCCGCTTGTAGACCTCCACGTCGGTCATGCCCTTGGCGTCGATGAGGCGAAAGAGGGCCTGGGCAAAGGTTTCTTCCCTTGTGGCCAGGAGGTCGGTAAGGTCGGGGAGAGCCTGTCGTGCCGGATACGCGTCCAGACTCTGGTAGAGCGGGGGAGGCTCTTCGGCCAGGTGCCGGGCGATATAGTCCTCCACCCGGCGCAGGGCATCCCGGCTGGGCCGGAATTCTTCCCGATCCCGGATGACCAGGTACACTTCCATGTCGTCCTCGGCGCCGGCCAGGTACTCGGTGATGGCGGAGACGGCGCACTGCAGTGCCTTATCCTTGGGGAAACCGTATATTCCCGCCGAGATGAGGGGAAAGGCCACCGAACTGCACTGGTGCGCAGCCGCCAGTTTGAGGGAGTTGATGTAACACTGGCGCAGCAGCTGTTCTTCTCCCTGGCCGCCGCCGCGCCAGCGGGGGCCGGGGGTGTGGATGATGTACCGGGCCGGGAGCCGGAAACCCTTGGTAATGACGGCCTGGCCCGTCTCGCAGCCGCCCAGGGCGTCGCATTCCCGCTGCAGCTCCTCGGCGCCCGCCGCCCGGAAGATGGCCCCGCACACCCCGCCCCCCATCTTCAGCGCGGTGTTGGCGGCGTTGACGACGGCGTCGACGGCCATTTTGGTAATGTCGTTCTGCACAATAACAAAAGGCATGGCGCCACTCCTTTCGGTCTTCGGGACCAATTCCTGCCCATACATTCGCCGCCGGGCTCTGCCGTTCCTGCCCAAAGCGGGAAAACCCGGAAGCCGGTTTATGCCCGGCGTCCGGGTCGTTTAATGTTAAGCGTTATGTCTGCCCCCGGCCGGTACCCGTCCAGGGTGGAAACCAGGGCCACGAGGGTGCGGGCCAGGACCTCCTGCACAAAGGGAACCATGGTGATGTCCCTGCCCCCGATTTTCAACTCCACTTCCTGCTCCAGAGGGCACTCGTCCCACTTTTTTTCGCCCCGGAGCACCGCCGCCAGAAATTCGCGGCAGGACATGCCGCACAGGGCGCAGCAGTCGGCGCTGAAGTCGGGGAGCAGCTCCCCCACCTTTTCTTCGACGTAGTCCGTAAGTTCCTCGCCCTGGGTGAGGGAGTTGAAAACGGGCACGCCCTTGTATTCCTTAATGCCGGTATTGGCCACCCGGCCGGCCACGGCCAGGGTGTCGGGGCCCATGAGGGCATCCACCCCTTCCAGGTCGTGGCCGCACACAATTTTCGGGGCGTTAATATCCTCTACCCCCTCCAGCACCACCCATTCCTGGTCATAGAAGGACAGGATCTTATCCATGGGCAGCCGGACGGGAAAGAGAAAATCCGTTTCCCTTAAACCCCGGGCCGTCACCAGCTCGGCGCCGGCCTGGCGATGGCGGTAGGTATTGGTCCCGGGGGTGTCTATGGCAAAGGCTTCAAAGTGGATGTCCTTGACCGAACCCACCGAATAGCGCCTTTTTTTCAGGTTGCGGAGCAGCTGTTCCACCGTGGTGGTCTTGCCGCTGCCGCTGATACCGATGACAGATACCACGCGCATGGCGCTCACCTCCAGTACAGTGCTAACACGGCCGCCGTCGCCGCCACCGCCGCCGCCATCAGCAGCCAGTCGCGGCGATGGAGGCGCGGCCACTCCAGCCAGGTCCGCCTGGGCCGGGCCCGGAAGGCGCGGGCCTCCATGGCCACGGCGACGCGCCGGGCCCGGATCAGCGCCCCGGCCACGGCGGGCATGAGGATGTAGGAATAGATGCGGATTTTCCTGCCCAGGGGCACTTTGTCCAGATCCACGCCCCGGAGCTGAATGGCCGTCAAAGCCGTGCGAAATTCTTCCATAAAGACGGGGATAAAGCGGACGCCCAGCAGCACCATATAGGCCAGCTCGTAAGGCACCCTGAGCTGAACCAGGGCGGTGACCAGTTCCTGGTAATTGCGCCGGGACAGGAACATGGCCGCCGCCAGGATGACGGCAATCCTCAGTACCGCCGCCGCGGCGGCCTGCACTCCCCCTGAGGAGAGGAGGACATGTCCCCGCCATTCCAGGAAGACGCGGCCGGAAGAGTTGGTCAGGCTCTGGGCCAGCACCAGGACCAGAAACAGCCCGCGGTAGCGTTTGAGCCGCCTGCCCAGCCGGGCGGGAGAAATACCCATGGCCGCCAGCGCCGCCAGGGCTAAGGCCAGCACCGCCGCCAGCCAAAAGGGGTCGCCCAGGGCCAATGCCAGGGTGGTAAAACAGAGCACAATCAGCAACAGGGTCCGGGTATCGGGAAACCGGCTCACGTCAGCCGGCCCCCTTTCAGGGTGACGGCCGACCTGCACAGCCGCCGGCAAAACTCATGGTCATGGCTGATGATGATGTAGCCGACGCCCCGTTCCCTAATGCCTTCCAGCGCCTTGATGAGCTTGTTTTTGCGGGCCCAGTCCAGGCCGGTGGAAGGCTCGTCGAGGATGATGAATTCCGGCTCCAGGGCCATCACCGCCGCCAGGGCCAGGCGCTGCTTTTCGCCGTGGCTGAGGTGAAAGGGAAAAGCCTGGGCGTACTGCTCCAGCTCAAAGAAGGCCAGCAGCTCAGCCACCCGCTCCTCGACCTCAGCAGGGGAAAAGCCGCGGAAACCCAGGGCAAAGCCGATTTCATCGGCGACGCTGGCGGCAAAGAACTGGCGTTCCGGGTTTTGGAAGACATAGCCCACCCGGCGCCCGCGCTCGGCCAGGGAGTATTCCTGCACCGGGCGCCCGTCCAGGCAAACCTTGCCGGCGGTGGGCTGCAGCAGGCCCATGATCAGCTTGCCCAGGGTGGTCTTGCCGCTGCCGTTGCTGCCCATAAGGGCCAAGGTGTCGTTGCGTTGCAGGGTCAGGTCGACGCCCCGCAACACTTCCCGGCCGGAGGGCCAGGAAAACCATACCTGTTCCAGGTCAATAAAGGCGCTCATGGGCTCTCACCGTACACCCGCGCCAGCCAGGCCGCGTCCACCTGCCCGGGAACGGCTTCCAGCCTGCCGTTCCGAAGGCAGTAAAGTTCATGGGCCAGGGCCAGCTGGTCCAAATTGTGCTCAACCATCAGCACCGCCGTGCCCCGGTCCAGCAGCGCGGCGATGATGTCCTGGATGCGCCGGCAGCTCTCGGGATCCAGCTGGGCGGTGACCTCGTCGAGGATCAGCACCCTGGGTTGCATGGCCAGCACCGCAGCCAGGGCGACAATCTGCTGTTGGCCGCCGGAAAGCTCGTTGGGGTTGGCATCCAGCAGTTCTTCGCACCCGGTGTCCCGGGCGACCCGGCCGATGCGCTCCCAAATTTCGGGCACGGGCAGGGCCAGGTTTTCGGGACCAAAGGCCAGTTCATTCAAAACCCGGGGCAAAAAAAGCTGGGTCTCGGGATCCTGGAAGACAATGCCCACCCGGGCGGCAATCTCCGGCAGGGTTAAATCGGCCAGGTTCTGCCCGTCCAGCAAGATCCTGCCCTGGACCTCAGCGGGAAGCAGGCGGGGGATAATCCCCGCCGCGGCCAGGCACAGGGTGCTCTTGCCCCCGCCGCTGGGGCCGATAATGCCCGTCAGCCTGCCCGCAGCCAGGGAGAGGGAAACCCCGTCCAGCACCGCCTGTCCGCCGGGCCAGGCCACCCGCAGGTCCTCCACCGTCAGAATTGCCTTCATCGAATGTCGACCTCTGCGGCAAACTTGCACCAATACTGGCCAAACTCGTGTTGCCGGGGAATGACCAGCAACGGCCCCATGCCGCCGGAGCTCTTGCTGCCCAAAGGCTTGCCGTCCTTCAGCCAGACCAGGTAGATGTGGTTTTCCCGCAACATCTCTTCGCCGCTGTACGTCACGGCGTAACCGTCCAAAGCCTTTACTGTAATCACGCTGTCGGCGTCAATCAAGCCGGGTTGCACCGCTTCCACAACCTGCAACAGGGGCAGGCCGGTGTAAACCGATTCCTCGGGGGCCTTGCCGCTGGAACGCAGGACGGCGGTAAATTCTTCCCCGCCCAGGACCTCGATTTCTTCCAGCGCGATGCTGCCCACTTCTTCGCCCCCCGCCTTGATTACCAAGGTGGCCGGCTCCCGGCCTGCCATGCTGCGCCAGTTGAGCCACGCCAACACGGCCGCAGCCGCTGCCAGCACCACGATGACGGCTATGAGAATATAACTGCTCTTTTTCATCTCTTCACCTCCGCTTCATCGACCCGCCGATCTAAAAGAACCGGGCCAGTTTTCGTTGCAGCCCGTACGCCACCAGACCGCCCAGGCCCCCGGTCAATATGGCGGTGACTACCGGGAGCAAGAAGGGTACCAGGGGCAAACGCCAGACGGCAATGCGCATGATCACCACCATGACCAGAAAGGAACCGGTGATGTTGGCCGCCGCCCCGCCGGCAAAGGCCCGGGCCGGGGTGGTTGGGCCGGGTCTGAGGATGAGGTAGACCAGTTCCACGGCCAGGCCGGGCGCGGCATAGCTGACAATGCTGAAGGCGCCGTGATTGGCAAAGGGCAGCAATATGACGATAATGCCCTGCACCAGGCCCACCAGCAGCGCCGAACCGGGCTTGTTGCCGGTCAGGCCGTAGGCCAGCACAATCCAGAGCATATAAAAGGCGCCGGCAACCACGCCACCGGGAATGTAAAGGGGGCCGGTAATAATTTGGGACAAAGGGGTGACAATTGGCTTAATGGCCAGGCCCAGGGCCGCCATCATGGTGATGACGACCAGGTCCTGGGTGGAAAAGGGCTTAAACAGTCGCTTCAAGTGCTGGGTCCCCTCCTTTCAGGCAGGCAGAAATCCTGACAATAAAAAAACCACGCCGGCGCGTGAGGACATGAAAATAAACAAGTTTCTTTCCGCACCGGGAGGCGCAGGAGTTTCCCCCTGCACCCTGTCGCCCGCAAGTGCATACCCCCTGGCTTAGCCCTTGCGGGTCGAAACTTGCTTCTGCTCCTGTAGTATGTTCTCTGTGCGAAGAGCATAATCCTGCCCGGGCGAGAAAAATTTTTTGCAGGACAATGGCGCCGGCGCGCCGAAATACTTTTGCAGAGAGGAGAAATATGCATGGACAAGATCTTGCTCAGCGGCCGCCCCCGCAGCGGCAAATCCGCCTTTATCCAGGCCTGCCTGCGGGAAACGCCTCTGCCCCTGGGCGGCTTTGCGGTACAGCGCCTGACCAGGAACGGCGAGACGTGGGCTTTTCGGCTGCTGGACCTCCATGAAGAACCCTATATCACCCATTTGGAAACCAGCCGCCATTTCCCCGACATCGCCATTTTCATGGCCAGTCCCGGCAAATGGCAGGGCATTCCCGCCGTCTTCGACGACAAGGGCAGCCGGGCCCTGGCCCGGTGCCTGGAGGGAAACGGCCTGGTAATAATGGATGAACTGGGCATTTACGAACGGGATGCCCTGGAGTTTCAGGCCCATGTCTTCCGCGTCCTGGACAGCCCCCTGCCGGTGCTGGGCGTGCTCAAGGACAAGTCCAGTCCTTTTTTGGACAAGGTGCGCCGGCATCCCGCCGTCTCCGTCCTGCCCTTTCCCGCCGCAGCCAGCCAGGCTGCCGTCAGGGCCTTTCTGGACCAGGTGCGGTCACGGTAATTCCTCAAAAAACAAGAGAACGGCTCGCGACGAGCCGTTCTTTATTTGTTACTCTGCATCAGCCTCTTGAGGGGGGACAAGCTCCTCTCCTTCGTGGGCTGAGACCTCTTCTCCCCTGTGATGCCTGGGCACGCACAATACGTCGCACGGGAAGATTTCGGTGGGATCGGTGATATGGGGGTTGGCGTCAATCAGGGCCTGGAGACTTACTCCGAAACGCCGGGCGATGCTGAACATGGTGTCCCCCGGTTGCACGGTGTACCTGTCCGGAAAGCCCTTGGGACAGTGTTTGGGCTCCCGGCACTCTTCCCGGCAGGGCACGCAGAGCACGTCACAGGGGAAGATCTCGCTGGGATTGGTAATCTGCGGGTTGGCGTTGATTAAAGCCTGGAGGCTGACCCCGAAGCGCTGGGCGATGCTGAACATGGTGTCCCCCGGCTGCACGGTGTAGCGGCACCGGAAGCCCGGCGGACAGCTGGCAGGCATCCGGCACTGCGGTTCACAGGGCACGCACAGCACGTCGCAGGGGAAGATCTCGCTGGGGTTGGTGATCTGCGGGTTGGCGTTGATTAAAGCCTGGAGGCTGACCCCGAAGCGCTGGGCGATGCTGAACATGGTGTCCCCCGGCTGCACGGTATAGCGGCACA
>JAAYIH010000044.1 GCA_012523545.1 Bacillota bacterium
AGAATAGAGAATGTGCGCGGGATGTCCTCTTCGCCGTCAGGCGTGGGAAGAATAGAAAATGTGCGCGGGATGTCCTCTTCGCCGTCAGGCGTGGGAAGAATAGAAAATGTGCGCGGGATGTCTTCTTCTCCGGCGAAGACCATCGAAGCGGGGTACAAAAGGATTGAGAAGACGAGAACTACCAACAAACCCTTCATCAACCTTTTCATAGCTCTACCCCTTTCCCATATACTTGGATTTCTGTGTTTAATATTATACAATAGTATCGAGTTAAATCATCCCGATGTTTTTCTGGGTTGCAGAGGAGAATAGCTATGTTTGTAAGTTACAATTTGGAAGGCTTCGGGCAGGAACTGCGGCGGATACGTAAAAACCTGGGTTTCAGCCAGGCCGAGGTGCAACAAAAAGTCGGGGTCAGCGTCGATACCATTCGCAAAATCGAGAGCGGGCGGGTTATCCCGAGGTACGACACTTTGGAATTGCTTTCTGTTGCCTACAAGCAGGACTTGCTGGAGTTGCTGAAAAACAGCCGTTCCAACAAGTTCCTCATGGAATACCACGATGACCTGGACTACGTCATCGCCCGCTATGACAAGGACACTGCAGCCCAGTTGAAGGAAAAATTGCAGGACAACTTCAACGCCAATTTCCGGCTGACCATGGTCAATCCCGATGAGCTCAAGCAGTTTATTACCTTTGTCGACGCCATTGACAGCTACTATTCCGGCGCTGTCATCGACGCCAGCAAACCCAAGCAAGAGCTCATCGAGGCCCTGCGCCTCACCATCCCCGATTACAACCTGGAGAGCTTTGATAAGTACAATTACACCTACATCGAGTTCCGGATCCTGCTTCTGCTCAGTTTATTTATCGCCAGGGAGAAGGACTTTGCTTTCAGCAACCGCATTTTGTACCACATCCTGGACAAGATCTCAGACAAAAACTACAACACCAAGTACGTCGATTTCCTCATCGGCAACATCTACTTCAACCTGGCTTACAACTACCACATGCTGGACGACCAGGCCAAGGTTATAGAAGTTGCCGACAAGGGCATAGACTTTTGCCTGGAAAAGCGGACCACCCACGTCCTCCATTCCCTGTATTACCGCAAGGGCATCGCCCAATACCACCTGGGCGACCCCGATTACATGGAATCGCTGACCATCGCCTTTTACCTCCTCAAGTCGGTCAAGTTTCCCCAGCTGTTGGAGGAATATAAAAAAATCACCAGGGAAAAGTACGGTATAATAATCAACATATAATTTAATCGCCAATTTAATCGGAAAAATGGCTTTCGGCACCGAAAGCCATTTTTCTTGGCGCCGGCTTTCCCCTGGTGTCGGTTTCAGTCATAATTTCCCGGGTAATGTCTCCCTCTGCACTGCCGGGGGCATGCCGGCGTTGTATTTTCTCTTTTTTGGTAATAATGTGCGGCAGGAATTATACCGTGGTTAAGCCCAAAAGCTGGGAGCAGCTGCACGAGCTCGTCGCCGGCTCCCCGGCCTGGTGGCACCAGTGAAACACCGGATTGCCGGTGTTTTTTTATAGTCGCCTGCCGGAAGGTCCCCTTCTGTACGAAACGGAACTTTAGTGCTATAATACTTGTAATCCGGCGCTGGGAATAACCTGGCGAGGGCGGGAAAAATGCCGGCTGAGGCAATCCGGGAGGTGGAGCAATGCCTGCCGCCTTTTTGGAGTACATACGCAGCAAAGGCAGCCGGAGTCCCTGGGCGCGGACGGACACTGTCCGCATCGGCGGCGCGACAGTGCCCCGGTTTTTCGACGAATTTTGGACGGCCAGGCAACGGCAGGCCTCTTCTCTGCATGAAATCTCGTACCGGGCCTGTTTTAAACCCCAGCTTCCCCGCTTTTTTATCCAGGCTTTGACCCGGCCCGGGGACGTGGTCTACGACCCCTTTTCGGGCCGGGGCACCACCGTCATCGAAGCGGGCCTGCTGGGCCGCAATGTGGCCGCCAACGACATCAACCCCCTCAGCCGGCTGCTCACCGCGCCGAGGTTTTGGGTGCCGTCGCTGGAGGAGGTGGCGGCCCGCCTGGATGCCCTGGACCTGACCAGGGAGGCCCGGGCGGATATGGACCTCTCCATGTTTTACCATCCCCGCACCGAGGCCGAAATTGTCAATTTGCGCGCCTATCTGCTGGAACGGGAGGCCCGGGGCCAGGCCGACCACGTCGACAACTGGATCCGCATGGTGGCCACCAACCGCCTGACGGGGCATTCCAGCGGTTTTTTCTCGGTCTACACCCTCCCGCCCAACCAGGCAGTAAGTCCGGTGCGGCAAATGCTCATCAATGTCAGCCGCAGGCAGAAGCCGGAATACCGGGACATCCGCTCCCGCATCCTGCGCAAATCCCGCAGCCTCATGCGCTCGCTGAGCAAAAATGACATCGTTGCCCTGAGGCAGGCGGGGCAAAGGGCGGTGTTTTTAAGCAAGGATGCCCGGTGCACCCGGGAGCTGCCCGCAGATTACGTGCACCTCACGGTGACATCGCCGCCCTTTTTAAACGTCGTCCAGTATGCCCGGGACAACTGGCTGCGCTGCTGGTTTAACGGCATCGACGCCGGCAAGGTGGAACGGGAAATCACTGCTTCCAATTCCCTGGCGGCCTGGTCTCAGGTGATGGAAGCCGTCTTTGCTGAGCTGTACCGCATCACGGCGCCGGGGGGCTGGGTGGCTTTTGAGGTGGGCGAGGTGCGCCGGGGCACCGTCAACCTCGACGAACACGCGGCGCCCCTGGGGATGAAAGCCGGCTTTCGGTGCGTGGCCATCCTCATCAACTGCCAGCAGTTCACTAAAACCGCCAACATCTGGGGGGTGCGCAACAACGACGTCGGCACCAACACCAACCGCATCGTGGTGTTTCACAAAGAATAAATGAAATCTTACCGGCAGGGAGCTGAGAATATGAAGGTTGAAAAAATCGGCAGCCGGGGTACTCTGTTTACCTTTGCCGCCAGCGACACCGGCTTTCCCGAAGAATGCTGCGTCTACCTCATCAACGGCAAGAACAGGGTCTACCTCTGCGACACCCACCTGGGCCCCGGGTCCATGGCCCCCGTCCGGGAATACATCCGCGCCAACGGCATGGCGGACAAGGAGCTGGTTGTATTCCTCACCCACGCCGACTACGACCACATCTGGGGGGCCTGTGCCTTTCCGGGGGCGACGGTGGCAGCCCACGAGGGCACGCTGGAGCGCATATACAACCGAGGCAGCCTGGAACTGCGCCGCTACGGACATTACAAAAACGGCGACGTCAAGCTGGTCTACCCCACCCTCACCTTTGACGGCAAAATCAGTTTTCGGGAAGACGGGGTGGAGTTTATCCACGCCCCGGGCCACACCAGCGATTCCGCCCTCTGCCACGACCGCGCCGACGGAGTGCTCTTTGTGGGCGACCTGGTGGAGCGGCCCAGGCCGGTTATCCAGGACCATGACCTGGAGCGCTACATAGACAGCCTGGAAAGAATCCGGGAGATGGAAGCCAAGATCATGCTCTCTTCCCACTCCGGCCGGGTTACCGCCCGGGACATCGAGGACAACATCGGCAGCATTCACCAGTTCCAGGACATGCTGGTCACAAAGCCGGCGCCCAACGAAACCCGGGAAGTCTCCCGGGCGCGCAAGCTGTATACTTTGCTGCTGTATGAAGACGCCATTGCCCAGACGGCAGGCAACACCTTTGATTACGAAGCCTTCCAAAAGGAGCTGTGGGATTCCCTGGAGCTGGATTACCTCAGCCCCCTGGACGCTTTGCTGGACGGCGTCGAGCACGAGGAACTCAAGCTGGCCCTGGAGAGCTACCTGGCCGGCCTGTAAGGCCGGCGCCCTGCCGCGCGCAGCGGGGGCAAGATTTGCGCCCCGGGGAGTATAATAAACCGGGCAACCTGGTCTGACCGAGGGAGTGAGACGAAATGAAGAAACGCCTCCTGCGCCTTATTGCCTTTGGCCTGCTGGCCGCGACCCTCTTTGCCTGGGCCTTCAGCCACGGCCTGGGCATATGGACCATCGACTGGGATAACCCCGCCCCTTTCCTGGCCGGGGATGTGCAGACAATTGAATACGTCGACGGCAAGCTGGTGGCCAACCTCCGCCAGCACCGGATTGAGTACCTGCCCCTCAGCGAGATGCCCCAACACCTGCTGGACGCCTTTGTGGCGGCGGAAGACCACCGCTTTTACTCCCACTGGGGCATCGACCCCTGGGGCCTGGGCCGGGCCCTGCTCATCAACCTGGATGCGGGGGCCATCGTCCAGGGAGGCAGCACAATCACCCAGCAGCTGGCCAGGAACATCTTCCTCAACTTCGACCAGAACATTGTGCGCAAGCTGGCCGAAATGAGCATTGCCCTGCAGCTGGAACGCAGGTACAGCAAGGACGACATCCTGGAAATGTACATCAACCAGGTCAACTTCGGCGCCGGCAACTGGGGCGTCGTCAGGGCAGCCCGGGCGTATTTCGGCAAAGAGGTGCAGGACCTCACCATCGGCGAAGCCGCCCTGCTGGCCGGACTGGTGCAGGCCCCCAATGCTTATGCCCCTGCGGACGGAAACTGGGAGCGGGCCATCGCCCGCCAAAAGGAAGTGCTGCACAAAATGGTCAACCTGGGGTACCTCACCCCGGAGCAGGCCGCCGCCGAGGTATTCCAGCCTCAAAACTGACAGCCCCCCGGGCTGTTGACATATAAAATCTTGCGGGAGAGGTGATTGAATGGACAGAGTTATAAACATCCGGGAAATCCGGCCTGATGTGGAAGCCAAAATCAAAACCCTGGTTCCCCTGGTCCTGGCCGTGCTGGCCGCCCTTATCCTGGCCACCGGCTTCTATACCGTGGACTCGGGAGAAGAGGCCGTGGTGCTGCGCTTTGGCAGGCATGTGGATACCGTGGTCACATCGGGCCTCAAGTGGCGCATTCCCTTGATCGACAAAGTATGGAAAATCAAGGTCAGCGAGTTGCGGCGCCTGGAATTCGGCTTCCGCACCGTCAAGGAAGGGGCCAATGCCCAGTACGTCGAGGTGCCCCAGGAGTCCCTCATGCTCACCGGAGACGAAAACCTCATCAACGTCGAGACCATTGTCCAGTACAGGATCGTGGACATTGAAAAGTACCTTTTCCTGATCGACAAGGGCGAGGAAGCCCTGCGGGCTGCCGCCGAAGCCACCATCCGCCGGGTCATCGCCAACCATCCCATGGACGCCGCTTTGACGGAAAACAAGTCCGGCATCCAGCAGGAAATTCGCGACGACCTGCAATATATCGTCGACCGCTACAACCTGGGCGTCATGATTACCGCCGTTCAGCTCCAGGACGTCTACCCGCCCGATGAAGTCGACGACGCCTTCAAGGACGTGGCCAGTGCCCGGGAAGACAGGGCAGCCTTTATCAACCAGGCCGAAACCTATGCCAACGAGGTCATCCCCCGCGCACGAGGCAACGCCGCCGAAGCCATCAACAAGGCTGAGGCTTTTAAAGAACAGCGGATAGCCCAGGCCAGGGGCGATGTGGCCCTGTTCAACGAAATACTGGCCGAATACAGGCTGGGGCCGGAAGTAACCCGCACCCGCCTGTACCTGGAAGTGCTGGAGGAAATCCTCCCCGGCATGGAAGTTTACATCCTCGACGAACAGGGCAACACCATCAAGTGGCTGCCCATAGGAGGCGGTATGCAATGAGAGCCTGGAAAAAATGGCTGGTTGTCCCGGCCGTACTGGTCGTCGCCGTCATCCTCTTCAACCTCCTGACCTTCCGGGTCTACGTCACCGAGCACGCCGTAGTGACCCGCTTTGGCAACGTCTACAAGGCAGTGGTGGCCGACGCTTCCCGCGTCGAGGGCATCCGCAACAACCCCCGCTTTGCCGGCATTGAAATCGTCGAGGGCAGCGGCCTCTTTTTCAAAATCCCCTTCATCGACAAGGTGGAGTACTACAACTGCCGCCTGCTCACCTACGATGTGGACCCGCGGGAAGTCACCACCAGGGACAAGAAAAAGGTCATCCTGGACAATTACGCCCAGTGGAGAATCGTCAACCCCGTCCTCTTCCGGGTCACAATGCGCACCGAAGCAGCGGCCTATGTGCGCCTGGAAGACATCATTTATTCTCAGCTCAACCAGCACATCGGCAAAATTGACGCCGAAGTGCTGATTTCCGACAAAGACCACGTGACCGCCATGCTGGCGGAAATAGTGCAGGCAGCCAACGCCGAAGTCAAAGACTATGGCATCGAGATCATCGACGTGCGCATCAAGCGCACCGACCTGCCCCCGGAAAACAACGCCAACATCTTTAACCGAATGC
Source organism: Bacillota bacterium (assembly GCA_012523545.1). GTDB lineage: Bacteria > Bacillota > Proteinivoracia > UBA4975 > UBA4975 > JAAYIH01. The sequence continues at coordinate 6,324 of JAAYIH010000044.1, forward strand.
GCACCGAGCGGGAACGCATGGCCATGCAGTACCGCTCCGAGGGCCAGGAGGAAGCGCAAAAGATACGCTCCGAAGCCGACCGGCAGGCCGCCGTCATCGAAGCCCAGGCCTATGCCGAGGCCGAGCGCATCCGCGGCGAGGGCGAAGCTGAAGCCCTGCGCATCTACGCTCAGGCCTACAACCAGGATCCCGAGTTTTACGAGTTTTACCGGACACTGCAGGCCTACCGCAAGGCCCTGCAGGACAACACAACACTGGTCATCGATGCCGATTCCGACTTTGCCAAGTTCCTCTTTGGCCACAGGTAAACAGCTGAGGGGCGCCGCCACGGCGCCCCTTTTCCAGGACAGGAGGTGGGTATGGGAGCGGAACAGCCTGCCCTCAATCCCTGGGTGCACGGCCGGCTGTTATTTTTTTTATTGAGGTCGCCAA
>JAAYIH010000045.1 GCA_012523545.1 Bacillota bacterium
GTTTAGTCTGGTTCTTTTTTTACCTGCTTCTTTTAAATGTGTACCTGGGGCTCTTTAACCTCTTGCCGGTACCGCCCCTGGACGGCTCCAAGATCCTCTTCAACGCACTGCCGCCCAGGCACCTGGGCTTGATGTACGAGCTGGAGCGCTACAGCTATTTCATTTTGGTGCTGATGCTGGTCACCGGCATCCACCGCTTGTTTTTGGTGCCCACAGCCGGCTTTTTCATCGGCGTCATCACAGACTTCAGCGCAGCCGTAGTTTCTCTGTTTTTCTAGGGGGTAAAACATGAAAGCACAGCAACTGGTCCAGGCCGGGACCCGGCCCGCCGTGCAGGTTCGCCTGCCCGTCTTTGAGGGGCCTTTCGACCTCCTGATTTACCTGGTGGAGCGGAACAAGCTGGACATCTATGACATAGCCGTTGCCGACATCACCAGCAGTTACATAGAGAGTTTGCAGCACATGGAGTTTGACCCCGAAACGGCCAGCGATTTTATCTATATGGCGGCTTACCTGCTGGAGTTGAAGTCCCGGTCCCTGTTGCCGCGGACCGAGCGCATCCGCCCGGCCGACGAGCCCGATCCCCGCCAGGAATTGATTATGCGCCTGGTGGAGTACAAGCGGTTTAAGAAGCTGGCGGAAGAGCTGGCGGCCATGGCCGGAGGCCAGAGGACCTATACCCGCCGGCCGTCGCTGGACACCGGTGCAGGAGGTGCCCGGCAACTGGCGCCCCTGTCTTTGGACAACCTGTTTTCGGCCTTTATGCGCGCCATGGCCAAACATAGGGTGGAAATACGGGAACTGCCGGAGCAGGCAGTGCCGGTGACGGAAAAAATAGCCGAACTCCGGGAGCAGCTGCGGCATTCCCCCCTTGTCTTCGCTGACCTGGTTGCCGGCCAGGATTTAAAAAATGTCATTGTGCTGTTCCTGGCTGTTCTGGAACTGGTTCGCCTCGGCGAGGCTGTAGTGCACCAGGAATCGGCTTTTGCTCCCATCAGAATTGAGGCGGTGAAAGAGGATGATACCATTGCATAATCCCATTGCAGCCCTGGAGGCGGTTTTGTTTGTCAGCGGCGATGCCGTTAGCATTGAAAAACTATGTGAAGTGTTTGCGGTTACGCCGTTGCAGATGAGCAATTGGCTGGACCAGCTGGAGCAAACTCTGCAGGGGCGGGGGATTGAGCTCATCCGCACCCGGGAGGAAGTGCAGCTGGCGGCGGTCAAAAAATACAACCCCTATATTGAGCGCCTGGCGGAACAGGCTCGTCCCGTCCGCCTTTCCGCGCCCACTTTGGAAACCCTGGCCATTATTGCCTATCGCCAGCCCATTACCCGCCCGGAAATTGAAGAAATCCGGGGGGTCAAGGTGGAAAAGGCTTTAAATACCCTGCTTTCCTTCGACCTTATCACAGAGGTGGGGCGGCGGGAGACGACGGGACGGCCCATTTTATACGGCACCACCGACGAATTCCTGCGGCATTTCGGCATCAAAGACCTGTCGGAACTGCCCGATGCCGACGAAAACAAGCACAGCAGCGGTTTTTGAATTGCTGTGCTTGTTTGTTGCGGTGTATGGATGCCCGGCAACGGGAGATACTAGGTTTGTGGTGAGTTCCGGTGAATTGGTTGTATTTGGGGTTGTTGGCAGCGGCGGCGGTGGTGGTGGCCTCACCGGTAAGAATCTGGGCAGACTACCGGCACCGGGGGAACATCGACGACTCCTTGCTGCTGAAAGCGGAATTTTTGTGGGGACTGACTTCCTGGACTCTGCAGGTGCCGGTAATCAGCTCTTCGTCCAGGGGGATTGCCCTCCGGGCCAGGACGGGCCAAGGGGAGCGAAGTAACAGGATTGTCCTGCCGTCGGGGCGCCTGCGGCGGCTGGAAGAGTTTTTCCGGCGCCTGAAAAAGTCAAAACCATTAAAGCTCTTTCTCCGGTCGGTAAAAATCCGGCGCCTGGTCTGGCATACCGAAATTGGCCTGCGGGACAGCGCCCGCCTGGGCTTGCTGGGCGGCGCGTTGTGGGCGCTCAAGGGCGCCGTCTGTGCCGGTTTGCAGCAAACGGTTCGCCTGCACCGGCCGCCGGTGTTGCGGGTGGCGCCCCGGTTCAACAGCAGTTATTTTCGCACGGTTATCAGTTGCATATTGGAATTTCCCTTGGGCTATGCTATTATTGCAGCTTTCATTGCCGTTTACTGGGCCGTAAAATACAAACTTTCCAGAAAGGGTGAAAGGCATGTCGGAACATCCAATTCAGGGCCTGATGAAGACAGCCATGGAGAGTATCAAAGAAATGGTGGATGTCAATACAGTAATCGGTGATGCGGTGGAGACCCCCGACGGCAGCGTCATCATCCCCGTATCCCGGGTGGGGCTGGGATTTGCCGCCGGCGGCAGCGAGTTTGGCGACGTCAAAGAAGCGGACCTGCCCTTTGGCGGCGGCAGCGGCGCCGGTGTCTCCGTCCAGCCTGTAGGCTTCCTGGTGGTGGGGCACGATGCCGTCCGGTTATTGCCGGTAAGCAACAGTGCCATCTACGACCGCTTAATCGACCTGGTCCCCCGCCTGGTGGACAAAGTCCAGGGCGTCCTGGCAGCCGGAAACGGCGGCGGCAACGGCTCGATGCAACAAATGCTGGCCAGACAGCAACAATTGGAACAGCAGGTTGCCGATTTGCAGAGGCAACTGCAACAGCGGACCATGTCCCCTTCCTAGGGGATTTTTTTTGGGTTCATAATCCCTTCCGACCGGTGAATATAATTTACCCGGGGGAGGAAGTCGATGAAGAAATTGCTTGTCAGCCTGTTGGTTTTGGCCTTAACCTGGCCGGCGCCGCTTGCCGCTTCGGCCCAAGAGGAAGCTGAAGTGCACATCGAGCTCAGCGCGGCATCAGCCATATTGGTCGAGCCCTTTTCCGGCCGGGTTTTGTACGAAAAAAACGCCCGCCAGCGCAGGGCTATAGCCAGCACCACCAAGATCATGACGGCCCTGGTGGCTGCGGAAATATCCGCGCCCACCGAAATCCTCTGCGTGCATGCCGACTGCACAAAAATCGAGGGCACGTCCCTGTACCTGGAAGAGGATGAGCAGCTGACCATGGAAGACATGCTGTACGGCCTGTTGCTGCGTTCCGGCAACGACGCTGCCGTGGCCATTGCCAAACACAGCGCCGGCGATGTCCGCCATTTTGTCAGCCTCATGAACCGCAAGGCATGGGAGCTGGGCATGGCGGACACCCATTTTGCCAATCCCCACGGTCTTGATGACCCCGAGCACTTCAGCACCGCTTATGACATGGCCCTGTTGGCGGCGGCCTTTATGAAGGTGCCCATGTTGAGGGAAATGTGCCGCACTGACGAATACATATCCCGGGAACTGACGACGGGCAGGCTCCGCCTGTTCATCAACAACAACAAGCTTCTGGCGCGGGATCCCAGGGCAATCGGCATCAAAATCGGCTGGACGGAAAAAGCAGGGCGGTGCCTGGTGGCCGCCGGCAGCATGGGAAACCTGGAACTGATTGCCGTGGTTTTGGATGCCCCGGACTTGTACACTGACGTCAGCAAACTCTTCGACTATGGGTTCAGCCAGTACGAAGTTAAGGAGCTCATACCCCAGGGCAAGGTGCTGGACATTGTCCCGGTGGCGGGCGGCAGCGCGCCCCGCCTGGCCCTGTGCGCCGCCGCTTCCGTTGTGTACCCGATGCATCGCCGGGAAGATATCTCCTTCTCGGTGGAGCTGGAAGTCCCCGCGGCGGTTGAGGCGCCGGTCCGGAAAGGGCAGGTGCTGGGCCGGGGCCGGGTTGTCGTCGCCGGCCGGGAGTTGGAAGTCCCGCTGGTGTCTGCCCGTGCCGTCCCCGCAAATAAATGGTACCGGTTCATTAACTGGGTAAAGGGCTGGTGGCGGCGGTGATTAACAAGTTTTGGCTGGTTTTCATCGTTTCGGGGATGGCGGTGGCGGCGGTTACCGGCCGCATGGACAGCATGACCCAGGTAATCCTGAATGCGGCGGGGCGCGGTGTCAATGTGGCCATGGGCCTGGTGGCCATCCTCACCTTTTGGCTGGGCATCATGAAGGTTGCCGAACGCAGCGGCCTGATGCGCCTGCTGGTGCGGGCGCTGCGGCCGGTAGCCAAATTTCTTTTTCCGTCTGTACCGCTGGACCACCCCGCCATGAGCGCCATACTGATGACCATGAGTGCAGATATACTGGGCCTGGGCAACGCGGCCACCCCCCTGGGTTTGCAGGCCATGAAACACCTGCAGGAACTCAACCCCGACAAAGAAACAGCTTCCCCCGCCATGTGTACCTTTTTGGCCCTCAACACTTCCAGCCTGACCCTGATTCCCACCACGGTAATCGCTCTGCGGGCAGCCGCCGGTTCTCTTAACCCTGCCATGATTGTCCCCACCGCTATAATAGCTACTTGTTGTTCCACCCTGGCGGCAGTGGTTTTTGACCGCTTGTTCCGCTATTTCAACGGCAGGAAAACGGGACAATGATGGAGCTCTTCAGCGTCGTTTCTGCCTGGACGATACCGGTGTTTGTCACCGCCGTGGTGGTCTATGCCAGTTGGAAGAAGGTGCCTGTATTTGAAACCTTTGTGCAGGGAGGCAAGGAAGGTTTTGCCATTGCCGTCGGCCTCATTCCCTACCTGGTGGGGATGCTGGTGGCCCTGGGGATCTTTCGGGAGTCCGGCGCCTTCGACCTCTTTGTGGAACTGCTCAACCCGCTGACCAGCTTGCTGGGCATCCCGGCCGAAGTGCTGCCCCTGGCCATAATGCGCCCCATCTCCGGGAACGGGGCCCTGGCCATAGCTACCGAAATAATGCAGCGTTTTGGGCCGGATTCGCTGCTGGGGTTAATTGCCGGCACCATGCAGGGCAGCACCGATACCACCTTTTACGTGCTGACGGTGTATTTTGGCTCGGTGGGCGTAAAAAAAATCCGCTACTCCATGGCGGTGGGGCTGCTGGCGGACATCGTCGGCTTTCTGGCCTCGGTGGCGGTGTGTTCGCTGGTTTTTGGATAGGCGTCTGCGGGCGCCTGTTTTTTTTCCCCCGGTCCCGCCGCCGGCGGTGAATAGCCGGGAAGAGGGGGAA
>JAAYIH010000046.1 GCA_012523545.1 Bacillota bacterium
GCACAGCTTGCACCGGCGTTCCTGCAGGTCTTCGGGATCCAGAAGGCTTCCGCAGGCGTCACACTGGTCCCCCCGGGCCTCCTTTGCCCCGCAGCGGGGGCAAATGCCTTCGACATACCTGTCGGGCAGGAACTTCTGACAATGGTCACACCAGATTTGCTCCTGAGTCCTGGGATAGAGCCAGCCGTCGGCGTGCAACCGGCGGATGATATCCTGAACCTGCTGCTGGTGCGCTTCGTCCATGGTGGCAGCGTAGCGGTCATAACTGAAGCCAAGTTTGGCAAAACTGTCTACGAATTCCCGATGGTACTCTTCGGCCACCTGGCGCGGGCTGCGCCCTTCCTGGCTGGCCCGCACGGCTATGGGCGTGCCGTGGCAGTCGCTGCCGGAAACAAACAGAACCGCATCGCCGCGCAGGCGAAAATAGCGGGCGAGCACGTCGGCGGGCAGCAAGCCGGCGATATGGCCCAGATGCAGAGAACCATTGGCATAAGGCCAGGCGCTGCAAATTAACACATGTCTCACTGTCATAACCACCCCTCTAAAATAATGCAAGCCCGCCACGGCCAAGCGCCGGGACGGGCATAAAATCCCGCGGTACCACCCCGCATTGCCGCCAGCAGGCGGCCTCCTCAGGCGCGATAACGGGCGCTGCCGTCACGGCCTTGCCGGGGCTCGGCCGCAAAGCTCAGAGACCATGTTCAGCCGGTGTCGCGTTGCCGGGTCCCACCTATTCCGGCTCTCTGCAAACGGACCGTCCGGCCTACTCATCTCGTCATTGCCTGGTATATGGGCTAATTATAAACAGTCCGGAGCCCGGATGTCAAATTTTTACTGCCGGCCCCCAAAAATTCCCTCCGGTTTGCGCATACTAATAATGTAGTGCCAAAGGGCCAAGTTTAATTTTCAACCCCCATATTCCCAAAACTCCCGTCGCGCAACGGGAGTTTTCCTTTCCCTTATAATCTTTCTATCAGAGCCCATACTATAGGTAAAACATAGCGCCCCAGAAACCAGAGAATAATCACCAGGGCGGCCAGGTACGCTCCGTGCCGGATTAAGGCTGTCGCCGGTTGCCTGGTTTTTTCATGGCTCATGCGTTCCACCTCTTTTTGCTTAGTTTTCCGCAAAATACACAGCGTATTCCCGGGAGGCCAACAGGTGAAACACTGGTCCTTGTCTGCAGGCATTGTTCTGACCATTGCCGGCGCCGTCGCCGTTGCCCTTGACATCCACCCCCACACCGGGGCGATTTTGGCGGCCCTGGGCATCCTCGCCGCCGCCTGGAGCCTGACGCGGCGACGGGTTTGATTGGGAGCAAAAAAAACAGCGCAAGCTGTTTTTTTTAGCCTTCTTTTATGCCCCTGATAAATGAGACAAAGCCCATGGTCAGGGTGACAAACCCCCAGCACAGCCAGAGCAGGGCGCTGTCACGGGCCCATGCTGCCAGGCCAATCCCGCCGCTGAGGGCAAAAAGCGCGCCCCAGGCCACAACCCGCTTCCTGCCGCAAGGGTCCCGGCCGGGCAGGGCAAGTTGTACCGCGATCGCCAAAAGCCGGTGCGGCACGACGACCCCGGCCCTAAAGGCCAGCAAAACCAGGAGGGAACTGGTCCGCAACGCTGCAAACAGCGCCAAACCGGCCAGGATCAGGGGATAAACCCGGGGCGCGATGTGCATCAGACCCCAGACGGCAACGCCCCCCATTATCCCGGCAACCAGCCAGTCCTTCACTGCCCGCGCCAGTTGCCGGCGCCAGGCCACATTCCCGGCGACATACCTCTGCAGGCGCCGGCTGGCCGGGTCCTGAGCGGCAATCTGTTCCAGGAGGCAAAAGCGGGCGCCTTCCAGGAGCAACAACAATGCATAGAGCAACGCCAAAACGAGCATGCCCTTCACCGCCCCGATCCCACATGATCCTTGATCGCCTGGCGGGCCAGGGCGTCGCAGCGGATGTTGTTTTCATCATCGGCATGGCCCTTGACCCAAACCCATGTTACCTCATGGGGCTCAATGGCTTTGAGCAGCTGCTGCCACAGGTCGATATTTTTGACCTTGCCTTGTTTAAAACCGGTTTTCAGCCAGTTTTCCACCCAGCCCTGGTTAAAAGCGTTGACCACTATCTCCGAATCGCTGTACACCGTAACCCGGCAGGGCTCCCGCAAAGCCTCAAAGGCCTTGATGAGCGCCGTCATCTCCATACGGTTGTTGGTGGTGTCGGGCTCAAAGCCGCTGATTTCCTTCCTGTGGCGGCCGTAGAGCAAAACCGCCGCCCAGCCGCCCGGGCCGGGATTGCCGGAACAGGCCCCGTCGCTGTAAATTGTCACTTCTTTTTGTGCTGCCACACCGTCCACCTGCCTTGATGCTGTATTGCCTTATGTTCTGACAAAGGAAGCCCAGTATTCCCAGCCCTTGCGCTTGGGATGCGGGGTCTCTTTGATTTGGCCGGCCAGGTTCAGCTGCTGGCAGGCCGCCTGCACATGGCACAGGGCGATGCCCATTTCGATGGGAGTGTATGCCTTGCCCACGGGACGGGAGACGCTGTATAAATGCACTCCCTCGGCAGTAAACCACAGCCGCCAGGGCTGACGATTGATGGCGGAGGGAGCCCAGCGCACCGCTTCCAGTACAGTCAGCCAGGGCAGGCTGTCCCGGTGACTGTGGGGAGCAAAAACGGCAAGGCGCTTCGGCATTATGCGCCTGCCCATGCGCTTGGCGGCCGCAGCGGCCCTGCCCACAGCCAGCAATATTCGGGTCCGTTCTGCCCCCTTTAATTCCAGCTGCGCATCCACAGCCTTTTTGTCAAATACCCCCAGCCAGCAGGTGCCCAGTCCCAGGCCGGTGAGCCTGAGGACGACCCGCTCCAGGCTGTACCCCAGGTTGAGGAGAGAATCTCTGTCATCCCTGGCAATGGCGGCAATGTACCACGGTGCCGTAACCCGGCCGATGCCCCCCAGACCCAAATGGCGGTGTATCTCCTCTCCCCCCACAAGCCGCAGCTCCAGGAAGGAAGAATTCAGCGTCTCTGTTTCCCGGCAAATAAACCGGACCTGGTTCACTGTGGCCGCATCCAGGTCAGGCAGATAACGCCGCACCGAGTGACGGCGCTCGATGAGCTGAAGCCAATTCATGCCAATCCCTCCAAACCGCATTTTACTGCCGGCAAAGGCCCGCCGCGCCAGGGTCTGGTTGGCCTGCGGGGTATCGGCCGGCTGCGCATTATGGCAAAAACAAGCGGGCATGCTAATAGAGACCAAATGTACAAGGAGGATAGCCAATGACCACCAGTTGGATAGTTGTCGGTCTGGGCGTCGTGGTCTCTTTGATTGGATGGTTCATCGGCGGCAATTTGGGCAGCGGCGTGCTGGGTTTCGGCCTGGCCCACATCATACTGGGCCTGCTGGATACCATGAGACCGACGGTACGTCACTAGACAAAGGGCACCGAGAGCCTCGGTGCCCAAATTGCTTAATCGAACAGCAAGTTATCTCCCTTTTGCAGGCCGGACGGGGTTTTAATCAGGTAATCCTTAGCCCCCAGTTTCAGCGCGTGTTCTATTATCTCGCGCCGGCGATAGGAGGTTACCATGGTAATGTCGGGTTTATAGTCATCCAGGTTGGCCAATTCTTCCAGGACTCCAAGGCCGTCGAGCTTGGGCATAATTACGTCCAGGAAAATTTTGTCCGGCCTGTGCTGTAAAATGCGTTCCACTGCTTCGGCGCCGTTGCTTACAGAAGCGATGATTTTATAATTATGCTGTTTTGCCCAATCCTCTACCCGGGCCCGGGAAATGGGATCATCATCTGCTATTATAGCTGTCTTAAGCATCGGCAACACCCCTCTCCTCTGCCGTTTTTTTTGTAATTCCACATTGCCCCCCAAAATCCCTGCCTGGAAGGCAAAATTTTCTTGCCGCCGAACTGGAAACAGGCGGTTGCAGACGCTGTTGCATCAGTGATATTATTTTTGTAGCACGCGCAAGGGGTGAGTGCAGTGAAGTACCCGATAACCCAACTGGATTTCGACCGGGACTTTGCCGGCTTTGTCGAGCTCAGCCGGGCCATATACGGCGAGAAGGCAGTGGCCGATGAGGCCTTGTACCGGTGGCTGTTTGAAAAAAACATCTATAACCCGAAGGGATACTACCTCTTCCACGTCGCCAAAGACGGCGACAAGGTGGTGGCTTCCGACTGCCTGATGCCTGTCCCCCTGAGCATAAAGGGTAACAAGTACCTGGCTGCATGGTCCATCAAAACCATGACGCACCCGGATTACCAGCGCCAGGGAATCTTTCGGGCCATGACCGAATTCAACATCACCCGGGCCAGGGAACTGGGCATCGATATCATACTGGGCTTCGCCAACGCCAACTCCTTCCCGGGCTACAAAAAGTTTGGCTGGGAAGTATTGTGGGAACGAAGGGCGATAATCCGCCCGCTGGACATCCGGCAGAGCCTGCGCCGCAAAGCACCGTTGAGCCCCTTTGCAGAGGTAGGCAACAAGCTGTTCAGAATGCTGGACAAAGGCCGGCTGGCACGCCTGGCCGCCCAGGCCAAAAAGTATGAAACCGAAATCCACTCTTCTGCTCCGGAAACCTGCGATAAGCTCTGGGCCAAAATGCAGGCGGGGTTTGCCATTGCCATTGAGCGCGACCAAAAATACATTGAATGGCGCTACAATCAGCGCCCCAACCAGGAATATAAATTCGTCGTGGCCTGTGCCCAGAAACAACCGGAAGCCATGCTGGTCTTTCGCCGGCACCTGGGCAACAACTCCTGCATAATCATCGATTACATTGGCGCGCCCGAATCCCCGGCCATACCCGCGTTGCTGCACGAAACCGTTCAATATTGCCTGGACAATAACCTGCGCTACATCATCAACAGTTCGGGGAGCAGGTTTGACGATTACTTATGCAACCACTTTTGGTTCAAGTACCTGACCGCTCCGCTGGCCAACAACATGTTCATAGCCCACCGCATCAACCGGGACATCAATCCCGCCCACCTGACAGAACAGGAAAACTGGTTTATCAGCTACGGAGACTCCGAACTGGACCTCGACCTGCAATTCCGGTAGGCCGGGGTTTTTTTTTGCAACCCTCCTGCGTCACTCAGTTACGGCTGGACAGGAGCACGATCCCGCCGATGATCAGGCCGAGAACAAGCAGGCCCCCCAGCAGAATCGGTACACCGGTCACCAGGCTCATTTTTCCACCTCCCGCCGATTATTGACCCAATCCCGTTACGCCAGGTCGAGAATCCGGACCGGAAGAGAATCGCCGAATTCTTTCCTGCGCAGGCGCAGCGCAGCCAGTAAGGCTTGTTTTCCACCATATGGGTATAGTGGCCGTCCTGCTCCCGGCCGGAAGAGGCAATCCCGGCCAGCATCTTGCAACGGGAGACCTGTCTGACGCCGGCAGCCAACACCTCTCCAGATGCCCGGGCGCGCATGGGCCGCCAGGGCATGTCCGTTTAAAGCAATATTCGCCAAAAGGACGGGTATACCTGCCCAATGTTCCATAGCCCCCCATAAAACACGACCGGCCTCGCTGCCGGCACCATTACCCGGGCATTATCCTTCAATTTTTTCTTCCGGCAGGAGTAATGCCCGGTGATGTCCAAATAAAGAAATGGGTATATGGGGTTAAGGGGGTATACACGTGGATAAAACTCAATTGGTCAAGGCTTGGGTTTTTTCCTCGGGCGCAGTTAAACAATTGGGAAGCAAGGGCAAGGCCTTTGCCCTGGGCTGGAAACTGCTCAACGATTACCTCTATTTCTCGGAGGCTGCTGCCCTGTAACCCGGGCAAGGCTGTACGACTTTTCCCAGTTCATCACCAACTTTGCCGACCATTATGCCGGCCCCGACGACGACCTCTATACCTGGATTGTGAACAATGGCCATACCATCATCGAAGCCCTGCACAAAGCCGAAACAGAGGAGACCCATGAAAAGATTCCCAATGCCCTTTGCCCCCTGTGCAGCGTACCGCTGTCGGCAGACAACGTGGCGCGCCTGGCCGACGGCAGCATCCGCAAATCGGCGGCGGGACGCGCCTGGTGCAAGGAATGCGCTGTGAAAATCGACAAAAATAAATGGACTGCCCGCGAAAGCCCCGGGGCTGAATAACTGCTCTCTCTATTTGCCACACTATGCTTGACAAGAAACTTTGGAGGGAGCTGTATGCGCCTGATACCCCACGAGTGGAGACATTTGGATAACTGGCGTCGGGAAATGGAGCGTTTTGTCGAGCCCCTTTTCCAGAGCTTCAACACTCCCCGGGTCGACCTCTTTGAGACCGACTCCGAGCTGGTGGCAGTCTGTGAAATCCCCGGCATAGAAAAAAAGGAAGACATCCATGTGGACGTCTCCGACAATGTCCTCATCATCAGCGGCAGCGTCCGCCGCTGGGGAGAGGTCAAGGATGACGCCTTCCACAGGCGCGAACGCTATGCCGGCCATTTCACCCGTTCCGTCGGATTGCCGATGCCCGTCAAGGGCGATGAAATCAAAGCCACTTACCGCAACGGGCTGCTGGAAGTGCGCATGCCCAAAGCCGAACAAACTGCAACCAGGCGAATCGATATCGAATTCCACTAAACCGTAACTTTTTCCTCCGCGCGGCATTGCCGGGCCGGGTTCAATGACCCGGCCCTTTTTTTAGCCTCCTTATCGCTTTATGCCCTCCAGGCATTCCCGGGCCAGGGCGGCGGCATGCAGGCTGCTCAACGACCGGTCGCCCTCCAGGGTGATGACCAGCACGTATTGGTCAAAATAGCATACATACCAGGCAATCTGCCGCGTGGCGCTTATTTCCGAGGTCCCGGTCTTGCCCCGCACGGCTCCGTGTCCCACCCAGGCACGGGCCTCCTCATCGGAAGCGGCGTAGGCCAGTACGCTGTCCAGCAACTGGAGGTTTTCGGCGCTGAAACCGGTTTCCAGCCAGATCCCGGCCGGATCGTCTGCTGTCAGGCGCGGCAGGGGCAAGTTGCCGTCCTGCCGGGCAATGGCCGCATACATCAGCGCCACATGTAAAGGAGTGGTCAGCATCTCCCCCTGACCGTAACTGGTGTCGGCAAGCAAAATTTCGCTTCCGCCCTGTTTGCGAATCTGCGACCGCTGGTAGTTCAGAGAAAGCGGGATGTCCCGGGCAAAGCCCAGGGCGGCCCCGTATCTTTCCAGCGCCTCCCACCCCAGCTTGAGCCCCAGGTCGGCAAAGTAAACGTTGTCGGACCATTTCATGGCTTCCCACAGGTCGACAGGGTGGGGCGGGCGCACCACCCTGGTCACATGATAAGAACCCCATTGGGGACTCTTCTGCCAGCGGAGGGGGGTGTCCCAGCTGTATTCCGGGTCGTACACCCCCTCCTCCAGGGCCATCAAGGCGGTGAAGGGCTTAAAGACAGAGCCGGGCGGATACAGGCCGTTGAAAGCCCGGTTGACAAAGGGGGCGTCCCGGTCGGCCAGTTCCCGGTACTGACCGGCGCTAATCCCCAGGGCAAACCAGTTGCAGTCAAAGCCGGGGTTGGAAACAACGCCCCGGATGGCGCCGGTAGCGAATTCCAGCAACAGCATGCTGCCGTTGGCTCCGCCCAGAACGGCGTCCAACTGCCGGCACTGGGCCAAATCCAGGGTGGTAACCACATCCCGGCCGGGGACGGGCGCGCGCCGGGCCACCACGGCAACCTCGCTGTCGCCTTCCCACACAGAAATCGTAAATCCCGGCCGGCCCGCCAGCACCGAATCGTAAACCAGCTCCAGACCCGCCCGGCCCACGATGTCGCCGGCGGCAAAGCCCAGGTCAGCCAGTTCCTGCAACTGTTCGGCCTCAATTTCGCCCACATACCCCACCGTCTGGGCCAGTGAATCGGGAATGTTGTACACCCTGCCTTCCTGCTCCCGCACCTTGACGCCCTTTACCGCCGTCAGGGCTTCCCGCAGTTGTTGCCAGGCAGCCTCGCCCACGGTCCGCACCGGAACAAATGTATCCGGGCGCACCCAGCTTTGCTCCAGCAGGCGCCGGATTTCGCTTTCCGGCACGTCCAGGAGGAGGGACAGCTTTGCCGCGCTGTCCGGCTGCATGGCCCCCGGCACCAAGCCCACGCAGAAAACGGGGCCGGCGACGGCCAGCGGCACGTTGTTGCAGTCCAGGATGGCCCCGCGCCTGGGCATTTGCCGGGTCACCTTCACTACCCGGTGTTCCGTGAGCTGGGGAAAGATGAGACAGTGATCCCAGTGCAGTTTCCAGCCTTCCCGGGTCCTGACCAGGCCGGCCTCGTACTCCAGGCTGAAATCTCCTGCCGTCGACGTCCGAAACTCCAGGGTATACCTGGCCGTGTCTTTGGCAATCTCCAGCTCGGTTACCGCCAGCTGCTGCAGCCCGATGCCCCGGGAAATCTTCTCGTAGCGCCGGCAAAAAGTCTCCGCATCCCACCGGGCCCGGGCTTCGGCGCTGAGCAACTGGTACATGGCCGCCCAGTCGCCCTGTTGCCACAGGTGCACAAAGCGGGTGATCAGGTCGTCGGGAGCCCGGATCTCCTGGTTGTCGCAGGCGCACAACATGAGAGCCAGGCAAACCAACGCCGCCAACACTGTCCTTCCCATCTTCCGCCTCCTCAGCGCTGAGAAATTTGCTGAATACCCCTTTCCAATAAAGCCAACAATAACAAGGGAATGCACGGCAAGGAAAGGAGGGATTTGATGGCGCATCTCAACCAAATGGAGTTGCAAAACCTGCGTCACATGATCGGCTGCCACGAACTGGCGGCCCAGAAGCTCGAGACTTATGCCCGCTCTGTCAGCGACTCCCAAATCAGGCAGATGTTCCAGCAATCTGCCCAATCGGCCCGCAGCGCCAAGCAAAAACTGATGTCATTCTTAAGCTAGGAGGGACACCATGCAGGAAAAACACATGGTCAATGACGTGCTTTCGATGTACAACAGCAGCCTGACTACTTATGCCAGCGTCATTGCCGAAACCGAAAACCAGCAATTGCGCCAGACCCTGCAACAGATGCGGGATGAGGACGAAAAGTTCCAGTACCAGCTGTTTCAAATTGCAAGCCAGAAAGGGTACTATCAGCCGGCGCAAAAAGCCGACCCGCAGGACATCCAGCAGGTCAAAGCGCAACTGGGAGGAAGTTAAACAGTACCCCATATTAATGCCAAAAGAGCGCAGTTTATGCGCTCTTTTCCTTTGCCTGTATTGTTACTCCGTCAGCCGCAGGAACTCTTTGCAATCGGCCGCTGCCATGTCCACGGCCTGCTGCCAGAAGTCCGGTCTGGTCAGGTCCACGCCCAGGTGACGCCGGGCCAGGTCCTCCACCCGCATGCGGCCGGTATCCCGGAGCAGGTTGATGTACCGTTGTTCAAAATCCGCTCCCCCGTCCCTGGACAGGGCGTAAATGCCCGCGCTGAACAGGTAACCAAAGGTGTAGGGGAAGTTGTAGAAGGGCACCCCGGTATTGTAAAAGTGGAGCTTGGAGCACCAGAAGCGGGGATGCCAGACATCCAGGCTGTTGCGGTACGCCTTTTTCTGGGCCTCTTCCATCAGCTCGTTGAGGCGGTCGGCCCCCACCGGACCCCGGCGGCGTTCTTCGTAAAAACTGGTCTCGAACAAGAAGCGGCAGTGGATGTTCATGAAGAAGGCGATGCTGCCGTCCACTTTGCCGGCCAGAAGGGCCAGTTTTTCCTCGCGGTCGGCGGCCTGTTGCACCGCAGCGTCGGAAACCACCATTTCATTGAAAGTCGAGGCTGTCTCAGCGACGTTCATGGCATAGCGCTGGGCCAGAAAAGGCAGATCGGTCATGACATGCTGATGGAAAGCATGCCCCAGTTCGTGGGCCAAAGTGGAGACGTTGTCGGGGGTGCCGGCAAAGGTCATGAAAACCCTGGTTTCCTTGCTGACCGGGAAGCTGGTGCAAAAAGCCCCGGCGCGCTTGTTGCCCCGGTTCTCGGCTTCCACCCAGCGCTTTTGCAGGGCCGAAACCACGAAATCCGCCATCCTGGGGCTGACCCGCCGCAACTGCTCCACCACGAAATTGGCGGCCTCGTCAAAAGTATAAGTCCTGTTAACTTTGCCCACCGGGGCGCCAACGTCGTACCACGTCAGTTTTTCCAGATTGAGCAGTTGCCTCTTCCGGTCCAGGTATTTGACAAAGATGTCCTTGTTGTCCTCGACGACGCCCCACATAACATCCAGGGTCTCGGCCTGCATGCGGTTGACGTCCAGGGGTTCTTTGAGGAAGGAATCCCAGCCCCGGTGCTTGTAGAGGTTGAGCCTAAAGCCGGCCAGATGGTTGAGGGCGCCGGCGCACAAATCTTCCTCCTGCTCCCAGGCCTCTTCCCACAGCCGGCCGGCCTTGGCACGCACAGCCGCGTCGGGATGGGAAAACAGGTTGGCAAACTGCCCTACCGACAACAATTCTGTCTTTCCGTCCTGCTCCCAGGCAATTTCCATCCTGCCGGTGACGGTATTGTACAGCTCCGACCAGCCGTGGTAGCCGTCCACCGCCAGGTCGTTGGCCAGCCTTTCCTGATCGGCAGACATCTTTTCCCTGGCCCTTTGCCGCATTTCCTCCAGGCTAAAGGCAATGGGCTTGAGTTCGGGGGTTTCCAGCAGTTCCGCCCAGGTCCCGTCGTCCATGGCCAGGATTTTCTCGTCCACGGCAGCCTGCACCGAACTCAAAGCGGCATAGAGCTGGCGTACCCGCCCCGCCAGCAGCTTGGCCTTTTTGTCCTTGGTGTTTTGCGCGTCGAGGCAGCCGATGAAGGCACCGGCTTGCCGCAACCGGGCGGCCACATCCTGGTTTTTGTCGATGAACTGCCTCCATTGCTCCCGGTCGGCGCCAGCCGGTATCAGCGCCTGCAAGCTTTCGATGTCCGCCGCCACCTGCCGGAGGTGGGCATCCAGTTGCGGCGAGCTGCTGCCTCCCGGAAAAATGGAGTCCAGATCCCACACCGGATTGAGATTTTTTAGCATAAGCATACCTCCATGCTATTTTCGTCATATAATACTTCTCTGCCCGGCAAAAAATACCTCCCCTATTGCCAGGCCCGCCGGTACTGGTAAGGGATTTCCAGCTCGGCGCCCAGTTCCCGGGCGGCGTACAGCGGCCAGTTGGGGTTGCGCAGCAGTTCCCGGCCCAGGAGAACCAGGTCGGCCCGCTGGTTGGCCACAATTTCTTCGGCCTGCAGCGGAGAAGTGATGAGCCCCACGGCGCCGGTGGCAATTCCGGTCTTATGCCGGAAAAACTCGGCATAGGGAATCTGGTAGCCCGGGAAGGGATTGATGTCAACGGGGACGACAGCGCCGCTGGAACAATCCAGCAGGTCGACCCCCTGATCCCGCATGCGCTCCACTGCATATAAGTAGTCTTCGGGATGATTGCCCTGGGGATGGTACTCCTCGGCAGAAATTCTCACCATCAGGGGCCCGGTCCAGACAGCCTTAACAGCGTCGATTACCTCGGCCAAAAAGCGGTAACGGTTTTCCGGGCTGCCGCCGTAACTGTCTTCCCGGCGGTTGGTCAACGGCGACAAAAACTGATTGATAAGGTAACCGTGGGCGGCGTGGATTTCCACCGCCTGGAACCCGGCTTCTCTGGCCCGCCGGGCGGCTTCGCCAAAGGCCGCAGCGGCCTGGTGTATCTCTTCTTCAGTCATGGCCCGGGGCAGGGGGTACTTGTCGCTGAAGGCTATGGCCGACGGCGCCAGCCCTGCCTCGTCCAGCCCCGCCTTGCGCCCGGCGTGATTTAGCTGGATCGCCGCCACGCACCCCTGGCTCTTGATGGTTTCCGCCAGCTTCGCCATGCCTTCCACCTGCCCGTCGCTCCACAAGCCCAGGTCGTTTTTGGAAATGCGGCCGCGGGGGTCGACGGCGGTGGCTTCCACGATGATCATGCCCGCCTGCCCCACAGCCCTGGCCCCGTAATGAATTATGTGCCAGTCGGTCACCACGCCGTCCTCAGCAAGACAAGAATAGGTGCACATGGGCGACATGACAATCCGGTTTTTCAGCTCTGCGTCGCCCAGGCGGCAGGGGGTAAAAAGTTTTGCCAAACGACATCATCCTTTCTCTTTGGCTGATAATCCCAGTTTCTTATTATTATAAAGCATTAAAGAGATAACGATAAGCCGGCGTTTCGAAAAAAACAGATCCCCAGTGCAGGGGATCTGTTGCAGGTCAGATGGCTTCGACGGCCAGTTCCCGGTCGGCGCTTTGCGCCTGACAAAGCTGGTAGTACAGGCCTTTTTGGGCCAGCAGCTCCCTGTGGTTGCCCTGTTCCAGGATTTCCCCGTCCCGGAGCACAATGATGTGGTCGGCGTCCTGGATGGTGGATAAACGGTGGGCGATGACTATAGCTGTCTTGTTTTCCTTGAGCCTGTTGAGGGCCTCCTGGATGAGGCGTTCGGTTTGAGTGTCCACTGCCGAGGTGGCCTCGTCCAGGATGAGGATGGGCGCGTCCTTGAGGATTGCCCGGGCAATGGAAATGCGTTGTTTTTGCCCGCCGGACAGCTTTACCCCCCGCTCGCCGATTTTGGTGTCATAACCGTTTTCCAGGCCCATGATAAAGTCATGGGCGTTGGCCGCCTTGGCGGCGGCGATAATTTCGGCCTGGCTGGCCCCCGGAGAACCGTACAGGATATTTTCCCGCACCGTACCGTTGAACAAAAACACGTCCTGAGAAACCAGGCTGATCTGCCGGCGCAGGCTGTTGAGGGACAGCTTGCGGATGTCGATGCCGTCGATTAGAATCTCTCCTTCGTCGGGATCGTAGAAGCGGGGGATGAGGCTGGCGATGGTGGTCTTGCCCACGCCGGTGGCGCCCACCAGGGCCAGGGTCTCCCCGGGCCTGACGGTAAATGAGATGTTCTTGAGAACGGGGATGCTGTCGACATAGCGGAAACTGACATTGCGAAACTCCACCTCGCCCCTGGCCCGGCGCAAATGAACAGGGTTGGGAATTTCCCTGATTTCCGGTTGGGCCTGGAGGATCTCCACCACCCGTTCGGCGCTGCCCAGGGCCTGTTGCAGGCCTTCGTTAATCTGGCCCAGGGCCATGATGGGCTGGTAGAAGATGTTCAGGTAGAGCAAAAAGGCCACCAGATCCTGCATGGGCAAGTAGCTGCCCAGGGCCAGCCTGCCCCCGAAGAAGATTACTATCACCGTACCCAGGCTGGCCACAAACTCAATGCCGGGGTGGAAGGCATTGGTTACCTTCAGGGCCCGCAGCATGGCCCGGGTCTGCACTGCCAGGGCGGCACCGGTGCGCCTGGATTCGTATTCCTCCTGGGTAAAGGCCTTAATTTCCCTGATGCCGCTGAAGTTATCCTGCAGGATGGCGTTGAGTTCCCCCACTTTTTCCTGGTTGATGCGGAACAGCGGCCGCGAGATTTTGCTGAATTTCAGC
Source organism: Bacillota bacterium (assembly GCA_012523545.1). GTDB lineage: Bacteria > Bacillota > Proteinivoracia > UBA4975 > UBA4975 > JAAYIH01. The sequence goes on from JAAYIH010000046.1 coordinate 13,414, forward strand.
ACCATCCAGGCCAGCAGGGGCACGGGGATCAAAGTGAGCATGGCCAGGGTAAGGTTCATGCGCGACAGGATGACAAACACCCCGACCAGCATGATGCCGTTGACCACCACCGTGGGAATGGCGTGAGCCAGCAGCACTTCAAAGGTGCGGGTGTCGTTGATGACGCGGGACATCAGGTCGCCCGTCTGCTTGTCGCTGTAATAGCGCATGGACATGCGCTGCAGCGCGTCGTACATCCTGTGCCGGATATCCCGCACCATGTTCCACGCGGCGCAATGGGATATGTAATCGGTGCCGAACTTGGAAAGGGCCCGGATTATATAAACCGCCACAATGGAAAGGGCCAGGTACGTAATATAGCTGTAATCGGGGGCCCCCGCTCCCGCCGCCAGGTCCTCCACCATAGCCACCAGGCTGCGGATGAGCCAGGGCCCGGTAAGGTTGGCTGCCGTTACCAGCAGCATGCAGACGGTGGCGGCCACAATCCACCACCTGTAAGGCTTGGCAAAAGGCAAGATTGCTTTCAGTTCTTTCACCGATTTTCCTCCTCCGGTACTCCGTCCTTAAGTTTTTGCAACAGATTTTTCAGGGTGAGCAATTCATCCTCGTTCAAAACTCCCATGCGCGCCTCAATAAACTGCTGGTGCCGGGGGAAGATTTCCGCCTTCAACTTCGTCCCCGCTTCCGTCAGCTTGACCAGCCACACGCGCCGGTCCTCCCGGGAATGCTCGCGGTACACCCAGCCGTTCTCGGCCATGCGGTCGATAATTCCCGTCATGTTGCTGGCATTGCACTGCAGCTCCCGGGCCAGTTCATGGGCAGGAGTCCCCTGCTCGCCAATATGGTACAGGGCATGGAATTGGGGCCAGGTAATGCCGTAGTCTTCCACCTTTTTGCGGGATTCCGCCTTGAGGCGGCGGCTGGTTTTGCGCAACAGCCAGTAAACCTCCCGGGCCAGGGATTTTCCCATGGAAAATTCCTCCCCTCTCCAATAGTCCATATATGAATTATACAATACTAAAATAACAAAGCAACATGCCGAGCAACACCGGCCCGGGCGGCAAGACTTAAGCCGGCAGCGGGGCACAAAAAACCGGAACGCGTCCGGTTAATGGGATTATGCAATGGGTATCGGGGCGATGCCCACACCTGCCGGGGAAAAACCTACAGTTATGGTGGCGAAAACTGCATCGTCATTGACGTCGATGACCGAGACAAAGGTTTCGTCGAAATTCGCCACGTACGCTTTGGCCCCGTCGGGAGTTACAGCCACTGCCACAGGGTTTCCCCCAATGTCGTCGGTAATTGTCGTGAGCACTGTGTCTGAGCTGACGTCGATAACCGAGACTGAGTCGGCATTGAAATTGGTGACGTAAGCCTTTTGGCCATCGGGGGTAAAGGCCACGCCAAAGGGCCCGTTCTGCACAATAATAGCGTCGACGGCAGTATCCGTGGCCACATCAATAACCGACACAAAACCGTCATCAAAATTGGTAACATAAGCTTTGCTGCCATCGGGAGAGAAAGCTACCCCAATGGGATTATCTCCCACGGTGATGGTAGCTGTTACGGTATCAGTCGCAGTGTCTATCACAGATACGGTATTCTCCCCAAAGTTCGCCACGTATACTTTGGCGCCGTCGGGAGAAACAGCCAGCCCTCTCGGCGCATCCCCCACCGGAATGGTGGCAATAACCAGTTCTGTGGCCATATCGATGACAGAAACGGTATCATCGCTTATGTTGGAAACATAAGCTTTTTCTCCGTTGGGGGTAAGATCTATCTCATCCGGCCCGTTACCAACCGGGATTTCCCTCACCACCACGCGGTTTAACGTATCGATAACCGAGACTGAATCTCTTCCATTATTGACCACATAAGCCTTTCTCGCATCGGGAGCAAAGGCAACGTCGCCGGGCGAATTACCCACGGAAATGGTGTCGATTACGGTGTTGGTATTGGTATTAATTACCGCGACGTCATTGCTGCTTTGGAGGGGCACATAAGCCAGGGGAACGACGTTGAGCCGGGTAACCTGAATCAATCGGTTGCAGCAGAGGTTAATCAACTGGCCCAGGTTCTCGATCTGCATGGTATTGGGGGAAACGGCGCCCACCAGGTATCCGGTTACAGGGTCACTGGAATAGATAACTTGTATGGCAACGCCGGGGGCGATGCCGGCAAGCAATTCTGCGCATGGGCAATTTACGACTCCCAAGTTTTTCTCCTCCTCAATTATTGGCCGCCACCAGGGAGTGTGCGGAATTCTCCTGCGTACAGTATATTCCGCCCCCGGCCGGCGGGGATGTGGGCAACGGACCCCGGGCGCAAAAAAGCGCCGGAATCGGCGCTTTGGTCATTGCATCATTTGACAAACTTTGTTGGTGAAGTCAACAGGATCTTCCAAAGGAATGCCTTCAATCAACAGGGCCTGGTTGTACAACAGGTCGGTGTAAAGCTTAAATTTCTCCCGGTCCTCGCTATGGGCTTTCTTGAGAACCTGGTAAACGCGGTGACCGGTGTTGATCTCCAGTATCTTTTCCGCCTTGATGCCCTGGGCGTTGGGCAGGGCATTGAGGATTTTCTCCATCTCGATGGACAGCTCGCCTTCACTGGTCAGGCAAACGGGATGGGACTTAAGCCGCCTGGACGCCCGCACCTCCTTGACCTTGTCCCCCAGGATTTCCTTCATGGCGGCAAACACCTTTTTGCCTTCCTCGTCGGGTTCAGAATCCTTGGCCTCGTCGATGCCGAGGTCGCCGCTGGACACCGACTTAAACTGCTTGTCTTTGTACTCCCGCAGCATCTTGACGGCAAACTCGTCGATGTCTTCGGTGAGGAAGAGTATGTCGTAGCCCTTGTCCCGGACAAACTCCGTCTGGGGCAGCTTCTCCAGCTTTTCCACCGACTCCCCGGCGGCGTAGTAGATGAATTTCTGGTCTTCCGGCATTTTGGCCACGTATTCCTCCAGGGTAATCATCTTCTTCTCCCGGTGGGAATAGAACAGCAACAAGTCCTGGAGCACGTCCTTGTTGGCGCCAAACTGCACGTATACTCCGTATTTTAACTGGCGCCCAAAGGACTTGAAAAAGGTCTCGTATTTCTCCCGCTCATCCCTGAGCATATCCGCCAGCTCGCTTTTTATCCTGGACTGGATATTTTTGGCGATGAGCTTCAGCTGCCGGTCATGCTGGAGCATTTCCCGGGATATGTTGAGGGAGAGGTCGTCGGAATCCACCATCCCCTTGACAAAGCTGAAATAGTCCGGCAACAAATCGGGGCACTTGCTCATGACCAGGACGCCGTTGGCATATAGTTCCAGCCCCTTTTCGTATTCCGGTGTGTAAAAGTCAAAGGGCGCCCGCTCGGGGATAAAGAGAATTGAGCGGTAACTTACAGCACCTTCAGCAGAAATATGCACATAGCGCAGGGGCTTGTCGAAGCCGTAGCGCTTCTCGGCGTAAAAATTGAGATAATCCTCTTCCTTGAGTTCGTTTTTGTTCTTCTTCCATATGGGCACCATGCTGTTGATTATTTCTTCCTGGACATACTCTTCGTATTCCGAATCGCTGCCTTCCTTGAGCCGGGTCTTGGTGACGTTCATTCTGATGGGGTAGCGGATGAAGTCGGAATACTTCTTGACAATGGCGATGATGCGGTGTTCTTCCAGGAACTGGCCGTAATCCTCATCCTCGGTATTCTCTCTTATCTTAAGGACGACATCGGTGCCTGCTGAATCCTTCTCCCAGGGCTCGATGGTGTAGCCTTCGACGCCCCGGGATTCCCATTTCCAGGCCTTGTCGCTGCCATGGGCGCGGCTGATGACGGTGACGGTGTCGGCCACCATGAAAGCCGAGTAAAAGCCGACGCCGAACTGGCCGATGAGGGCGCGGTCGTCCTCGAGCTCATTTTCCTGCTTGAAGGCCAGTGAACCGCTCCGGGCAATGACGCCCAGGTTCTCCTCCAGTTCTTCCCTGGTCATGCCGATGCCGGTGTCGGATACGGTGAGGAGGCGCTTTTCCTTATCCACCGCGATGCGTATGTAGTAATCGTCTTTGTTAAACTGCAGAGAATCGTCGGTCAGGGCCCGGTAATATATCTTGTCGATGGCGTCGCTGGCATTGGATATCAGCTCGCGCAGGAAAATCTCCTTGTGGGTGTAAATGGAGTTGATCATCAGGTCCAAGAGCCGTTTGGACTCGGCCTTAAACTGCTTCAGTTCCAACTGGGATCCCCTCCTGGCAGTCAACAAATTAGCACTCTCTCGCCCCGAGTGCTAATAGATTTTATACCAAAAGCGCCAATCCTTGTCAATGCGGGTGCAAAGGCCCGAGCCTCCAGGTATGCCGGCGGCTTAAGAAATTGCCATCCCCCCGGCGGCCCAAAATGTATTATAATGTCAGAGAGGACAAGCACAGGGGGTTGAATACATTGAAACTCGTATCCTGGAACGTCAACGGCCTCCGGGCCTGTTTGAACAAGGGCTTTCTGGACTTCTTCCGGCAGGCGGACAGCGATATCTTCTGCATACAGGAAACCAAGCTCCAGGAAGGCCAGGTAGAGCTGGACCTGGAAGGGTATCAACAGTACTGGAACAGCGCTGTCAAAAAGGGCTATTCCGGTACCGCCGTCTTCACCAGGGTCAACCCAATTGCGGTGAATTACGGAATTGGCCAGGAAATCCATGACCAGGAGGGGCGGGTCATCACCCTGGAACTGGAGCAGTTTTACCTGGTCAACGTCTATACGCCCAACTCCCAGCGGGGCCTGGCCCGCCTGGACTACCGCATGGAATGGGAAAATGCCTTCCAGGGCTACCTGCAGGAACTGGACGCCAGCAAACCCGTGGTGGTGTGCGGCGACCTCAACGTGGCCCACAAGGAAATTGATATCAAGAATCCCGAAGCCAACCGCAGAAACGCCGGCTTTACCGATGAAGAACGGCAAAAGATGACGGAGCTGCTGAATAAGGGCTTCATCGATACCTTCCGCCACTTCTACCCCGACAAAAAAGACGCCTATACCTGGTGGTCCTACTTCCGCAATGCCCGGGAGCGCAACATCGGCTGGCGCATTGACTACTTCCTGGTCTCGGAAAGGCTCAGGGATTCCCTGGCAGGAGCAGAGATTCTCTCCCATGTCATGGGCAGCGACCACTGCCCCATCACCCTGGAATTGGAACTTTAAACGGGCGGCATCCCGATGCCCCTCAACAACAAACTAACCAGCGCTTCGCAGCGCTGGTTAGTTTTATTATGATGCAAAAATTATTTTATGCAACGTGATTAGCTCAAAATCAAAACCAGCCCATCTAGGGCTCGTTTTAATTTTAGCTAAGCTATTGGCTAAAACATTATTGATTTTAGCTAAAACATTGCTATAATTATATTATCGTACTTAATAATAAAAATCGGAGGTGACTTCAGTGATTGTCACTACCACCGATGTGCAGAACAGCTTTGGCAAGTACCTGCAACTCTGCAGGCATGAAGAAGTCATCATCACCAAGAACGGCAAGAAGGTGGCTAAACTCATTCCCTATACCGAGGACGGTACCCTGGGCCGCTGGCTGGTCACAGAAGGTTCGCCGCGCTACAGTCCCAAGGGCATCCGGGTAAGTTATGAAGAATTCCTGAAGATGACGGAAGAAAGCGAGAATCGTTACGAGTACATTGACGGCGAGATTTACCTCCTGGCCTCCCCCCTGTATCCCCACCAGAAGGCTGTACGGGAAATATTCGGCGAGTTCATAAACTGGTTCAGAGATAAGGACTGCGAACCCCTGGCCGCCCCCTTCGACGTCGTCCTCCATCGGCTGGACGATGCCGAAAAGATCAACTCGGTCCAGCCGGACATCATTGTCATCTGCGACAAAGACAAGATCAACGAGCAAGGCAAATATACCGGGACTCCCTCCCTGGTGGTGGAGGTTCTCTCGGAATCTACCCGCAGCCGTGATTTGGTGCAGAAGCTGGACCTGTACATGGAAAGCGGAATCAGGGAGTACTGGGCGGTCAACACAGAATCTAAAGAGATATACATTTACACCTTTACCGGCTACAAGCTGGCCGACATCTTCACCTTTAAGGGCCAGGAGCAAGCCCAATCGGTAATTTTTCCTGGGCTGAGCGTAAGCCTGCCGCAGGTCTTTGCCTGACGGCTGTGGGTGCCGAAATCGGCCTTCGGGGAATTCACCCTGGCGACAACTCAGCGCCGGAGAAAGCGACAACCGTGTCATATGACAAGGTTGTCACATTGTTTTCTCTGTGGTAATATTGAAGTGGTGATTGTAATGCCGACAGAAACCTTTTTCAACCTCAGTGAAGCCAAGCAAAAGCGGATATTCGAAGCTGCAGTTAAGGAATTTGCCGCCCGGCGCTACAGCGAGGCCTCCATCAACCAGATTGTCAAGGAAGCGCAGATTTCCCGGGGCAGTTTCTACCAGTATTTCAACGGCAAGGAAGACCTCTACCTCTACGTCCTGACCGAGATTGGCAAGGAGAAGATGGCCATTGCCCTTCCCCGGCAACTGCCTGAAGACGCCGACTTCTTCAGCGTCTACCTGAGCATGGTCAGGGACATTGTGGCCTGGACCCGGAAACGGCCGTTATACACCAGGATTGGGATGCTCATGGAACTGGATGACAGCGAATTCATCGCCAAGCTTACTTCCCGGTTCCCGGATACCTGGGCCGGGCTCCGGGCCCTCCTGGAACGGGACAAGAAGCTGGGCCGCATCCGCCCCGATGTCAACAGCGATTTGGTCATCCAAATCCTGTACAACCAGAACCTCCACTTTCAGAAGACTCTCTTTCGCCAGGGCAATCTGGACGACATGTTGCCCCAGGTGGAAGAGTTAATCAAAGTCTTAAAGGAGGGAATTGCCCTTGTTTGAGGTAAGGGGACTCAAGTACAAGTACCCCAATGCCCAGGATTATGCCGTCGACGGCATCGACTTTGAAATCCGGCAGGGAGAAATCTTTGGCTTCCTGGGCCCCAGCGGGGCCGGCAAAAGCACCACTCAAAAAATCCTGATCAAGCTGCTCAAGGACTACCAGGGCGAGATACTCTACCGCGGTAAGAAGCTCACCGAGTACAGCGATGAATTTTATCAGGACATCGGCGTATCCTTTGAAATGCCCATTTCCTTCTCCAAGCTGACGGCCATGGAAAACCTGGAATTTTTCCGGCGCCTGTACAAAGAGACGGTGGATGTGGAGCCCCTGCTCAGGCGGGTGGGCCTGTGGGAGGACAGGCACAAAAAGACCGGCGAATACTCCAAGGGCATGAAAATCCGCCTCAACTTCGTCCGCGCCCTGCTCAACAATCCCAAGATGCTCTTCCTGGACGAACCCACCAACGGCATCGATCCCGTCAACGGCAAAATCATGAAGGACATGATCCGGGAGTTCCGCGCCCAGGGCGGCACCGTATTCCTCACCAGCCACATCATGAGCGATGTGGATGAGCTCTGCGACCGGGTTGCTTTCATCGTCAACGGCAAGATTCGGGAAGTGGATTCGCCCCGCAATCTCAAGCTCAAGTACGGCAAGCGCGTTGTGCGGGTGGAGTACCGGGAAAACGGCAACGTGGTAAGCAAAGAGTTCACTATGGAGGAAATCAAGACCCCGGCATTCTTCGAGCTCCTCAAAACCAAGGACATCGAGACCCTGCACAGCGGCGAGACCACCCTGGAGGACATCTTTATCAAGGTGACGGGAGTGGCCCTCCATGGCTAAGCTGGGCATATTGGTCCAGGGCGAATTGGACCGGCTGAGAAAATACAATCTCTTCACCGCGACCACTGTAGTGCTGTTGCTGTGGGTGGGCATGACCTGGTTGCTGGAAGCAGGGGAAGTCACCGCCTTTGTGCCCCTTATCCTCCTTATGGACAGCACCATGATGAGCAGCCTGTTGGTGGGAGCCACCCTCTTTTATGAGAAGAAGGAACATGCCATAAACTCCATCCTGGTCACCCCGGTGCCGGAAACCGAGTACATTGCGGCCAAAATAATTGTCAGCGTCTTCAATTCCCTGCTGACCTTCCTGGCCCTCGCGGCCACGGCGTACTTCCTCAAAGGCGTAACCTTTAACTTTGCCCTGGTTGCTGCAGCAGTCGTGGTCATTACGGCATTTCACGCCCTGCTGGGCATTTGGTTTGCCTTCTTTTCCAAAAACTTTTCCTCGCTGCTGGTTAACTTAATGCTCTACATTATATTCCTGATGCTGCCACCCGTCCTGGCCGACCTGGGGATCATCGGGGAGAAAATTGCCCGCTTCTTCATCATCCTTCCTCCCGATGCCGCCGGCACCATGCTTCAGGCCGGTTTCGCAACTGTCCCCCTTGGCCGTCTCATCTTTGGCTTCGTCTACCTGCTGGCCCTCTCGGCAGCCCTTTACAAGTACATCGTTTTGCCCGGCTTCAACCAGTATGCCATGCGGGAAACGGGGGTATAGCCATGCTCGGTGCCTTGCTGAAACATGAAACCAAAAACCTGCTCCGGGAGCGCATGACACTGCTCATGTTGCTCTATCCCTTGCTTATCGGCATCGTCGGCAGAATTCTGCTGGACCGGGGAGTCATAAGCGGAGAGGGCGTGGGCATCGCCGCCATGCTCTTCACCCTTTTTGGCGGCTTTGCCTACGGGGCCATGGCCGGGTTCTCCCTGCTGGATGACCGGGACGACCAGGTCCTGGACTCCATCCGGATTTCCCCCGTCTCGGTGCACTGGCATATCTGGTTTAAAATTAGTTTTGCCTTTGTCCTGGCCGTCGCTGCCGGCTTCTTCATTATCCGGTTCAGCGGCGCCCTGGACATCGGCAGCGGAGACACACTGCTCCTGGCCGTTCTCTCCGCCCTCCAGGTGCCCGTCGTAGCCTTCTTCATCAATGCCTTTGCCAAAAACAAGGTGGAAGGCTTTGTAACCATGAAGGGCCTGGGTTTTATCCTCATCTTTCCGGTGGCCGCCTACTTCTTTCTGGACTGGCAGGAATGGCTCTTTGCCCTTGCTCCTGTCCACTGGTCAGCCAAGGCAACGCAGTACCTCTACCTGCGGCCAGCCATCGAAGCCGGCTTGGTAACGATGAACCTCAATTTCTACCAGTACCTGGGCATAGGTTTCGCCTACAACCTGCTCCTGGCGGCAGGCGCCTTCGTCCTGTTCAAGAAGAAAAATCAATTGTAGTAATGCCGCCGGAAGAAATGCAGAGGGGCCACAAGCGGGCCCCTCTGCATTTCTTCCAGCAAGGCAACCAGCTTTTCCGCCGGCTCCAGGCCGGTATAAAAAACATGGAATACATGCTCGCCCTTCACGAGAATGAGCTCGTTACGGTTTCCATGTCAACACCCAATCCCGCTGCCTGCACCGGCCGGCACTTGACTGAAGTTGATTTCAGTTGTCGCCCCGTGGTAAAATTTTGCCGAGGTGAGTACGATGGGGAAAACGGACCTCATTACAGCTCAGGCTTTGGCCAAAGCCCTGAACCTCTCAGTGGAGACAATCTGGCGCTATACCCGGAACAAGAAAATACCCTACGTCACTCTGGGCGAAAGGCAGTATCGCTACAATCTCCAGGAGGTTTTGGCCGCCCTCACCGGCGCCCGGGTGCGGGAAAAGGCTCCGGCGTACATTTCCGGAGCCAGTAAATTCACTTACCAGGATTTCCTGGAACTGCCCGAGGAACCGGGTTACCGGTATGAACTCCTGGCCGGAGAGCTGGTCAAAGAGCCCAACCCGGTCGTTTTGCATCAGAGGGTTGCCCGGGAGCTGGCGTATCTCCTCCTGCTCTACTTCCGCCAGGCAGACCCTTTGGGGGAAATCTTTTTCGCGCCGCTGGATGTAACCCTGGACGAATATACCGCCGTCCAGCCGGATATCCTGTTTGTCTCCGGCCAGCAAAAGGATATTGTCAAGGACGTCCGCATCGACGGCGCTCCCTTTCTGGTGGCGGAAATTCTTTCCGAAACCAGCCGCAGCAAGGACCGGCTCCGCAAGCGCCGCATCTACCAGGAGGCGGGGATTCAACACTATTGGCTGGTGGACCCTTGTGAAAGGACCATTGAATGCCTGGCCCTCCGAGACGGGGAGTATATCCTGGCCGCTTCCGGCCTGGATGCTGAGACTGTCACCCATCCGGATTTTCCCGGGCTCAGCATTCCCCTGCCGCAACTGTGGCAAGACTAAGGGTATGTCAATCTCATCTGCAACTCCAGTCCCGACCGGAAAGGGGAGACAAAGCTATTGAAACGTTCGCGCCAGTTGGGCGAAGAAAGCATCAACAAACTGCTGGTCAAGTTTTCGGTGCCGGCAATCATAGGCATGCTGGTCAACTCCCTTTACAACATCGTCGACCGCATTTTCGTGGGAAACGGCGTCGGCTCTTTGGGGTTGTCGGCGATCACCGTTGAATTCCCCCTCACCCTGGTGGTAATGTCCGTTGCCCTGCTGATTGGAGTGGGCAGCGGCACCCTGATTTCCATTCGCCTGGGGGAAAAGAAGGAAAGTGAAGCCGGGGAAATCCTGGGCAACGCCTTTTTTCTCCTCGTCATCCTGTCTGTTCTCATCACCGTTGTGGGCTTGGCCTGGCTGGACCCGCTCATGTCCCTGCTGGGCGCCAGCGCAGAAGTCCTGCCCTATGCCCGGGACTATGCCGGCATCATCCTGGCCGGGACCGTCTTCTGGACAGTGGGCATGGGCATGAATAACATCATAAGGGCCGAAGGCAATCCGCAAGTGGCCATGCTGACCATGCTCATCGGCGCCCTGCTGAACATCGTCCTGGACGCCGTGTTTATCTTCGCCTTTGGGTGGGGAATCAAAGGCGCAGCCCTGGCCACCATCATCGCCAAGGCGGTTTCTGCCCTGTGGGTGCTGCACTATCTCCTGACCCGCAGTCAGGTGCGGCTGCGCCTGGACAAAATCCGCCTGCGCCTCGCCCATATGCTCAGAATTGTCGCCATCGGCTTTGCGCCCTTTGCCCGCCAGCTGGCCGCCAGCCTCCTCAATGTAATCCTCAACATCAGCCTCAGCACCTACGGCGGCGACCTGGCCCTGGCGGCCATGGGCGTAGTCATGAGCCTCTCCACCCTTATTTTCATGCCCATCATCGGGCTCGACCACGGGTTGCAGCCTATTATCGGCTACAATCATGGCGCCCGCAACTTTCACCGGGTCAGGGAAGCCTTCGTCAAAGGTCTGGTTGTCGCCACGGCAGTTTCGGTGCTGGGATTCATTGTCATCAACCTCTTTCCCGCCCAGCTGGTAGCCATGTTCAATGCCAAGGACGCGGAGCTCATCGCCCTGGGGTCCAGGGCACTGCGCATCTACCTCCTGTTGCTGCCGGTAATCGGCGCCCAGATTATCGGCTCCAGTTACTTCCAGGCCGTGGGACGCCCGGTACCCGCCGCCATACTGACATTGTCCCGCCAGGTGCTGATCTTAATCCCTGCCCTGCTGATCCTGCCCCCCTTCTTCGGCCTCAACGGGGTGTTTTACGCCGGGCCCACCGCTGACTTTGTTGCCACCGTCCTCACCGGCCTCTGGGTTGCCGTGGAGATGCGAAAGCTCACAAAAAAAGAACGGGAAATGGCGCCCACTCCCGCCCGCTGAAGCCGAATGCCAGCAGCGGACAAGGGAGGTTCCCTTTCTCGCAATAAAGCAGGGCTGTCGCCGGACAGCCCTGCTTTTATTTCGCCTGTGTTTGCCCGGACAGCTCCCAGAGGTAGAGAGAAGCCACCGAACAATACGGGGAGTACCTGGCCCGGTATTGCTCAAAATGTTCCCGGGTCAGCTCCTTTAATCCGTACAGATTCCTGATGCCCCGGCGGATGGCCAGATCACTGTAGCTGAAGACGTTGAGCCGGTTGAGGGAAAAAATCAGCAGCATTTCCGCCGTCCATACCCCTACCCCGGGCAGGGCGGTGAGACTGGCGATGATTTCCCCGTCCTCCATGGCGGGGAGGGCCTGAAAATCCACCTGGCCGGTAATGGCCGCCCTGGCAATGCCCTTGATGTAGCCCGCCTTGCGGGCAGACATGCCGCAGGCCTGGATGACGGAAAGGTCAGCGCTGTCTATAGCCCCGGGACTAATGACGCCCACTGCTTCCTGCAGCCTGCCCCACACCGTGGCGGCGGCTTTCTTGGAAATCTGCTGGCTGACGACGCTGGAAATCAGGGCGGTAAAGGGATCGGGGATGATGGGCCGCCGGATTCTGCCGATCCTGTCCATGGCAGCCCCCAGCTTTTTGTCCCGTTCCTTCAGGTATTGAATTGCTTCATCTCCGTATCGAAACCAGGCGGGCATTTCCTTCCTCCTCGCACAATGGCACGCATATCCCGCTCAATTGGACCCGGGGCAGGGTTAGTGTTGCCCGCGCAACAAAAATGGAGTCCCCCTGGATCAGTTCCAATTGAGCCTGCCGACACTGGGCTGCAGATGCCTTCTTTGGCCGCTCCACTAAAGAGTGCATTCCAGCTGGAGGTCCCGGGGCTCCAGGGCCAGAATCTCCGGAACGATTTCCGCAGCCGGGACGCAACCGAGAGAGGCGTAAAAGGCCTGGGTTTCCACAGCCGGATGGGCCCCGATATACAGCTTTTCCGCCCCCAATTGCCGTGCAGCCTCACAGCACAGCCTGAACAGCTGCCTGCCCAGTCCCCTGCCCCGGTGTTCCCGGGACACATGGAGGTAGCGCAATTCCCGGTACTGGTTGCGGCTGCCCAGGGGCTTATTCTCAACGCTGGCAAAGCCCACCAGTGCGCCGCCGGCGATGGCGCCGGCCACAAAACCGCCCTGTTCCAGGCAGCGGCGCAAATCCCGGACGACGCGCCGCTTTTTGTCTGCACCCCACTCATCGACAAAGCTGTCGTCCTTGAGCTTGTATTCCCCCTGTTCCCAGTACAGGACCTGCCGGGTAACCTGGAAGCGCCGGAAGTTTTCCAGGGCATCAGGGGGCAAATCCTCCAGGCCCAGGGGGCGAACGACAACCTCCATCAGGCCCGCTTCCTTATCCTGCCCAGGAAGTCCAGGAAGCGATTGTCCCGGCGCAGTTCCACGGCTTTATGTTCGCAAAGTTCGTGGCAACACATGCATTCGATGCAAAGGCCGTAGTCGATGGCCTTGGTCTTGCGGTCTATGGCCTGCACGGGGCAACTTTCCACGCACATATTGCAGTGCCTGCAGGCCTTTAGGTTAACCCGGGGCCGGGCCTTGAGAAAATCGATGACCTTGATGACAAACCGGTAGGTCCGGGGCTTGATGTTGCGCAGGCGCTTGGGCAGTTTAAACCCCTTGAGCCGGGGAGGCACGGTGTAGTCCCCGGCGATTTCTATATTCTGCAGGGAGGCTTCCCCCAGACCGCTGGCCCGGGCACTGTGCAGGATGGGAATGTCCTCGATCTCCAGGCCCAGCATGGCCACGGCCACGGTGTCCAGGGCCAGGGGATCGGCGCTCATCAGCAGCTTGCCGGCAGGGTAGACGGTCCCCGCCGTGGGGCCTTCCCCCTGCATGGCGGTCACTCCGTCCATAATATGCAAGCCCACATTGACGGCCTGGTGAATGTCGGCCAGGACGGCGCCGAAGTCCCGGGGATCCGGGGCCAGGCGATGGTATTCAGCCTTGCGCAGGCCGGGAATACAGCCGTAGAGGTTCTTGACGGCGCCGGTAAAAACCCCCGCCGAGTGGGTCTTGAACTTGGGCAGGTTGATGACGAAGTCGGCGTCGAACATGGGCCTGGCGATGTACATCTTGCCGCCCAGCCCGCTCCTGGGGACGACCTCCACCACCCCTTCCCGGTCGAAATTCTTAATCAGGGCCCCCTCCTCCCGGGCCATCTGTTCCAGGCCCGAGACCTTGAAACTCCTGGCAGTGGGGGCAACGCCGGCAATGGCGCCGCCGGAGCTGTCGCCAATCCAGACCTGACAGCCCAGTCCCTTGAGAATACGGACCAGGGCCCGGACAAACTCGGGGTGGGTGATGGCGGCGGTCTCCGGCGCCTTGGGGCCGATTAGGTTGACCTTGAGGAGCACCTTCATGCCCGGGGATACGAACCTTTCCCAGCCGCCCAGAAGGGCAATGCCGGCATTGAGCTTCTGAATCATGCCTTCCGGATTATAATCAGTGCAGTCGCTGATTACCACTCTGGTCAAACTGTACACCTCCTCATTCGTCTCCTTCCCCCTGCCAATTAACTCTGCCTGTATTCTCCCTGCCGGGCCTTCCCCTATTGACGCCAGCTTTTTGTCGGCAGTAACCAGCACTGCATCTGCTGTTGCCGCCTAAGCCAAATACAGGCTGTCACATTCCGTCAGGCCGGTTACAGAGGCAATTTCAATTGCAGAAGGCAATAGTTTTCTGCTTCAATGAGTGAAACCGGAATCCTGGACAGAGCCTGGGCGCCTGTTGGCAGCAGCCTGGGCCTTCAAGGCAGCCAATATTTCCGGGGGTACATCCCTTATCAAAATATCAGGCATGACATACCCTCCTGACAAGCATGATAGCATTATGATAGCAAATGCGCAGGAAGATTGCCACTTTTACTTGCAGAATCCTCTTTTGCCGGTATCCCGTATGGGCTGTTTTACCAAACTGGCTCCTCATCCTCCGGGATAAGGAGCCAGATTCCTGTTTACACCATGTCTTCGGGACGAACCAGCCGGTCAAACTCTTCTGCCGTCAGGTAGCCCAGGCGCACGGCGGCGTCCTTGAGGCGGATTCCCTCTTTATGGGCCAGCTTGGCAATGGCCGCCGCCTTTTCGTAGCCGATGTGGGGGTTGAGGGCGGTGACCAGCATCAGGGAATTCTCCAGGTTCTCCCGCATTTTTTCCCTGTTGGGCTTTATGCCGGCAACGCAGTTTTTGTCAAAGGAAACCATGGCATCGGCCAGCAGGCGCACCGACTGGAGGAAATTATAAATGCACATGGGCATAAACACGTTGAGCTGGAAATTGCCCTGGGAAGCGCCAAAGGCGATGGCAGTGTCATTGGCCATGACCTGGCAAGCCACCATGGTCAGGGCCTCGCTCTGGGTGGGGTTGACCTTCCCGGGCATGATGGAACTGCCGGGCTCGTTTTCGGGAATGAAGATTTCCCCAATCCCGCACCGGGGTCCGCTGGCCAGCCAGCGCACGTCGTTGGCGATCTTCATCAGGTCTGCAGCCAGTGCTTTGAGGGCGCCGTGGCAGTAAGCCAGAGGCGCCTTGCTGGTCAGAGAGTGGAACTTGTTCTTTGCCGTCACAAACCGGGTCCCCACTTCCCTGCTGATTTCCTCGGCAACCAGTTCGGCAAAGCCCTCAGGCGCGTTGAGACCGGTGCCCACGGCAGTGCCGCCCAGGGCCAGCTCCCGCAGATCCTCCATGGATTGCAGCACGTACTCCCGATCCTTGACCAGCATATGCCGCCAGGCGCTTATTTCCTGGGAAAAGGCAATGGGCACGGCGTCCTGGAGGTGGGTGCGCCCGGTCTTGATAATGCCGGCGTTCTCCTCCTCCAGCCGGGCCATAGTATTTATAAGCCCCTCCAGAGCTGGCAGCAACCTGTTCTCCAGCTCCACAACGGCAGCGATGTGCATGGCAGTGGGAAAAGTGTCGTTGGAACTCTGGGACATGTTGACGTGGTCATTGGGGTGAACGGCCTTTTCCCCCATGATTTCATTGGCCCTGCGGGCCACCACTTCATTGACATTCATGTTGGTCTGGGTGCCGCTGCCTGTCTGCCACACCACCAGGGGAAAGTGCTCGTCCAATTTGCCCTGGCAAATTTCCCGGCAGACCTCCTCGATGGCCTGCAGCCTGGCATCGTCCAGGCGCCCCAGCTTGTTGTTGGTCCGGGCCGCCGCCTTCTTGAGGATGCCAAAGGCGCGGATAATTTCCAAGGGCATCTTTTCGGTGCCAATGCGGAAGTTTTGCAGGCTGCGCTGGGTCTGGGCGCCCCACAGTTTGTCCGCCGGGACCTTGATTTCTCCCATGGTGTCCCTTTCGATTCTGAATTCCGTCATCCTTTTTCCTCCCTGTTCTGCGTTTTTCTGGTCCCAACCATTGGGCCCATTGCAACAAGTTTATGCTCCGGGCTGCACCGCGTCGGCCAGAAAGGCCCGCACCGCCTCTTCGGTGGTGGCCCAGGACGTAACAAGGCGAATGCAAGAGTGTTGGGCATCCACCCTGGACCAGACATAGAAGCCGTACTTCTGCTCCAACCGGGCAATGAGGCTGTTGGGCAGGATGGGAAAAATCTGGTTGGAAGGGGAATCGGTAAGGAAACGGTATCCCGCCGCAGCCAGGCCCGCGCGCAACAGCTCCGCCATCCTGTTGGCATGACTGGCCAGGGCAAAAAAGAGATCGTCCCGGAACAGCTCCAGGAACTGCAACCCCAGCAGCCTCCCCTTGGCCAGCATGGCGCCCCTCTGCTTCATGACAAAGCGAAAGTCTTCTTTAAGTTGGGGGCGGCAAATCACCAGAGCCTCGCCAATGAGGGCGCCGTTCTTGGTGCCGCCTATGTAAAAGGCATCCGTCAATTGAGCAATTGCCTCCAGGCTGAGGTCATTGCCCCGGGCGGTCAGGGCAGAGCCCAGCCGGGCCCCGTCTATGTATAAGTATAGCTCATTATCCCGGCAAAATCTGCTCAGGTCTTCCAGTTCCGCCCTGCTGTAAATGGTACCGATTTCGGTAGAGTTGGAAATATAGACCAGCCTGGGCCTGACCATATGTTCATCGGTGTGAAAATCCAGGACCTCCCGGATTGCAGACGGAGTCAGCTTGCCCTCCCGGCCGGCCACGGCGATGACCTTGTGGCCGGTGGCCTCCACCGCCCCGGTCTCGTGGACGCAGACATGGCCGGTGTCGGCGGCAATAACCGCCTCGTGGGGACGCAAAAAGGCGGCAATGGCTGTGAAATTGGTCTGGGTGCCCCCGGGCAGGAAGTGGATGTCGGCATCATGGCAGCCCATGCGCTCCCTGAGCAGCTCCGCCGCCTGGCGGGAGAACCTGTCCTCGCCGTAGCCCTCCTCCTGGATGAGGTTGGTATCCAGCAATGCCTGCAAAATCCTGGGATGGGCCCCTTCGCTGTAGTCGTTTTTAAAGCTGTACATCGTCCTGCCTCCCGTTGGTCAAATCAGCGTTGTTGACAAACTAATTAAGCATATGTTAATATACTTAAGCAAGCACTTAAAACTATATGGAGGTATCCTTATGCCCGCACTCTTGCCCATCCTCAAAGCCGTTGCCGATGAGACCAGGTACAACCTGGTCGAGCTCCTGCTCGCCCACGATTTCTGCGTCCAGGCCCTGGCCCAGCGGCTGCAGGTGTCCGAATCTGCGGTATCCCAGCATCTGAAAGTTCTCCGGGAAGCCGGAGTGGTCAGGGGGGAAAAGCGGGGCTATTTCACCCACTACCAGGTGGACCGGGATCTGCTGAAGCAAGCGGCAGCCCAGCTGGCGGCCCTGGCGGAAACGCCGCCCGCGTCCAGGGAATGCAAGGAACACTTCGCCGATGCCCATTGTTGCAAAGGAAAAGAGAACAACTGCTGCTGACACAACCAGAATCAGCAAGTGACAGATACATTGGCTGTCCGCAGCCGTCTTGACGGTTTTGCGCCGGTATGCTACCTTTTGGGTAACGCCTGCCGAAGCAGGCAATATCCAGACTGGTAAAATCCACTTAATTATACCATGAAGGTATTGGCTTTCTCACGGAAAGCAGTACTGTCATGGTTTTTATTTTTGGGAGGGAATGAAATGACCAACACCGCTGCAAAAAAAATAGTCCTGGCGGGGCTTTTCCTGGCCCTGGGCCTGCTGTTGCCCTTTTTGACCATGCAGATACCCAGCCTGGGCCAGGCTTTGCTGCCCATGCACATCCCCGTCCTCATGGCCGGCTTTGCCCTGGGCGGGCCCTGGGGGCTGCTCATTGGGCTGGTCACTCCGGTGCTGCGCAGCGTTCTCTTTGGCATGCCGCCCATGTTCCCCCACGCTGCGGCCATGAGCTTTGAACTGGCCGCCTACGGCCTGTTCACCGGCCTGCTCTATAAAGCGCTGCCCAGGAAAAACTGGTCGGTATACGTTGCCCTGGTCATCGCCATGATTGTGGGGCGAGTGGTGTGGGGAGCAGCCAGTTTGCTTATCTACGGGCTTCAGGGAAATCCGTTTACCGGGCAGATGTTTATCGCCGGAGCAGTCCTCAACGCCGTCCCCGGCATTGTATTGCAACTGGTTTTAATTCCCCTGCTCGTCTTCGCTCTCCAGAGAGCCAGGCTGATGGCCAATGACTGACGAACTGTTGTCTGTACTCGAGAAGCACGCCCGGCAATATCCCGGCCTGCAGGTCCGGGATGCCGCCAAGCTGCTTTATCAGAACGAGCTGGGGCCCGGGCACATGATTAAATCCGCAAACGACAGCCTGCGGCGCCTGGAGGCGGAACTTCCCGGCGCCCCGGCTGTCCCCTTTCTCTTTGAAGACATCGGCAACGGCCTCTGCCGCCTTCACCTGGGGGGCCTTAAGGAACGCGAAATTGCACCGGCCACCGTCAACCGCTTTTTCATCTTCACCGCCAACACCCATCAGGGCAGCATAGCCGGGCTGGAAGAAAAACTGGCCGTCCTGGCCGGGGCATGCCGGAAGGGGGACCTCCCCCTCCCCGTCGGTGAAGTTGAAGCCTTTATCCGGGACTGGAGCCGGCAGGGGTACCCGCCCGTCAGCCACAGCCCCGAATACCGCCGCCTGTACGCGCCGGCCTATCGGGTGGTCAAGGCGGTGTTCCGGGATTATTTCCCCCTCTTCGACCGCATCGACGCACTGTTGAAGGCCGGGGGCGCCGTCAACGTAGCCATTGACGGCATGAGCGGATCCGGCAAAAGCAGTCTGGCCGCCCTGTTGCAACAGATATATGACTGCAACGTCTTCCACATGGACGATTTCTTCCTGCCCCAGGCCATGAAGACTCCCCGGCGCCTGAGCCAACCCGGAGGCAATGTGCACCACGAGCGCTTCCGCCGGGAAGTGCTGGCGCCCCTGAGCACGGGACGCCCCTTTTGCTACCGGCCCTTTGACTGCCGCAGCCAGAGCCTGGGGGATGCTGTGTGCATCGAGCCCAAGCAACTGAATATAGTGGAGGGCGCGTACTGCCTGCATCCTGCTTTGGCCGACGCTTACCAGCTCAGGGTGTTCATGCAGGTCGGCCCCGAAACACAAAGGGCCCGCATCCTGCAACGGAACGGACCGGCAATGTACCAACGCTTTTTGGAAGAATGGGTACCCCTGGAAAACATGTATTTCCAGGCATACAAAATTAAAGACCAGTGCGACCTGGTCTTTTGAGAACTGTAACACCGGGGACCGCCGTCTCAACGGAGACAGCCGGAATCGTCCCCGGTGTTGCAATATTCAACAGCCAGCTGGATGTATTCATTAAGGGTAAGGTCCCGGACGCCGGCCACCCTGACATTGCACCGGTTTACGGGAATGAGGATCTTTTGGGCGGGACTGCGGGCGATGGCCAGGGCCATGGCCGGCGTGATTTCCCCCAGAAAAGCATCGGCCAGGATAATGCCCAGGGGACCGATGATGATATCTGCATCGCGGCAGTTTACGATGACGGGGTTTTCGCCGGTGGCCCCCTGGTCGGCGCCGGCTTTGAGCATGCCCGCCGTAGCTATGCTGTTGGTGCCGATGGCCAGCACCTTCTGTTCCGGCAAGCTCTGTTTCAGCTGTTTGACGATGCTGGCCCCAATCTTTCCGCCCTGTCCGTCTATTACCACCACTTTCACTGCTTTTCCCCCTCCTTTTCCCTTTGTTCCGGCAAACGGGGCACATAATCGTGATCCACAGTGATAATTCCCCGGTAGCCGGGATTCAGCGCTTTCAGCCTGGCCTGGATCTCGTCCAGGAGTTCACCGTCAGCCATGGGAAAATCATGGGGCACTTCGACGTCGAAAATCAGGGTGGTGCGGGAAATCCCCCAGACCACCCGGAAGTCGTGCATGCCGATTTGCGGTGAAATCTCCCTGAGCAGCTCCGCCACAGTTTGCCGCAGGGCACAGGTTTTCTCGTCATCGACGTCAACGGGGTCCATGTGCACCACCAGGTCGATGCCCAGGTCTTCTTTAACGTCCCGCTCAATACCGTCGATTATTTCATGGCTTACCATTACGTTCTGGCTGGAAGGCACCTCGCAGTGAACCGAAGCAAAGATGTTGCCGCCGCCGTAGTTGTGCACCGCCAAATCGTGGATGCCCAGAATGCCCTCATAGCTCAAAATCTTGGCGTAAATCGCATCCACCAGTTCTTTATCCGGCGCCGTGCCCAGGAGGGGGCTGCTGGTTTCGCTGACCAGCTTCAAGCCGGAAATGACGATGAAAACGGCAACAATTGCACCCAGGTACCCGTCCAGATTGATTCCGATCCCCCGGGACAAAAGCAGACCCGCCAGGACTGCTGCCGTGGAAAGCACATCATTGCGGCTGTCCGTCCCGGCTGCAACAAGAGTGGCGGATTGAATCTTCTTCCCGATGTGCTTATAAAAGCGGGCCTGCCAAAGCTTGAGCAGGATTGAAACAACCAGGGCAAAGACCAGGACATAGCTGAACTGAACCTCTTCCGGAGCAATGATCTTGAGCACAGAGCTGTATACCAATTGCCCGCCGAGAATTATCACGATTAAAGAAATGATGAGGCCGGAAATGTGTTCGATGCGGGCATGGCCAAAGGGATGCCGGGCATCGGCGGGCTTGCCTGAGAGCCTAAACCCTAACAGGGCGACCAACGAGGAACCGCAATCCGTAAGGTTGTTGACGGCATCGGCGGTGACGGCGATGCTGTTGAACAGCGTCCCCACCGTTATTTTTACGGCGAAGAGCAGGAGGTTGGACACAATGCCGGCCAGTCCCGCAAAGGCGCCGTAACGCCGGCGCACCCGGGGATCGCTTATATTCTTATGGTCTTTTACAAAGAGCCTGATAAGAATGCCGGTCATGCCGGCACCTCCTTTCCCGGCCCACTGCAAGACTAAGCGAGCACGACGAAAAACTGCCAGTTATACAGCAGCGCAATTAACGCGGCCAGCATGAGCACCGTCACCAGGGAAAACGCCCTTTGCCCCGGGGAAGCGGTACTCTTTTTACGGCCAACCGCCAGGGCAACGGCCAGGCAGGCGGCAATGGCAGCCAGGGGATAGTTGAGGAGGATGTGGGGCTTAACTTCGGCAAAGGAGCGGAAGTTATCCACCAGCATGCGCACTATCAGAATTGCATTGTTGGCCAGAAGGGCCTCCCGCACAATACCAGCAGAGGGATGAGCTTGTTCAGGCGCCGGGGCTGTTGCCTGCCCCGGCGTTTCATTTTGCCGATAAACAACGCAATGGGGGCAAATCGCGGGGTGAAGTATAGACGATGTCAAACAAATAATCCTCAAAGCCGGCGGTATGATGCATGATATCCAGCACCGTAATGGAGGTTTCGTACTTCAGTTTGGTGAGGAAACCGGGAGGCAGGTACCCCCGGATATCCGCCTCCAGGTCCAGCCTGCCCTGTTCAGCCAGGCGCATTAGCGTGACGTAGACAAAGAGCTTGCTGATGGAGCCGTACTCAAACACAGTGCGGGCAGGATCCACGGCCAGCTTGTTTTCAACGTCGGCGTACCCGTACCCCTTGGACAGGATAATTTCGCCATCCTTGACCAGGACCACCGCCGCTCCCGGCGCGCTCCTGCCGATATACTGCTCCATGTACTCGTCGACAAATGCTTCCAGTTCCGCAAAGGAGATGCCCGACGGAGTCTCCCGGGCAGCAAGGGCCGTTGCCGGAGTGACGGCCAGGCAGGCCAATACAAGGAGGCAGACCAACCTTTTCAAGACTCAAACTCCCCTTTACCCATTATTGGCGCTCCCCGGCCAGGCTGGCCGGAAGCAGCGCCTGTCAGCACTCGGTCCGGGTTATGCAACCGGACGGCGGGAAATGACCCGCCGGCCGGGCGGTGCTGTTTCCTGCCTTATTTCCGAATCAGGGCGATTATCCTGTCCTTGCAGAGCACTCCCAGCACAGCCAATACCGACGCCGCCGCCAGCACCGCCACAGCAACTGCGGTATTTTCCTGCTGAAAACTGGCGCCGATGAAGCTGGACCCAACCAGGGCGGGCAGCCGGCCAGCAACAGAAAGCAACAAAAACCTCCCCGCCGGGACAGGAGTCAAACCGGCCGCGTAGGCGAGGACGTCCTTGGGCAGCCCGGGGAGCAAAAAGAGCAGAAACATGACGGCTTCGGATCTGGGCCCCCCGACCAGTTTCTGCAACTGCGCCAGCCGCTTTTTGGGCACGATTTTTTTTACAATCTCGTAGCCCAGCCAGCGGGCCAAAAAAAAGTTCAGCGCCGAGCCAATGGTCACCCCGATGATGAGGTAAAGACTCCCCCAAAAAACGCCGTAAATATAGCCGCCGGCAATTTGCACAATTTCACCGGGGACGGCGGCCACCACAACCTGGAAGACCTGAAAACCTATGAAAATGAGGATGCCCGCAAGCCCCCGGGATTCGATGTACCGCTTCAGTTCCTGCCGGCGGGAAAAGAGTTCGGACACCCGGGGGCCAAAAACTGCGGACAGGTATATTATCAGCCCGATAAAACTTACCAGGGCGGCAATGCGCAATCCCATGCCCAGCTTATGCTTGCTGCCGATCCCTACCGCCTCCTCTGGCGTTCAAAGCATTTTAATTATTATACCACATCCCCCTGACCCTAAAGAAACAGCCCGGCAGCGCCGGAATCCCGGGTCAAGGCCGCCGGGCCAAACTGCTAACTCCAAATCAGCCAGATGAGAATATAACCGGTGGTCACCGCTGTCAGGGTAAAGGGGACGCCGATCTTCATGAACTCGCCGGCCCTGACCTGATGGCCTTCCTTCTTGAGGATGCCCAGGGCAGCGATGTTGGCGGAAGCCCCGATGGGCGTGAGGTTGCCGCCCAGGGTGGCCCCGGCCAGCAATCCGAAATAAAGCAGTTTTGGCTCCACCCCCATAATTGCGGCCAGACCGCTGACCACCGGCAACATGGTCGCCACATAGGGTATGTTGTCGATGAAGGCGGAGACGAGAACCGAAACCCACAGAATCATGCTGTAAATTACAAAGACGTTGTCGCTGACCCGGCTGAACATCTTGCTGATGTCCGCCACCACGCCCGCCTCGGTGATGCCGCCCACCACGATAAAGAGGCCCGTCAACAGAGCGATGGTAAAGAAATCGATCTCCCGGATAATCCCGGCCGCTCCGCGCCAGTCCCCGCCGACCAGGCCCTTGCGCAGCAACCCCGCGGCAAAGAGAAGCATGCAGATGAGACCGTTGGTAACTGCAGGCTTGTCGGGCACAAAGGAAGCCAAAATCAGCAGCACCACCATGCCCGCCAGCAAAAAGCTGGGGAAATAGTCCCGGACCTCGGTTGTGGCCAGGCTGTTGATGGGCTGGTTATACCTGCGGAATATCCAGAGCAACACCAGGGTGGCCATGATGGCGCCGGCCTGCACCACCCAAAACAAGCCCGGCTTTCCGTCCAAAATGAAGAAGTCCAAAAAATCCAACCCGGCATGGCCGCCCAGGAGGATGGAGGTAGCATCCCCCACCAGGGTGGCGGCGCCCTGCAGGTTGGAAGCGACGGAGATGGCAATGATACCGGGCACCGGCGATATTTTCAGTTTCCTGGCGATAGACAAAGCCACCGGGGCCACCATCAGCACCGTGGCTACATTGTCTATAAACGCAGAAATTATGCCGGCAAAGAGGGCCAGGAACACAAGGGCCCACTTGACGTTGGGAGTGTGCCGGATGAGCAGGTCTGCCAGTCTGGCCGGCATTCTCGACTCTATGAACAGGGTGACAATTCCCATGGTGCCGGCAATCATCATGATTACATTCCAGTCCACAGCGGCCAATACCTGATCCCGGGGCATAATCCCCAGCAGAACAAAAATCAGGGCGGAAGTCAGGGCTATGTGCGCCCTCCATCTGGGGAAAAGCAGCAGTGACGCATACGTTACTATGAACAGGACAATGGCGCAGGTTTTCAAAGCGATTCTCCTTTTTTCGCGGTGCTAATACTTGTCCATCCAAAAAATTATACCTTACCGCCAATTTACCTTCAACTTTTTGAAAAAAGTACTTCCCTTCGGGTAAACCTTCCCGGCGGCCCGCAGGCACCAACTACGGCGAAACATCAGCGCCATGACCTGAGCATCGGTAAGAAGCAGGAATAATCTGCATACAACCCCATAAGGAAAACCGGCAGAAACCCTGCCGGTTTTTTTTAACACTGGCCATGGCGGTGGCCGTGCCCAAGACAGGCCGATCCGGAAGACTGCAAATTACCTTGCAAGTAATTCCTGGCAGCCTCCTCGGCATCGCCCCGGACGCCGAGGACCACTTCAATCCCCTTGTCGGTAAAAATTTCAATGGCGCCGGCGCCCATGCCTCCGGTAATGATCACATTTACTCCCAAATCGTGCAGAAAATTGGGCAGAAATCCCGGCCTGTGCCCTGGGTTGGGCACGACTTCCTTGTGCACCTGCTCTACTTGTCCGGTAAAGATTATAAAGCTTTGGCTATGCCCGAAGTGCTCCGCCACCTGGCCGTCATTACTGGCCACTGCAATTTTCATTGCTTTCCCTCCTCTCAAAGGGCTTTTTCGTCCATCTCTTCCATGCGCCGGACGACTTCTTCCAGCCAGCTTCCCTGCATGTCTTCAATGGCGCCCCGGTCGCAGGCCCGGGCAATCTCCGAATCCAGCGGCAGGCGGGCCAGGACATCCAGTCCATGCTCGGCAGCCGCTGCCTTAGCGCAGCTGTCGCCAAAGATGTTCGCTTCCTCGCCACAATGGGGGCACTGGTAGTAGGCCATATTTTCCACCAGGCCCAAAATATGTATGTCCATCAGCCTGGCCATTTTAACCGCCTTGGACACGATATCCGACACCAGTTCCTGGGGCGAAGTGACGATGACAATTCCGTCCACCGGCAGAGACTGAAACACCGTAAGGGGAACATCGCCGGTGCCGGGAGGCATGTCGATAAGCAGGTAATCCACCTCGCCCCACACCACGTCGCTCCAGAACTGTTTGATAACTCCTGCCAGGATGGGACCGCGCCAGATCACGGGGTCGGTGGCATTGGGCAGCAGCAGGTTTATGGACATGATCTTGATTCCGGTCTTGCTCTGCACCGGCAGCAAGCCCTCTTCGTTGCCCGCCGCCTTTTGCTTAAGACCAAAAATTTTGGGAATGGAAGGCCCGGTAATGTCGGCGTCAAGAACCGCGGTTGCATACCCCTTTCTGTTCAGCGCCGTCGCCAGCATGGCAGCGACCAGGGATTTGCCCACTCCTCCCTTGCCGCTGAGGACGCCGATTACCTTCTTTACGGTACTGCTGGCATTGAGCTGAGCGTACTTTGTTTTCCTTGCTTCCTGTTCTTCAGTTCTTTCTTTCATTTACTCTTTGCTCCCTTTCAGTATTTGCATGGTATTGGCGTATATTTCCCTGACCGCCCGGCCGGCCGGGCAATCCACTGCGGCAATATTCCTGCCGGCATTGACAGCCTTGGGCACGTTGGCGTCAAAGGGTATTTTACCCGCCACAGGCAGATTGCGCTCGGCGCAATATTCCTCGATGCGCCGGGTATTTTGGGGATTTACATCAAATTTATTGACGCAGACGGCTATTTTAACCTGAAATTGTTCCGCCGTCTCTACGATTCTTTCCATGTCGCTGAGCCCCGAAACAGATGGCTCTGTAACTATCAACACCATGTCCACCCCCCGCAAAGAAGCGATGACAGGACAACCGATGCCGGGCGACCCGTCAATTATGGCCAACGGAACAGAACCGGCGGCGTTTTTCATCTCTTCTTTCACTGCGCTGACCAGCAA
Source organism: Bacillota bacterium (assembly GCA_012523545.1). Classification (GTDB taxonomy): domain Bacteria; phylum Bacillota; class Proteinivoracia; order UBA4975; family UBA4975; genus JAAYIH01. The sequence continues at coordinate 39,301 of JAAYIH010000046.1, forward strand.
GCCGGAGTTTCCGCTCCCCATTTTGAGCTGAGCAGTGGAGAAAACAGAAGCGCCGGCATATAACTTCAGTTCCCCGGCAACGGCAGGTTTCATCTCCACGGCGCCTTGAGGACACACTGCTGCGCAAACGCTGCAGCCCTCGCAGGCAAAAGGATCCACTTTGTAGCCGTCGGCGCCGGGAATAATGGCGGCGAAGCGGCAATGCTGTCGGCACAAGTCGCACTCCGTACAGAGTCTGCCGTCGATTGCGGCCTTGTCCATTCCGTAAAAATCCTTTGCCCGCGGCGCTGCAGCCATGGCGGCGAGCAAGTGCAGATTGGGCGCATCCACGTCGCAATCGGCATAAGCCTGCGCCCGGGCCAGCTCAATAAAGGCCGCCGCAACGGTGGTCTTGCCCGTGCCACCTTTGCCGCTGAGAATCAGGAGTTGCTGCATTGCCGCACCTCCTCCATAACCCGGTCCAGTAACCGGCAAAACAGTTCCCGGTACTTTCCGTCTTCCCTGGCGGCAATGCCGGCATTGGCAGTGATCTGCCCCAAGTCCTGCGCCAGGGGAATTTTGGCCAGAATCTCTATCCCCTGTTCCCTGCAGTAAGCTTCGGCGGGATTATCCCCTGCCAGGCATTTGTTGAGCACTGCGCCGTGAGGCTTGGCAAAAAGCTGCACCAGTTCATGAACTATGCGCAAATTGTGTACGCCAAATATCGTAGGCTCCGCCACCAAGATACAATAGTCGGCCTCCTGTATCGTCTCCATAACCGCGCAGGCGCTGCCCGGAGGACAGTCGATGAAACACGGCCCCTTCGTTTCCTCCTGGAGCAGCTCCCGAATAATGGGAACCCCCGACGGCTCCCCGGGATTTAGAAATCCCGACCACACGTCGACACCGTCCAATGTGCCCCTTTGCACCCGGCCGATGCTGTAAGCTTGCTCGGTAATGGCTTGTTCGGGACAGAGCAAAGCGCAACCGCCGCAGGAATGGCAGATCTCGGCAAATACCTGAACCGAGTTATCGACATAGGCCAGGGCGTTGAACTTGCAAAACTCTGTACAAATCCTGCAGCCGGTACACCGGGAAGCATCGACACTGGGAATAGGCACGGTAACTTCCCGGCTCTTCGCATCCCCGGGCTTGAAGAACAAATGGCCATTGGGCTCCTCCACATCGCAGTCAATGTAGACGGCGCGCCTGGCCGCGGCGGCCAGATTGACGGCCACCAGGGTTTTCCCCGTACCACCCTTGCCACTGACAACGGCGATCTTCATTAGAACCGGCCCCGGCGATGGTGAAATCCCGGATGTATATCCTTCAAAACAGGCAGCTCCTCTGTGGCAAAGGCCCGGATGTTTTCCTCCAGGGAATCCCCTTGGGTTTTGTAAATCTTGATGTTTGCCGCCTGCAGTACCAAAGCAGCATTGTTCCCGCACCTGGGAGTGAGCAGAGCCTGCACATCCTGGTCGACAATCCACTGGGCTGCCCTGATTCCCGCTCCGCCCTGGGCGGCGGCGGCGTCATTTTTAAAAAACCGGGCCTCTTCGGTCTCGGTGTCGTAGATAAGGAAATAGGGCGCTCTGCCAAAGGACTGGCAGACGCTGGTTTGCATAGAACTGCCATCGACCGGTACAGCCAATTTCATTTATTCATCCTCCTCCCTCGCCTTACTCATGGCCAGCGGAGTGGGTCCGCCTTGCCGGCGGCCCCGGCCCCGCCCGCGCCGGCAGGCCCTGTGCCGGCAAAAAGGATGCTGCCCATCGCAGAGGGTGTAGTCGCCGCCCTCGATGACGAGCACCCGGCCCTCTACCAGGGCCAGGGCCAGTTTCTTCCTGGCCGCAGCGTAAATGCCCTGGACGGTGGTGCGCGCCACATTCATCTGTTGGGCACACTCTTCCTGGGTCAAGCCGTCCAAATCGATAAGCCTGATGGTCTCGTATTCGTCCACCAACATAGTAACGGTCCCATTCCTGTCCGCCGGCACATCCAGAGGGCCAAATACTTTGCGTTCCGGCATAGCGCAAATATGTCTCCACTTACGCGGCCGCGGCACGGTTATCCCTCCCCACGCCGTGTAACAGGGGGTTTCCCCCCCCTGTTACACGGCTTCGTCGGCACTGTCATCCTCCAGTTGCTTTTCAATAAACTCCAGTCTTTGTCTCAGGGCTTGCCTTTCTGCTTCCAGCATTTCCCGGGTCGGTTTGAGCGCACCGGGCGTCGCAAACCTGCGGAAACCGCGGCCATGCCCGCCCCACCGGCAGCCAAAGCCGTACAGGGGATAGCCGCCGGCGCAGTAACCCAAACCTCTGCCTGTCCTGGGTCCGTAGCCCCAGGGTCCGGTTCCGTCTCTGCCGGGCACTGAAAACACCTCCTTAATAAACATTATTGACATATGCCATTTAACTACTTTTAGTATACCAAGTTTATGACATATGTCAATAACCTTCTATGTATTTTATACATGCCGGAGGGCATCGATGGGGTTGAGACGGCTGGCTTTGCGGGCTGGCATCCAGCCAAAGAGCACGCCCACCACTGCCGAAAACCCCACCGCCGCAATCACCGTCGTTGCGCTGAAGCGAAAGGGTATGCCGATGAACCATGAACCGGCACAGGCAATCAACAGACCCATCACAATGCCCGCCAAACCGCCGCCCAGGGAGAGAATGACCGATTCTGTGAGGAACTGGATTTGGATTTGGACGGGTTCCGCGCCCAGGGCCTTGCGCAGGCCGATTTCGGTGGTCCGTTCGGTTACCGAAACCAGCATCATGTTCATGATGCCGATGCCGCCCACCACCAGGGATATGGAAGCAATTCCTGCCAGCAGCAGGGAAAGGATGCGGGTGACATCTTTCATTACGTCCAGGGCGTCCTGCATGTTAAAGATGGAATAGGCCTGTTCCCGGTAATTGAAGGATTCCAGCAGCACCGCCTCCACCTGGCCGATAATTTCGTCGGCCCTGGCGACGTCGGCCATGTGCACCTCGACACTGGATACGGTGCGCACGCCCAGAGTCTTCATGGCCGCTGTGTATGGAATGAACACGGCTTTGTTGGTGGAGCCTAGGGCAAAGCCGCCGGAGGGGGCCAGCAGGCCCACAACGGTGTAGGTACTGCCCCCTATGCGCAGGCTCCGGCCCAGCGGGTTTTGTCCATAAAAGAGTTCCCGGGCAATATCGCTGCCGATGACGGCCACCCGGTTGGCGCCGTCCACGTCCAGGGCGTTGATGGCCCGGCCGGCGGAAATTTGCACCGGCCGCTCCCGGAAATACAACTCGTTCTTGCCCTGCACCATTGCTTCCAGCACTTTGTCGCGGTGGGAAACGGAGACATAGCCCGAGATTGTGGGCGAAACGCCGCGGACGTCGGCAATTGCCTCCAACCGGTCCAGGTCATTGGCGCTGAGCCCCGGCTTCAGCGGCGTCCCCCGGGCTTGAACGGTGAGGATGTTGGCGCCAAGGGATGATATTTCGTCGGTGATGGCGCCGGTGGCACCCTGGACGATGGTAATCAGGGCAATGATGGAAGCCACCCCGATGACGATGCCCAGCATGGTCAGCGCCGAACGCAGCTTGTTGTTGACGATGTTAGCCCAGGACATCAATATGCTCTCTTTGACCAGCCAAGTCCACCTCCCCCGGAAAGAGTCTGCCGTCGACAATGCGCAGTATCTTCCTGGCATACCCGGCCACCTGCGCATCGTGGGTGATAACCACCACCGTCCTGCCGTCGGCATTGAGTTCCTGAAACAGGGCCATTATCTGTTGCCCCGTCTTCTGGTCCAGCGCCCCCGTAGGTTCATCGGCCAGGATTAGGGCGGGATCCGTCACCAGGCTGCGGGCGATGGCCACCCGTTGCTGCTGCCCGCCCGAAAGCTGGTTGGGGTAATTGTACACCTTGTCCTGCAACCCCACCCGCTCCAAAACCGCCAGGGCCAGTTCTCTGCGCCGCCGCCTGGGCAACCCGGCATAAATCAAGGGTAACTCCACATTTTCCAGGGCGTTGAGCCTGGGCAACAGCTGGAAGGACTGAAAGACAAAACCGATCTCCCTGTTCCGCACCCGCGCCAGCTGCGCCTCAGTCATGGCGGCCACATCACGGCCCCCCAATATGTACCGGCCCCCGGTGGGTACGTCGAGGCAGCCGATTATGTTCATCAGGGTGGACTTGCCTGCTCCCGACGGCCCCAGGATGGCAATGAAATCGCCGCGGCAAATGGTCAAATTTACGTTGTCCAGCACCACCTGCTCCTGCCCGCCCAGACGGTAACACTTGACTATATCCTTCAACCTGAGAATTTCCTGCATCTCGCGCTCCCTGACTGTCAATCCCGGGCGCCGACGTGCAAATCCCGGAAGTCAAAGGACTTGTTTTCCCGGGGCACGATGACGACATCGTCGGGGGACAACCCGTCAATTACTTCCACCACCATGCCGTCGTTGACGCCCAGGGTCAGCGGCCGCTTTTCCCTGCCCCTGCCCTTGACCAGGACATAGGGCAGATTCTTTTCGTCGAAACGGATGACCGCCATGGGCAGGGTCAGGACACCCCGGACACTTTGGTTTTCCACCCGGGCTTCGGCGGACATGCCAATGCGCACGTCGGCGTCGGCCTCCAGGGCGATGATGGCTTCAAAGACCGTGACCCCGTTGACATTGACCCCCTCCCGGGCTATATCCACCACCGTGCCCGGCACCTCTTTGTCCAGGGCGTGAATGGTGACCACCGTCTCCATGCCTTCCGCCAGGGCTGGCAAATCGTACTCGTCCACCAGCGCCCGCAGCCGCAAGCTGGAGTAGTCGATGATGCTCACCAGCTTTTCCCCGGGCATGACCTGTGCTTTTTCCTGGACAAAGACATGGCTGACTTCGCCGGCAATGGATGCCCGGATGGCCGGTCCGGTTCCGGCAACCAACAGGATGTCGCCCCTGGCCACCTGTTGCCCCGGCGCGACGTAGATGTCGCGCACCTGCATCATCCTGTCGGCCACCACCAGCTCGCGCACTCCTGCCTCCACCGTGCCCGAAAAACTGTAGTAGGTAGTGATATCCCCCACCGCCGGAAAAACCTCCTGAACCGCCGGTGCCCGGCTGTTCAGCAGGCCGTACACCAAGACGCCGGCGCCCAGGAACGCCGCAACGCCCAGGATAATGATGGTTTTTGTGCCTGTTTTTCTTGCCGCCAAATTCATCACCCTCGCCTTATATCATCTCCCAACCGGGATGACATATGCCAAAAGCCGCAAATGGCGCAGCAGCAAATTTCTGCCATGGCAGGACGCCAAAACCAATGGCCGCCGGCTCATGCCGGCGGCCATTGGTTTGCCATATACCGTCCCGTCAACAGGACCGGCTTTCACAGTCTTCGCTGGCGAAGTCAATCTCCAGGGTGACGTGTTCAATGCCCCTGGCCCTGATGAGGTTTTTAACCTCCCGCTTGATGTCAATCAGCTCATCCCGCCGGATGTCGTCGGGCAGGACGATGTGGGTGCTGAGCAGGTTGCGTTGCCCTTCCAGCGACCAGATATGGGTGTGGTGCACCGACTCCACCCTGGTCTTGGCCACGATTTCTTCCTCGATTTCCCTGATGGACAGATTGTCGGGCACCCCCTGAAAGAGAATGCGGAACACTTGCCTGATATTGCCCGCCACGTGGTAGAGGATGTACAGGGTGATGGCCAGCGAAAGGATGGGGTCCAGCACCGGAATGTCCACGAAGATCATGACGGCGCTGGCAATGAGGATGACCGCCCAGCCCAGGACGTCTTCCATGAGGTGCCAGAACACGACCCTCTCATTGAGGGATTTGCCCTTCCGCAATCGCAGCACGGCAAGCCCGTTGATGACAATGCCCAAAACGGCAATGGCCAGCATGCCCCGGGAATTGACCGGTTCCGGCTTGAAAACCCGGGGTATTACATTGACCAGGATGAGGATTGAGCCTCCCACCAGGATGAAGCTGTTGATCAGCGCCCCCAACAAAGAAAAACGCGCATAGCCAAAGGTATATTTTTCGTCGGGGCCGCGCTGGGAATATTTCTCCAGAAACCAGGCCACCCCCAAAGACAGGGAATCGCCCAAATCGTGGAGGGCATCGGAAATGATGGCCATACTGTTGGTCCAGATTCCGCCTGCAATTTCCACCGCCGTAAACAGCAGGTTGAGGAAAAAGGCGGTGCGAATGTTGCCCTCGCTGTTGCCATGGTGATGGCTATGATGTGCGTGGTTGTGCTTATGCGACATTCTTTCACCTCGACAGCATTGTGCTCAAACAGATACTCCCGCCTCAGCCCGCCGCGCCCTGACGGCGGCGCCGATGGCCGCTTCCAGGGCCCGGGCGATGACCGGCACAGGCAGAGACGGCGGCGGTGAAGGCTTGCCGGCCGCCTGACTAATGTCATAGGGCACGTGGATAAAACCGCCCTGCATTTGGGGCCAGCGTTTGTCAATCCAGTACAGCAAGTGGTACATGACGTCGTTGCATACATAAGTGCCGGCACTGTAGGACAGCACCGCCGGAATTCCCTGCGCCCGTATGGCTTCTGCCATGGCCCGGGTGGGCAGGTTGCTGAAATAAGCTGCCGGGCCGTCGGCCATAATCGGCTCGTCGGCGGGCGCGTTGCCGCTGTTGTCGGGCATGGCAGCATCCCGGAGGTTGACGGCCACCCTTTCTACGGCAACGGCCGCCCGTCCGCCGGCCTGGCCGACGCAGATGGTAATCTCCGGGCGGTGAACTGCAACCAGTTGCGCCAGCACTTCGGCCCCCCGGCCGAACAGGACTGGCAACTGGGCTTTGACAATATTTGCCCCTTCTATTTGGTCGGGAAGGATCTCCACAGCCTCCCAGGCGGGGTTAATCTTCTCCCCGCCAAAGGGGGCGAAGCCGGTAATAAGTACCTGCACAGCCATCTTCCTCTCAGCCGTATGTTATTTCGCAGGCAGCGTTGCGGATCAGAAACCGGCCTCGGTTTCGGCAGCCTGGTTTCCCCGGTTGCGCTCCGTCAACGCCTGCAGCAAATCGAAAAACAATTTAATGGACATGTGCCGGCGGGGATTAAAGGTGAAGCGGTACTTGGTCTTGCCCACGTAAAACTCAGCCATATCCTCAAAGGTCAGGCTGAGACTTGCGATTCTGTCCACGGCAATGGACTCGCCCGCGTCCTTGTCTGCCCACACCACGGCGTCGGGGGTAAAGGTCATGTCCACCGTGCGCCTTTCCCTGGCCCCGCTGACGATATCTTTCTTTTCCAGGGCCACGCCCCGGTTGGCAAAGGAAAACCCTTCGGCAACGATGCGGGGCAGGTGACCGCGCTGCCACTGGTTCCAGGTCACGGTATCGGCGAAATCCCGGCAGCCCAGAATATCCCCGTATTCATTGTATATGTATTCCGACTTGCACCTGGTGCAGTGAAACTTGTCGCCCTGGGAAACCAATGAATCCTCGGCCTGGCAATGGGGACAGAGGTAGAGCAGCCGCTCTATGTGTTCGGCCAGGTTTTTGCCCGGAAAAGGAATGCGTACCCTGGCCTGCCAGGCGTACTCGTTATAAGCCAGCTTGTCGACCAGTCCGGCGTAGATTTCCTCTGCCGATTTTTCCCGGACTGCTTCCCTGCTGAACAGCTGTTTTATCTCCACCACCATTTTGCCGCGGCGGGGAAAGTCAGCCCACCGGGGCCTGCTCAGATAACCGCCTTTGTAAAAAATTCCGTAGACGGGGATCCTGAGCAATTTAATCAGTTTGGCAGTGGCGGGAACCAGCCGGTCGGTGGCGCCGTCCCAGTTGCGTCCGCCTTCGGGATACAGGCCCACGGGGCGGCCGGCCTGGACATGGCGCACCAGCCGGCGAATGGACTTGGCATCACTGCGGTTCTTGGCAAAGGGTATGCTTTCCACCAGGGCCAGCAGGAACCTCTTGATCAGGCTGTCCTGGTTGGCATCCCCGGCAATGAATCGGACCAGGCGGTTGGCGCACATGTTGCCGATGACGGGGTCCAGATTGGTGACGTGATGCCCCAGCAACAAGTACGGCTCCCGCACCTCCCTGAGGGGATTGGCCTCCACCGAGATGTTGAAAAGTCTCCTCAGATACCAGCTTACCGGCGGCTTCAAAACGTAGTAAAGCACCTCTCCGTGCGTAAGACGCATGTCTCCGCCTCCCCTAACACATAAGGTTGTAATAGTATTTTAGCACAACATCTGTGCACTGACACCGCCTGTTAACAAAAACCTCCCCGCGGGGAGGTCGGCCTGCTTACATTAACGGGGCAAATATTCTCAGGATGTCCTGAATGAGGCGGAGGAAGGCGTTGCCGCAACAGTCTTCCATGGTGATGCGCTGGCTCTTGGCCAGGATTTCCAGAAAATCCTCTTTGACCTCGGCCACCGCCCGCGCTTTATACATCCACACGGCGCACTCAAAGTGGAGATAGAGGCTGCGGTAATCCAGGTTGATGGTGCCGACGACGGCGATTTTGTCGTCGGCCACAAAGGTCTTGGCGTGGTTAAAGCCCTGGGAATACTCGTATATCTTGACGCCGGCGGCAATCAATTCCCGGTAATAGGAGCGGGTGGTCAAGTGTACCAGCTTTTTGTCGCCCTGGCGGGGGGTGACAATACGCACATCCACTCCGCTCTTGGCTGCCTGCTTGAGGGCTGTGAGCATGACCTCGTCGATGATGAGGTAGGGGGTACTGATGTAGACGTATTCCCGGGCGCCGGAGATGATTTCCAGGTAGACGTATTCGCCCACGTATTCGTTGTCCATGGGGCTGTCGGCGTACGGCAGCACCCAGCCGTCGGAAGGGACGGGGCAGGGTTGTCCCTGCCAGGGGCGGAATTTGCTGTAATCCTCCCGGGTTCCGGTGGCCAAAGCCCACATCTGCAGGAACATCAGGGTCAGGCTCCACACCGCCTCGCCCCGGATCATGATGGCCGAGTCTTTCCAGTGTCCGAAGCGCTCGACGGCGTTGATGTACTCATCGGCCAGGTTGACGCCGCCGGTAAAGGCCACTTCTCCGTCGATGACGGCAATTTTGCGGTGGTCCCGGTTGTTTTGCAGCGTGGAGATTACCGGCCTGTACTTGTTAAAAACGGCGCTTTTTATGCCGTACTCGGCCAGTATTTTGGGATAATTGGCGGGCAGGCGCAACATGCAGCCCATGTCGTCATACAGGAAGCGGACCTCCACTCCCTCTTTGGCCTTTTTCTTGAGGATCTCCAAAATGGAGTCCCACATCAGCCCCTCCTGCACTATGAAGTACTCCAGGAAAATATAGCGCCGGGCCTTTTCCAGTTCTTCCTTCAGTTTGGCGAACTTCTCTTCCCCCAGGCTGAGGTAGAAGGTCTCGGTATTGCGATAGAGGGGGAATCCCACCCAGTTTTGCAGGTAGCGGGCGGTACGCAGGATTTCCCCGTTCTCGGCCTCGGCTGCGGGGAGACAGTCTTCCCGGGGAGCAAAGAGGGGCCGCGTTTCCTCGACAATTTGCCTGAACCTGGCTTTGGCCTTTCTGGTGGTGGACTGAAAGGTAAACAGCAGGTAGAACAGTCCCCCAAAAACCGGGAAGGCGAGGATGAGGATGACCCAGGACAGTTTGTACGCAGGCTTGTCCTCGCGGTTGAAAATATACAGGGCCACGCCCAAACTGACGACGGTCAGTATGGCGGTGACCAGCTCAAAGCGCTGGCTGGAGGAAATCACCAGGACAACCAGCAGCGTAATTTGCAACAATATCAGGATTGAAACAAGGACGGGCTGGGAAAAGAGTACTCCGAGTTTTTTTAGCACTGCACTTCCCCCCTTCTCAGAAAGCAGAGGCTAATTGCTGCATTATATTGCGCCGGGAAAACAAGGTTTGCTTCCCGGCCCGCCGGCGGCTCATCCCGAAAGCAGCGCGAGAATGTTCCTGGCTGCCCACACCCCCGAAGCGCTGGCCTGGGCCAGGCCCCGGGTAATGCCGGCGCCGTCGCCGCCGCAGAAAAGGCCCCGAATTTCCGTCTCCAGGCGTTCAGTCAGCATGGGCCGCGCCGAGTAGAATTTGGCCTCGACGCCGTAGCACAGCGTGTGTTCCGAAGCTATCCCCGGCGTCACCTTGTCCAGGGCGCAGATCATTTCCAGAATGCTCTTCATGGTGTTGTAGGGCAAAACAAGCCCCAAATCCCCGGGCACGGCTTCCTTGAGGGTGGGCTCGATAAAGCTTTCCCGGATGCGCTTTTCGGTGGAGCGCCTGCCCCGCATGATGTCGCCGAACTTCTGGATGATGACCCCGCCGTTGGTAAGGTCATTGGCCCGGCGACAGATCTCCCGGGCATATTCGTTGGGCTTGTTGAAAGGCTCGGTGAATTTGTGGGAAACCAGCAAAGCGAAATTGGTATTGCCGGAGCCCAGGCCGGGGTCATTGTAAGCATGCCCGTTGACGGCAATGACGCCGCTGTGATTCTCAATGACCACGTGGCCCGAGGGATTGCTGCAAAAGGTCCTGACCTGGGTGCCCACCGAGGTGTTGTACAAAAACTTGCCCTCGTAGAGGTGCTCGTTGATTTCCCGCATGACGATGTCAGAAGTCTCGACCCGGACTCCCACATCCACCTGGTTGTTGACCATGTGCAGGCCCCGCGCTGCCAGGATTTCCGTCAACCAGCCGGAACCGTCCCGGCCCGGCGCAATGAACACGCACTTGCTTTCGATTTCCCGGCCGTCCTTCAGGACAACGCCCTTTACGCGCAAGGGGTCCTTTCCCTCGGTGACTATATCCTGCACCTCGGCGCCGAAGAGCATGTCAATTCTGGTCGCCAGGTGCTCGTAAATGGACTTGAGAATACGCATGTTCTCTTCGGTACCCAGATGACGTACCCTGGCCCGGAGCAGCTTCAGGCCCGCCGCCCAGGCCCTGGATTCAATTTTCCGCACCGCCTCGGTATCCGGATCGGTGAGGACGTTGGTGGCGCCGTGCTTGAGGTTAATGTCGTCGACGTAGCGGATTAAGCTCTCCACCTGGGAAGGGCGGAGGTAATCGGTGAGCCAGCCCCCGAACTCGGTGGTTATGTTGAACTTGCCGTCGCTCCAGGCGCCAGCCCCGCCGAAGCCGTTGGTCACCGAGCAGGCGGGGAGACAGCCGGGGAACTGGTTGCCCTTGGGCCGGGGACACAGCTTTATCTTTCCTTCCAGAACAGGACAGTTGCGATGGTATATGTCATTGCCCTTGTCAATCATCAGTATCCTGATCTGCGGCGCCCGCAGGTTCAATTCATAGCAGGCAAAAATGCCGGCAGGGCCGGCGCCGACCACTACGACATCGTACTTGGCCATTGCCATCATCCCCATATAATTTTTCCTGCCTCCATTATACCACAGCGGCGCGCAGCGCTTTTCCCAAACGGCCTGCCCGAACGGTGTGATATAATTGGGAGTACCAACGGGAAAGGGTGATACATAATTGACAGTCAAGTTTAAGATGTGGAGTCCTTTTCACTACTTTATGATAATCTTCCCCTTTGTCCTCGCCCTCATATTATATTTCTTCACCAAGGACAAGGCGGAGAAAACCCACAGAAGGGTAACCGTCGTCCTGTCCATAGTCATGATTGCCGTGCTGATTATGCGAAACACATATATCTGGGTCAACAAAGGCGGCCCCAACCCCGAGGTCTTTCCCTTCCAGATCTGCCACTTCGGCAACTTCATGTTCCTCATCGCCCTGCTGGCCAGGGACAAGGTATGGGGTACCATTGCCTGGTGCCTCAACTTTCCCGCAGGGCTGGTGTCCGTCATCTTCGCCGACGGCCTGGAAGCCAATTACGCCACCCTGATAAACCCTCAGGCCATAGCGTACATTGCCGGGCACATGCTCATCGTCACCACGGGGCTGTACATGCTGCTGACGGGCCTCATAAGGATTGACCGCCGCTCGCTGCTCAAGATGTACGGGCTGGCCGGTCTGGGTTACGTTCTCTCGGTGCTGGTCAACAACTGGTTCAACAAGCTCTTTGCCCACACCGGCGTCGACGCCAACTACTTTTACTCCTACAAACCCGAAGCCGGCACTCCCCTGGAGACGATGTTCAACATGGGGACAAGCTACACCATCGCCGGCATCACCTTTAACCCCGTTTACCTCCTCCTGGTGGCAGCTGTGGCGGCAGTACTGTTCATGGTGATGTACGGCTTTTACACACTGGCCGAGCCCGCCCGGCCCAGGAAGTACACAGTAAAGGCAAAAGCCTGAAGCCCGGAAACCTATCTGGGCAAAAGCAGGCTCCACGGGTGGACGTCCCGGGGCCAGAGGGTAAATGTCATACGCTCCCGGCGGGTGGGGTGCAGGCAGGAAATTTGATGGCAAAACAATGCCAGTTGCTGCCCCGGCGTGTTGACGGCGGCCCCGTACTTCTGGTCTCCGTACAGGGGATGGCCGATGGCGGCAAACTGGACGCGGACCTGATGGGGGCGGCCGGTGACCAGGTTGACCTCCACCAGGCTGAGGCCGTCGGCTGAACGCAGGCGCCGGTATTCCAGCACGGCCTCCTTCCCCTCCCCCCGGCCCGCCACGGCGACGGTGTTGGTGCGCGCGTCCTTGACCAGGTAGTGCACCAGGCGGTCCGCTGCTTTGGGCCGGCCGTGCACCACGGCCAGGTACAGCTTTTCCAGTTCCCGGTTGCGCACCTGCTCCGACAGGCGCGCCGCCGCCTTGGAGGTCTTGGCCAGGATCATCACCCCGCCCACCGGCCTGTCCAGCCGATGCACCAGGCCCAGGTAGACGTTGCCGGGCTTGTTGTAGCGGACCTTTAAATCCTGTTTGAGGATGGAGAGCAAGTCCCTGTCCCCGGTCCTGTCCGCCTGGGTAAGGAGATTTACCGGCTTGTTGACCACCAGCAGGTGGTTGTCTTCGTAGATAATCGGTATTTCCATTGCCTTCCCCTCTTTCCGGATATTGCCGGGGATCCCCCTGCCGCGCGCAAGGGGGTTTTCTTTTTGTCTGCGCCACTGCGCCGCCTCTATTTTACCAAAACCCGGGCACAAAACCGAATGGTCCGCCTCAAGGCTGGCAAAAATTGTCCCTGGCTGAAATTATGTAAACATGGTAACATAATCCGTATACTACAGCACAAGGGTGGATTGCATGACAAAACATACGCGGCTCATTTCCATGCTGGTAATTTTTTTGGTCTTCGTTATTGGGACAAGCCTTGCCTGGCGCAGCATATGCGTGCAAAAGAATACCAGTGCAGAGGTCCCGGAAGCCGCCGGACCCATGGAAACCAGCGGCGCTGAATACTCCGCCGCCGAAGCTGAACCGGACCCCCCGCCTGTTGCAGAGGAAAGCCGGGAAAATGATGAACAGCAAGCTGCCGCCGCGGCGCCGGACAGCCGGGACGTAAGAGCCAAACAGTCCCCCGCCGCCCCGGAGAAAAAAGAGAAAGCTGCGCCCGCCCCGGCAGCGCCCCCACCGCAGCCGAAAGCAACTTCAATGGTCACAGTAACCGTCGACGGACTCAATGTCCGGCCCGCCCCTTCCACCGCCAACCAGCCCATCGGCGTGCTCATGCGCGGGCAAAGGGTGGAAGTGCTGGAAAAGGAAGGCAACTGGCTTAAAGTGAAACTGGCCGACGGCACCACAGCCTGGATTGCCGCCGCCTATACCGTTCCGTACATCCCCGGCAGCTCCGGCGGCAAGCTGGCAGGCCGGGTTATAGCAATCGACCCCGGCCACGGCGGGAGCGACCCCGGCGCGGTGGGCGTAACCGGTCTGCCGGAAAAAGAAGTGGTGTTGGACGTGGCCCTGCGCCTGGCCCAAAAGCTCCGCGCCCAGGGAGCCCAGGTCGTCATGACCCGGGACAGCGACGTCTTTATTCCGCTGGGACAGCGGGTGGCCATTGCCGAGGCCGCCGGCGCTGAAATCTACGTCAGCGTGCACGCCAACGCCCATCCCAGCCCCGCCATTGGCGGCACCGAAACCTATTATTATCCGTACAAGGGATCTGCAGCGGCATCCTCCCGCCTGGCCGACAGCCTGCAAAGGGAGCTGGCCGGCGCCCTGGGCCTGCGGGACATCGGGGTCAAAACCGCCGACTTCCTGGTCATCAGGCAAACTTCCATGCCCTCGGCACTGGTGGAGTTGGGTTTCCTGTCCAACGCCGGCGAAGAAGCTCTTTTGCGCACCCCGGAATTTCGCCAAAAGGCCGCCGATGCCCTGGCCCGCGCCGTGCAGGAGTACCTCAAGTAGCGCAATGACAAAAGATTAACCCCGGGAGGCAAAGCTCCAGGGGTTTTGCTTTACATAGTTTCAATGCGCAGGGCGTCGACGATGTTTTCCTTGCCAATCCGTGCGCTGGCATAGAACATAGTGGCAAATACCACCGCCAGCACCGCGGCGCTCGCGGTGACAAAGTCCTTTTTAATGCTCGATCCCCCGGCGCGCATCGACGCCCCTGGCATAATAGTGCTTGACCTCCCGCATCTCGGTGACCAGGTCGGCCTTTTCAATCAGTTCCGGCGGGGCGCCCCGCCCCGTCAGCACCAACTCCACCCCGGGCGCCTTGCCGTCGATGAGGGCGCAGACGTCCTCCCACTGGACCAGGCCGAAATGCAGCGCCACCACCAGTTCGTCCAAAATGACCACCTGGTACTGGCCGCTGCTGACGGCGGCCCGGGCCATTTCCAGCCCCTTTTTCATCAGTTCGACGTATTCCCGGGGAGGCTGCCCCGGCGGAAAGATGACGGCCTGTTGCCGCCATTTTTCCAGCTCCTCCTCGGGCACCGTCCCCTCCTTAACGACAAAGAAAGGCTTGCCCAGGGCCTCCACCGTGAGATTGGGGGAAAGCTGGAGTAAGATCTTGTGTTCGCTGTAGCTTTTGGTCTTCATAAACTGCAGGAACAGCACCTTCTTCCCGGCGCCCACGGCCCTGAGCGCCAAACCGATGGCCGCCGTGGTCTTGCCCTTGCCGTTGCCGGTGTAAACCTGCACGTAGCCCTTAAAACCCATGCGCAATCTCCTTTTCCTCTGAATTCTGTGCCTGTATTCTCTAAATTATATCATGAGCATGGCTTGCAGGCTAACGCCGCGACCAGGCGTCCCTTCTCATCTGCTTGTCCCCTGCCCAGACCCAATATAATGCTGCGCCCTTAAGTTAGCCATTGGAAACCCTGTCCTATAATTTAGGCGTTGCCCGTTTAACCCAACGCCTTGCCGCTCTTAACGGATATGAAACTGGGCGATTATCCCCCGGGACATTTCATCAGCCATCATCAGGGATTGCAGCTCAATTTCATCATACACGGACACGCTGACCTGATAATCGCCCCTCAGCATGGTAACCGCCTCCTCCAGGACGAGATCCAAATGGGCAAACATCATCCTCTGCCATAATCTGCGCGACCAGAAAGGGTTAATGCTGCTCAAAAAATCCGCTATTGCTTCGGCATTGGCATACCAAAGCCTCTTGGCTTCTTGGGCGGCTTCTTCATCGCCCTCTTTGGAGGCGGTAATAATATCGGCGGCAAGCAGAAGATGTTCCTGCAGCAGTTCGCGGAATTGAGCTGCAGTTCTCCTGCCGTAAAAAGGGCTCAGGCCCATTTCAAAGTCCTCGGGATTGCGCAGCAATCTGGCTACCACCGGCTCCACATCCGGCAAAGCAAAGACCAGGCTGGAGATGGTTGCCCTGGTCCATACATCGTGTTGCTCCCATAACAAGCGAAAAGTATTCATCAATTCTAATTGGGCCCTGGTAATTTTGTCCGGAAAGTTCTCTGGATTCATTCTTTCACCTCCCCTTTTTCAGTATATGGCCCCAGGGCCCGAACCGGGTAAAACCAGACTCTGTGCATTCCCCCCAAGACAAATGGCCAGGGGGCCTCCCCTGGCCATGCTACCTTATTCCTTTGTGCATATATTCCACATGTGGTTGAGGGGCCCGCTGCCCTGCCCCAAGTCCAGCATGGCCTTCAGGGCGCCGGTTATATACTCCTTGGCCCGCCCGATGGATGTTTCCAGGTCCATGCCTTTGGCGAGGTTGGAAGCGATGGCGCTGGACAACGTGCAGCCGGTGCCGTGGGTATTGGGATTGTCTACCCGCTCGCCGTAAAACCAGCGGTACAAGCCGTCGCGGTAGAGCAAGTCGTTGGCGTCGTTGATGTTGTGGCCGCCTTTGCACAGTACCGCACACCCGTATTCGCTGCTGATAATCCTGGCAGCGGTGAGCATGTCGTCGGGACCGGCAATGGTCATGCCGGCCAGCACCGAAGCCTCCGGGATGTTGGGGGTAATCAGGGTCGCCAGCCCAAACAGGCGACTTCTCAGGGTTTCCACTGCATCGTCCCGCAACAGCCTGGATCCGCTTTCGGATACCATCACCGGGTCCACCACGATGTTTTTGGCTTTGTAAAACTCCAGGCGCTCGGCAATGGTTTCAATCAGCCCGGCCGAGGCCACCATGCCAATTTTTACCGCGTCGGGGTAAATGTCGGTGAAAATGCTGTCCAGTTGCCGGGCCAGGAACTCAGGGGTTACTTCCATGATTCCGGTAACGCCGGTGGTATTTTGGGCGGTGAGGGCGGTGACGGCGCTCATGGCATATACGCCGTGGACAGTCATGGTCTTGATGTCCGCCTGAATGCCGGCGCCGCCGCTGGAATCGCTGCCTGCAATGGTCAATACCGTTTTCATCTGCCGCTTCACTCCTTTTCCCTGCGCCGCAGGGCGCCGGCGCAGGCAATCTTCTGCAAAACATCTGCGTCCAGCCTGCACAGCCAGACGTCGCTGACTTCCTTTATCCGTTGCCAATGGTCCTTGCTGGAATAATCGAAGACCCCCACCGCCCTGAAGCCCGCCCTTTTCGCCGTTTCGATGGCATGCAGGGCGTCCTCAAAGACCCAGGTGCGTTCCGGCGGCGTCCCCATGTATTCCGCCGCCGCCAGAAAGATGTCCGGCTTATCTTTGCCGGCGCCAACTTCTGTGCAGGTAAAGATCCGGGAAAAATAGCCGAGGGCTTCCAGCCTGGCCAGGGCTTTTTCCACCAGTTCGCGGGCGCTGGAAGTGGCCGCCGTAATTTTGATGCCCGCCTGCTTAAAAGCGGCCAGGCACTGGACGGCGCCTTCCTTCAACCGGACCTGGCGGGCGTAAAAATCCGTTATGGTCTCCACAATACCCGCCTGGATTGCGGCGGCGTCCATGTCCAGGTTGTACTTTTCCCTTAAATATTCGGCCCCTTCCGCCAGGGTCATGGCAAACATGGTCTTGCTCAGGCCCGGTTCGGCCGCCACGCCGATGCGGTTCAGGAACATTTCGGCGGCATTTTCCCAGATGGGCATGGAGTCCAGTATCGTCCCGTCCAGGTCAAATATTGCCCCGGCAATCATTGCCCCACCATCTCTTCGGCCAGTTTGCGCAGCGTCGCCGCCGCTTCACGGATATCGGGCTGGGCAAAGATGGCGCTGATGACGGCAATGCCGCTGATGCCGGTACCCGCCAGCTGCAGGACATTGTCCTTGCTGATGCCGCCGATGGCCACCACCGGTATGTTCACCGCAGCGCAGATGCGCTGTAATTCTTCAAGGCTGACGTCCTCGGCATCGGCCTTGGAGCCGGTGGGGAATACCGCGCCTACACCCAGGTAGTCGGCGCCGTTTTTTTCAGCCAGCACCGCCTGTTCCACCGTCTGGGCGGACACGCCCAGGATTTTGCCGGCGCCGATGAGCCGGCGCACCCGACCGGCCTCCATGTCCTTCTGCCCCACGTGCACCCCGTCGGCATCTGCCGCCAGGGCTACATCGACGTTGTCGTTGACGATGAAGGGCACGCCGTACTTGCGGCACACCTCTTTGATAACCCTGGCCTCTTCCAGGAACAGCTGGGGAGCAAGCTCCTTTTCCCTGAGCTGGATTATGGTAGCGCCGCCCTGCAACGCCTTTTCCACCGCGGCGGCCAGCGTTTCCCCGCCCAGCCAGGACCGGTCGGTGACGGCATAGAGCAGCAGGTCTCTTTTATCTAATTTCATACTTGGCTCCTTTGGCCAGCGTGTCGCCGTCCATGCGGAAAATTGCATCGATGAGCCTGTTGCGGTACGTGGAGTTGCCGTCGGTGGGTCCCATGTTTTCCCAGCCGATTTCCCCCGCCAGGCCCATGGCGCAGACGGCGGCGGCAGCCGCCTCCAGGGGTTTGTCGGGGTTGGCAACCAGGAACGCCGCCAACAGGGCGGTGAGCTGGCAGCCTGTGCCGGTGATGCGGCCCATTTCCGGCCTGCCGTTCCTGATGACAAAACACCTGTCGCCATCGGAGACCAGGTCGATGGCGCCGGTGACGGCGGCGATGCAGCCCTCCTTGCGGGCAAATTCCTTGACAAAGGCTATGGCGCCGTCCAGGTTGTCCTCGGTGACGGCATCGGCCACATCGGCGTCGACGCCCTTGGTGCTGCCGGAGCCAAAGACCAGGGACTTGATCTCGGAAATGTTGCCCCGGACGGCGTCGGGCCGGATTTCCTGCAACAGCCGAATGGCCGTCTCGGTGCGCAGCTTGCTGGCCCCCGCGCCCACGGGATCCAGCACCACCGGGTGACCCAACTCTTTGGCCTTCCTGCCGGCGGCGAACATGGCGGGGATGGTGTCTTTGTTCAGCGTCCCGATGTTGATGGCCAATCCGCCGCAAAGGGCTGTGATTTCCTCCACTTCCCCGAGGTCATCGGCCATGATGGGGCTGGCGCCGCAGGCCAGCAATACGTTGGCGACGTCGTTGACGGTGACGTAGTTGGTAATGTTGTGAACCAGAGGCGACCTGGTGCGGACATTGACAAGGCATTCCTTGAGCATGTTTAACCCCTTTCCCACATATAGTATCCTGTGCATTATAAAAAAACTGCATAATGCCAATAAGCATATGCAGTACACAAGCCATATGTCCCTGCGTTGGCATTACCCACATCAGGTTATAAGGGTCTAAGCAATACAGCTTACTCTCAGCCTGCTTTGCGCAAGCTCCCCTTTGTATTGATTTACTAAAATTATAACTACAAACAGAGGGAAAATCAACCCGCGCAACCCTTTTTCACGTAATACTCCGGTCACAAAAGGCCGCTAATTTTACATTTCCATAACATTGGCCGACAGAGACAGGATTTATTAACTTGGTAGAGAAATAAAATATAACCCGAAACACGCCTTATTCCTCCCCTCTGCCGGGCCGTTCCGGCTTTTTTTATTTATCCGGCTCAATGGAAACCATGCCGGCGCCCAGCAGCGCTTTGAGGACTTCCCTGTCGTCCCGTTTTTGAGCCAGCGGCAGTTTGCGCACGAATTCCTCCATTTTTTCGGCGCTGCAACGCCGGACAACTTTGCGCCCTGCTATGGTAAAGACTTTCTCTGTCATCGCCGACGCCTCCTTCTTTTTTCTATAACTTTTCTGTCTCTCCGCCAAGATATGCACTAAAAAAGCCGCGGCGTATGATACAATATAGTATACTGACCGTGACAACCTGTGCCGGCCAATACCTGACAGACTCAGCGGTCTGGAGGTGGTTCAATGCAGTTGCCCAAATTGTCCGCCTACAAACGTCAAATTCAAACCGTCGGCGGTTTGGCGGCAGCGGCGGCGGTATTGACGCTGCTGCTCCTCACCTACCCCTGGCTGCAACTCCAGGCGGCCAATCAACTCATCGACGGGGAAAAGTACGCCCAGGCCGAAAAAATACTGCTCCGCCTCAGCACCAGAAAACCTGAATGGACCGAGCCCAGGTACAAACTGGCCGTTTGCCAGCTGCGCCAGAGCAAGGGCCGGGAAGCGGCGGCAACCGTAATCTCCCTAGCCGACACCAGCACGCTGGCCGACATGGACCTGGCCATGATTTTCTTGCAGGTGGCCGAACAGCTCATAAATACCGGCTACAGCGCCGAGGCCCTGGAGCTGGCCCAAAAAGTGCTGTTGGAGCGGCCTGACGACAAACTGCTGGCCCAGGCCGTGGTGGAAATCGGGTTTCTCATCGCAGAGCGCAGCGGGCTGCCCCTGAGCCTGGAGGCCCTGGACACAGCCCTGCCCCTGGCTGGGGACAACTGGCTGCTCACCCGCAAAGCCTTTAATATCCTGTTGGCCAAAGCCTTCGGGGCGCCCCCGGATTTGGCCGAAGCGGCGCTGGACGCCGCCCTGGAACTCTACCCCGACAACGTTCTGGCCATCACCGGAAAAGCAAAACTGTTGGGGCAGCGCAGCCATCCCCGGCAGGCCCTGGACTACCTGGCGGAAAAGGAACAGAATGTGTTGGACAACGTCACCGAGGATTACCTGGACGTCAAGCGCACCCTCATTTCCCAACTGGCCAGCATCGATCCGGAGGCCGACCTCCGCAAATACATCCAGGGCTTCTCCGAAAGCACCGTGCAAGAGATTGCCCTGCAGGGACTGGACAAAGCCTGGCGCCAAAACCTGTCGGGTAAACAATTCTACCAGCTGGCGGAGCATGTGCCCCAGGTAGTGTACCGGTATGCCCGCAACCTCATTGACCTTAAGCAATGGCAGGACGCGCGTACAGCCTTCAAAAATCTGCAGAAGCTGGACCCCAAGTATGCCAACTTCGACGCCCTGTTTGCCTTTTTGGATTCCAAACTGACTACTGCTATAGAAACGTTGCGATACTCCGGCTTCTTTCCCGATATGGCGGCAATTTCTCCCCGGGGCAACGCCCTGGCCATGCGGGTTTGGATGGACCTTTCTCACTCCGAAGACATGATGGTCTCCGACCTCCTGGTGGTCAATCTGGCCAACGGCCAGCGGGAATCTCTGGGCAATGCCCATATCTTTAAGTGGGACCCCGGCGGCAATTATCTCGCCTTTCTCACCGCGTCGCCCGCCGGCTCGGGCCGTTTGCACATATACGCAGTCGCCAGCGGCCAGCGCTTTTCTTCACCCCCCGATTACGACGTCTTCGACTTCAACTGGGCCGGGACCACCCTCATGGTCCAGGTGCAGCGGGGCAATGCCATCAGTTTGCTGCAAATGTCCCCGCCCAACTGGACCATAAGCGGAGAGCTGGATTGGACCCTCAGCGGCGCCGTCAACGGCGACCTGGCCTGGCTGACCGCCAGCAAAAACACGTTGGTTGTCCACAAATACCAGCAACAGCCCCAGAGAATCGCCCTGCCCAAAGAAATCGCCGCCATCAATCCCTGGAGCCCCAACGGGCGCCTGGCAATCATCGAAGACATAGCGGGCAAGAGCTGGATTTACGACTACCGCCGCAATGAAGTCACCGCCATTGAACTGCCGGGCAATTTTGCCGCCTGGGGCAGGGAGCAGGACATTTTCTGGTATTATCCGGTGTGGGATAAGTGGTATGTACTGGCCAGGCTGGACGCCAGCGGGAAAGTTGTGGAATACCTGCCGTACAGCTTTTCATATCCCAGTTACGACCTGACCATCTCCGCCAACCGCAACATCGTCGCTGTGGTGGAAGGCGATCAAGTGTTCATCCAGCGCCGATAGCAGGATTCTTGCCAATAACTGTTGAAATACCTGGACGAGGAGGTATGCACTTTGAAAAATGGGGTTTGTCCTCGCTGCCACGCGCAAACGGTGTACTCCAGCGAAAAAATCCGCAACAAGACCGGCAATGCCAGCACCATACCCCTGAGCTTTCTCCGCAGCATCCCCTTGGATAACTATGTTTGCACCAACTGCGGCTATGTGGAAAGCTATGTCGCCGAACCGGAGATGCTCGTTCACATAAAGGACATCTGGTCCCGGGTTGAGCCCGACCAAACAAACCCACAGTAATAACTGTGGGTTTGTCTTTTCACGGCATTAGTCATTCATCCCGCTTCCGGCCGAACCTTTTCTTCAACGCCAGTTCGGTGGGCGCCAGGCTGCCCAGCATTACCGCAATCTGCACCGCCATTATCACCATGAAGTAAGTCAGGTAATTCTCTTTGTTGGCCAGCAAAGCCAGGGCGACGGCGGTCAGGACCAACAGCGCCAGGCCGGAGTACAGCCACACCCGGGCGTGGTAAGCATGGGCAAAATCCCACGCCTCCTGGCTCTGCTTCGACCGGGGGGTCCTGTACCCGTACAGTTCATTGATCTCCCTGGGCGGGCTCTTCCTCCACAGCAAGCCGAAGAATACCATCGCAACAGGTATCAGAATGAGTGAAAGGGAAAGCGATAAAAAGTATAGCAAGACATTTCCTCCTGTTCTCGTGGACTATGTATGCTGTATTGTTTCTTCGCCGCGCCCCTGCTTTTTCCTCCAGTTCCGCCCGGCCAGGGTTTCCCAATTCCAGCCTTGGGAATATGATGGTGTACACCCCAGAAGGAGGCATGACATGCACAAGGAAAAATTGCCCCGGGCAGCCCTGGCGATTATTGAGGGCGGGCCCCTGGCCCCTCAAATCTCGGGAAAAGTGTTCTTCTATGACGCCCCCCAGGGTACATGGGTCTATGCCATGGTGGATGGACTGCCGGAATACCGACCCGGCCGCGGAAACCTCAGCCCCGTCGGCCCCCACGGCTTCCACATCCATGAGTTTGGCGCCTGCGCCGTGGGCGATCCCCATAACCCCTTCCAGGCGGCGGGAGGACACTGGAACCCGGACAACCAACCCCATGGCAATCATGCCGGCGATTTCCCGGTGCTGTTTTCCAACGCAGGAATTGCCCGGCTGTACTTCTTCACCAACCGCTTCAGGGTCCGGGAAATCATTGGCAGAGCCGGTGTCATCCACGAAAACCCCGATGACTACCGCACCCAGCCTGCCGGGAATTCCGGACGGAGACTGGCCTGCGGCGTGATCCGCCCTTTCTTCATGGGAGGGCCGGAGGACCAGCCCGGATAATTTCTTTCCACTGGCATTTGCGCCATACGGACAGGCAAGACGCCCCCTGCACCGGGGGCGCCTTTACATTGCCCTTCAGAATACAGCGCCGACCGCACCGTGGACTGCGCCTTATCGCTTGTCCATGCTATTAATCAGCAGCTCATAGTACTGCTGGGTCGCTTCCGGCGACCGGGCCGAGAAGAAAATATAGAGATCGGGCAGCTCCAGGACGATGTACTGGGGCTGGTTTTTGTACACATAGACCTTGCTCCTGCCGTACCCCTTGAGGTTGAAATTGCCCAGGTTGTACCGGCTGGTGGAAGCTCCGTTGGTCCGGGTGCCGCCGGGCAGGGTGTCCACCATGGCTATAGAACGAATGTCGTTTAAGGGAAACTTGTACCCGTACAACGGGGCGTGAATCTCCACCTGGTTGTCCTGGATGGTCAGGGCAAAGTCGGCCGTATCCAGGCGCAGGAAGAGCAGGAACATGCCCAGGAGGAGGACCGGCACCCCAATCAACGTGCCGAAATAAACCAGCCGGCCCGTCCTGGTGCCCAGGTTTATGGTCTGGCCAATGCCGATGCGCTTGGGCACCAGCACCCTGCTGTCATTGGGGTTGTTGTACAAACCGCCGGTCCAGTAATAATCCTCATCTACAGTGATGGTCCGATCCCCGGTCAGAAGGCGGTTCTGGGTGTCCTGGATTTTGCTGTGGGTGACCAAAATGCCACTCAGGGTGGCCAGTATCATGCCGCCGACACCGACGATGCCCAGGATTTCATTGTAAGTGCGGGAGGCAATGAGAATAGTGGCCATGACCGCCACGTTAACCCCGGCCAGCACCGTCCAGCACAGCGACCAATACTTGATGGCAATCCTGGTCACCGCCATGTTAACCTCGGCATCTTCGCTGTAGGCCCTGGTCCGCTCCCGCACAGTCAGGGTATAGAGGAAATTGTACACCATCACCGCGACAACCGCAGTAATCCCCAGGGCAAGGAATTCTTTGGCGTAAGCCAGGCAATAAGCCAGAAGGAACGCGGCCGCCGCCAGGGAGGGCAGAAACCACAGCCTGGACACCGCCATCCTGGCCTTGGCCTTGGTTACTTCCAGATCCACTGTCACGGTATGGGTTTCACCCACAAGCCAACCCTTTTCCCGCTTCAGGCTTGCCAGGCGGCCGCTGTACACCTTCACCGCCCAATTATAGGCCACGAACATGGCCGCAAACCAGGCGAACACGAAAAGGATTACCATTGACGGCATGCGGATAAACGCCAGCGCCGGAACAGGCGCCAGGGAGGCCAGGAAGATTAAAAGGCAAGTCTTCTTGAACTTCCCGACGATTTCCAGCACCCCGGGCTCCTGGTGCACCTCCCGGGGCAAAGTGATGTTGAGGATAACGTTGTTATTCGGTTTTGTCGCCGTCTGCAGGCTGATGAAAAAGACAAAGGCCATGGTAACGGTCAAAGCAATTAAAAAGATACCCACTCTAACTACTAAATAGAAATGCCGCACCAGCAAGACCAGAGCTATCAGCAGGGCCACAGCAAACAGCCACTTATTGACCCTCACCGTGAAATAGGGCTTGGGCTTCTTGCCCGCTTCCCCGGCATTTTCGCCGGAAGCCGGGGCTCCTTTTTTCTCCAACTGTTCCACGCTAACCCCTCCTTTTCCAGTACTATGTTATTGTCAGTGTGCCTTCAGTACAAAGCATAACCAGCTGTCTCAGACGCCACTTTATAAGCGCCAGTCTATGCACTGAGGGCAAGGATAATTCTCCTGGCCAGGCCAACCAGCTCAGAAAACTCCTCACCTGTCAGAGGCCCATGACTCCATTTTTTATATAACTGCAACGCCCTCTGCAGATCCTCAGCCTGGGGGAGGTCCGGAAACTCTTGACAAAACGCTTTCACGCACTCTTCCTTTGCACTTACATACCGGCCACGGCCGGATAAATATGTACAGACGCCCCTGAATATAAGGTTAAAGGTCATCGCTATCCCCTTATCTCCTGCCGGAGGAGGGAAAGCGAGGAGTTCTTTCAGTTGCTTAAGGGCCTCTGTTGCCGACTTTTCGACCTCTTCCCGGGTGGGCCCGGGCAATCGGGACCTTATATCTTCGCCATACAACAACTTCCCGGTGTTGATGAAATTCCAGTATTCGTACCCTGCGCCCAGAAAGGAGCAACCGTCCTCAATTTCTTTCAAAGTAGTAAAGCTGACTCCCACCGGGGACGGGTGGATTGCAGCTACGCTCTTCAGCATTGTCCTCCCCAGCTCTTCTGCATAGGCCTTTATGTCATCCTCCAGCTCTGCATCCTTTTCAGCCGTTACTGCATAGAGGTCTATGTCACTGCGTCCAGGCACAAAGTCGCCCCGGGCAACACTGCCGCCTAAGTACAAAGCCAGAAGATTGGGGCAACGCTCCCGGCAAAAGGACCGGATTTTATCGACAACCGCGAAATAATCTTGCCTTGTTTCCATTTTTCCACCTGCTTCGCACTTCCATGACTATGTAGATTATTCTCCCTAGATGTAACAAATTCCTCCACAAACAGTTGAAACTTTTCTGCCCATGGGGGGCGGACAAATAAAAAACCTCCGCTAGTGCAGAGGACAGATAATTAATTATCCGGGTTCCTTTACCCGGCATTCAATTACCAACTCACAACTTAACCGCCCCGGTTCTGAATGCCTCAATCATCTCGCCGGTGAGGCTGGGGGATTGGCCCACAGGCGGGATATCTTCTCTCTTCAACCACACCGCCTCGGCCAGCTCATCTTCCTGGAGTTTGACGGTACTGTCCCCGTCCAGCTCGGCATAAAAGCCGGCAAGCATTGTAGAGGTAAACGGCCAGGGCTGGCTCTTGTAATAATACAGGTTCTTGACCTTCAGCCCTACTTCCTCCTCGACCTCGCGGCGGACTGCCTGCTCCATGCTCTCCCCTATTTCACAAAAGCCGGCCACAAGAGCATACCGGTTGTGGGTCTGGCCTTTGTACTTGGTCAACAGCAGGCGGTCCCCATCATAAACAGCCACGATGACGCTGGGAGAAATCGTCGGGTAGACCTGAAAACTGCAAGCCTGGCAAAAAAGCATTCGCTCCTTGGTCGACCGCAGCATCTTGCCGCCGCAGCGGCTGCAATAACGGTGGTTGCGATACCATCTGTACAGCTGCCATCCCACCGCGCCCGCAAAAGCGCGCCAGTGCTGCCATTCAGCCCGGAATCTGGTCACAGGCACATAAACCCAGCCTTCTGCTGAGTCCAGTCCTGATTCCTCGACCAAGTAGAAGCAGACATCATCCACTGCGAAAAGATACTGCGCATTATCCCTGAGCTGCGGATAATCCCGGGCGAAATCTGCAAAAGACGGATACCAAAGCCTGTCCGCCCCTTCCTTGGCCAGCACATTATCCCCCTGATAGGCAAGAAACACATCTTCAGGCTCTGCTTTTCTGCTCAGGTATGCATTATTAAAGTTCCTCGGCTCCAGCTCATGGATCATCTCATTTCCCCCAGCATCACCCTTATGGTTACAGCAGCTGACAGGCACAGCTTCTTGGGCAATAGC
>JAAYIH010000047.1 GCA_012523545.1 Bacillota bacterium
CAACCCGGGCATGTGCTGGCCGCCACTGTGGAGCTTCCCGCCCAGCGCCGCGCTCAACCGCACAACGCTGTCTTCGTGGCCGCCCGGTACGGCGGCGGGCGCTGGCAGGTCTTCCCTCCCCAGCAACTGGCGTCCCGCAAAATCCTGGGCGGCTTGCTGGGACGGACCGGCCTGCCCTTTCGCCCGGCTTCGCCCCTGGCGGAGGCCCTGGCGGAAAAGCTGCAGCAACTTTTGCCCGGTTCGGCTTTGGCCGAGAATCTGGTTGCGGCAAATCTCCTGGAGCAGGAAGATTTCCTGGCCCGGGCCCAGGCGGGGCTGGACAAGCTGGCGACCCAGGGCAAGCTGGACAAAAGACAGGTCCGGTACATGGCGGAATTGCTGGCTGCCGCTGCACCACAACCGGCCCGGGACGAGGAAGACGCATAAACAACGACCCCTGGGGATATCCCCAGGGGCGTTTGTTACCTCATTTCAGTCTGTCGTCATCGCCGGTGCGGCGGCCGACCCTGCCCTTGAGCAGGTCGCCGAATTCCCCCCGGACAAAGCCCTGGAGTTTGCGCTTCATCTCGGGCCAGCTGCCGGCGCTGATGTAAAGGAATATCCCCCCGCCCACCACCACGATGGCCAGCAGCCACAAAATGGTGCGCCACACCGTGCCGCTGCTACTGGCGGGACGGGCGGGAGATTCGGCCGCCTCGGCGGAGCCGTACAGGGTGATGGCCAGGACGTCGGCAAATTTGGCTACGGATTCCTGGGCCGCCTCTTTTTCGTTTTCATGGGTACCCACTTCGATGAGGATGGAAGTGGGCATCATATCCTGGTTGTAGTTGCCCTTGGCCGCAAAGATGCCCTTGACCAGGCCGGGGTATTTCTCGTCGGCAACGGCCTTCAGCTTTTCGGCAAATTCCTGGTTGGCGGCCTGGTTTTGGTTTTGCCGCCCCACTACCAGCTGGATTTGCACCATGCCGTCGGCAATATACTCCTCGGCCGGCACGGCGTCGCGGTGCACGTCCACCACTGCATCGACGCCTTCTCCCACCATCTCTTCCACCGTGTTGCGGGAACGCTTGTAGGCGCCGGCATCGTGGGGAACGTGGGTCTCTTCGGATTTAACGGTCTCGACGCCCTTCTCCTCCAGGGCCCGGGCCAGGGAGTCGGCCACGTCCAGCACGCCTCCGCCCTGGGGGTCGCTGTCGGTGCCGTCACTGGGCACGTAAGCTTCAGCCCCGTGGGTGTTGTATACGCCTATGCGCTTTTCTACCTTTTCCTCTTCCTGGACGGGAACTGCCTTGCGGAAGAGGGGCGCCAGGACCGCCCGGATGATGCCCGGCAAGGACTGGCCCTGTTCCCTGTGTACTGAACGGGCATAGGCGTTGTCCCCGGCCACAGCGTACACTTCCCACTTGACGTTGTCCCGGCCAATCCAGGTGTCGCCCACGTGGATGTGGCGGGCGGTGCGCATGAGGACATTGCCCTGCTGGTCCATCAGGGTGTACCAGCCGCCGTCATCCCGGGTGTCCAGGTTGAGGGAATCGAAGAACTCTTCGAGGGTGTTCTGTTGCGCCCCCGCGCCCGGAGGCAGGACCAGGACCAATGCCAGCAAAACGGGGATAATTCTCTTCATAGCCTGCCCTCCTTACTGCCTGGGTTCGTCGTTGTCGCGGAGCCTGACGACTTTGGGGTTGCGCAGGCCCCGGGTCAGGCTGCGGGACCTGTGCTTTTGGGGCCCGCCCTGTACCCTTTCCAGGGTCTCGCCAAAGATTTCGGCCAGGGCCACCGCCAGGATGCCCACGATGACCACCCCGTCAAACAAACCGGCGCCGCCGATGGTGACGGAACTTTCGCCGCCGATGACGTACGCTTCCACCCGGGAGATGATGTCCATAAGGATCATGGAGCCCACTCCGGCGATGAAGGCTAAGCGCCGGGAACGCCCGGCCAGGTAGCCCGCCACCGCCGCCAGCACGGCGTAGAAGTAGATGGGGTCAATGGGCAAGGGAAAGAGGGGCGTGACGGGAATCAGCTTGTTGGCCCCGTAAATTACCGCCGTGGCGGCCAGGGTGGCCAGTACGGCCCGGGTCTTTTCCTTGGCCGTACCTGCCTTGACGAAGAGGTAAACAGCCAGCACGGCCGGGACGACGGCGCCGCCGATGTTCACCGCCACATTGGCGGTGACGGGTATCTCGGGCAGGAAGTTGCCCGCCGCCATGGCGGCAATAAAGAGCAGCGCCTCCCGGTCGGAGAGGCGCATGCGGTCCAGCACCCGCTGCGCCACGCCGGCGTAAATGAGGATGGCGACGATTACCAGTGTTGACAATCCCAACATGGTCGGCTCTCCTTTGCTTCAGTTTATCTTTAAGTTAACCGGATAGGGGCCGGTCAATACCAGGGACAAAAAAAAGCCCTTTTGACAGGGCTTAAAATTCGCTTTTTGTGTTACTGCGTGAGCAGGAAGATGCTGGAGTTGCTGGTGTGCAGGTTCAGCAGGGCGCCGCCGCCGTTGTACGTTCCGGTGTAGCTGGAGCCTGTGGGCATCTGGGACCAGGCGCCGGTCAAATCGCTGTTGATGCGGCCGTTGCTGGTGCTGGCGGTGAGCGCAAAGGCCGAATCCCGGTCTACAAAAACGCGGAGGGTCCCGTTGCTGGAGGACAGCCGATAGTTGCCGTCGGTGATTTTGCCCAGGAAAGCAGTGATGGCGCCGTTGCTGGTGGTAATATCCGTCTCGCCGTTCCACTCCCGGACAGTGACGCCGCCGTTGCTGGTATTGATTGTCAGCATTCCCTTCCCCGAACCTTCAACAGTTACGCGGCCGTTGCTGGTTTCGACGGTGACGTTGCCAAATTCGCCGCCCAGGATGTTAACGCGGCCGTTGGAGGTGCGGGCTGTCACGCTCAGGCCCGGGGGCACCTTCAGTATCCAGGTCACGCCGCGCAGTTCATTGTTCCAGGGCGCGGCGAAGCTGAGGCTGTCTCCCTCCTGCTCCACGAGGGGCGCAAACTGGTAACTCTCGGTCCTGGCGGTCCAGTGTGCCTGGACCAGGACCTCCTCTTTGTCCCAGGTTTCCACGGTGATGGAACCGTTGCCCCCCTGCACCGTCACCGCCCCGCTGCTGAAGGCATAAGTTTCCTCCCAGGTCCCTTTATAGTGTTCGATGGTAAGGCCGTCGCCGGAGATGACCAGGGTGCAGGCGCCGGCCAGCAAGGCCGTCGCCGTCAGCAGAATCAGCAAAAAGAGCTTGCGCACGGCAACTCTCTCCTTTCCCGCCTGAAATGCTTTTACTGTACAGACGGAGGAGGAGTGAAAAAGTTTCGCATAGCGGGCAAGCTATAGACATAAAGACTGTGGGGGTGAAGTTATGCGCCAGGCCAATCGCCTGATAAACGAAAAATCTCCGTACCTGCTCCAGCACGCCTACAACCCGGTGGACTGGTACCCCTGGGGAGAGGAGGCCTTTGCCCGGGCCGAGGCCGAGGGCAAACCCGTCTTCCTGTCCATCGGCTATTCCACCTGCCACTGGTGTCAAGTCTGCAAATAACAGCAATTAATGAGTATTTAAAACGGCCATTTTTAAGGGGTATAGACGTTTTTACAGATACTCAATTTCAAAAGTCACAGTATTACCTTCACGATTGTAGTAA
>JAAYIH010000048.1 GCA_012523545.1 Bacillota bacterium
CCTGGCTATACTGGGCTCTACCGGTTCGGTGGGCGTTCAAACCCTCAATGTTCTGGACCGGAATCCGGGAAAATACAAAGTCCGGTTGCTGGTTGCCCGTGCCAATTGGCGCCTGTTGGAAGAACAGGCGCGCCGGTACACTCCCGAGACCGTTGTCCTGACCCAGGAAGACGCTGCCAAAGAATTGCACTATCGTCTCCGGGACATGCCCATTAAAGTGCTGGCCGGTGAACAGGCCCTGGCGGAGCAACTGGAAAGCGTGCGGTATTCCATGGTGGTCGCTGCCATGGTCGGTCATGCCGGCCTGTTGCCCGTCTTGTCCGCCATCCGGGCGGGTTCCGACATTGCCCTGGCCAATAAAGAGGTTCTGGTGATGGCGGGTCACCTGGTTACGAAGCTGTGCCGGGAGAAAGGGGTCAACCTTATTCCCCTGGACAGCGAGCATTCTGCTATATTCCAGTGCCTCCGGGGGCACCCCCGCGGCGAAGTCCGTTCCATCATTCTCACTGCATCGGGAGGCCCTTTCCGCGGAATGTCCGCCGCTGAACTGGAGCACGTCACACCGGACCAGGCTGTGCGGCACCCCAACTGGCGCATGGGGGCCAAGATTTCTGTGGATTCCGCCACCCTGATGAACAAGGGGCTGGAAGTTATTGAAGCGCACTGGCTCTTTGGCATCGAGCCTGAGAAAATACGCGTAGTAATACACCCCCAAAGCATCGTCCATTCCATGGTAGAATTTATCGACGGTTCGGTCCTGGCGCAACTGGGTGTGGTTTCCATGGAGCTGCCCATTCAGTATGCTTTGTCCTGGCCCCGGCGGTGGCCGGGCGCCCGGGAGCATTACATCGATTGGCTGCAACTCCCTCCATTGCATTTCGAAGAACCCGACCGGCTTGCTTTTCCGTGTCTCGACCTGGCGCGCGCCGCTTTGACCGAGGGCGGCAATGCGCCGGCAGTGCTCAGTGCTGCCAACGATCTCTGCGTCGAAGCATTTTTGCAGGGCGCCATGGGGTTCAATGAAATCCCCCGGGTTATTGCCGAGATCAGGAAGCGGGTGCCCTGGCGTCCCAACCCCGGCGTTGAGGAGATTTTCGAGACGGTGGCACAGGTGAAAGCAGAGTTCAGGGATATTCTTAAGGATTCGGAGTGATACGCATGACCATATTGGTGGCATTGGCTGTCTTCAGCTTGATTATTCTCGTCCACGAGTTGGGACATTTCCTCGTGGCCCGGCGGGTGGGCATCGATGTTGAGGAGTTCTCCATTGGTTTTGGGCCCAAACTGGCCGGTTTTAGGAGGGCGGGCATTTTATATTCGCTGCGCATAATACCCCTGGGCGGTTATGTCAAGATGCTGGGGGAAGAAGGCGACGATGTCGAAGAGTGGAGCGACAACCCGGCCAGTTATCAAAACAAAACTCCCTGGCAGCGCATGGCAGTGATTGCCGCCGGTCCGGCCATGAACTTTGTGCTGGCCCTGGTCGTGTTTGTCTTGATTTTCGGAGCTATCGGCCTGCCATCCGACGCTCCCAAAATCGGCGGCGTGTTGCCCGGTTATCCGGCCCAGGCGGCGGGTCTCAAGGCCGGAGATGAAGTGGTGCAAATCGACGGCCAGGCGATGGAATCCTGGGCAGACATTCTGCGCTACATTCAAAACAGCGATGGCTCGGCCCTGCTTTTTACGGTGCGCCGGGAAGGGAAGCTGTTGAGTATCCAGGTAATCCCGAGTGTGAATGAGGAGCATCCCTTTGTGGGCATTTCCCAGGCCAAGGAACGCCTGTCCGTCCTGACCAGCATCAAAGAGGGCTTTCGCCAGACCTTTTTGCTGACCAAGGCGGTGTTGAGCAGCCTGGCGGGCATAGTGACCCGCAAAATTCCCGCCGAAGAATTGACCGGGCCCATAGGAATTGTGCACTATGTCGGCCTGGCCGCCCAGCAGGGGCTGACATCTGTGCTCTACCTGGCTGCTTTAATCAGCGTCAATCTGAGTTTGTTTAATTTATTGCCCATCCCTGCCCTGGACGGCAGCAAGCTGGTTTTTTTGGGCGTTGAACTGGTACGCAAGCGGCCTCTGGACCCCCGCAAAGAGGGTCTGGTCCACCTGGTCGGCTTTGCCCTCCTGATTTCCCTGATGCTGGTCATTATGTACCGCGATATAATTCGCTTCATCCTGTAGGGGGCCTGGCCATGCAACGCAGAGTGACCAGGACCGTTTGGGTCGGCAACGTGCCCCTGGGCGGTGAATATCCAATAGCAGTTCAGTCCATGACCAATACCGATACCAGCGATATCCAGCGTACGTTGCAACAGATCCAGCGTCTGGCCGAGGCCGGGTGCCAGCTGGTTCGGGTAGCGGTGCCCGACGCAGACAGTGCCCGGGCGCTGTCGAAAATATGTGAGAAAAGCCCGGTTCCCCTGATAGCCGATATTCACTTTGATCACAATTTGGCCCTGGCCGCGTTGGCGGCTGGCGTAGCCAAACTGCGCATAAATCCCGGCACCATGGCCAGTTCCCGGGCGGTGGCCAGGGTGGTTGCCGAAGCGGCCCGCCTGGGAGTCCCCGTTCGTGTCGGAGTCAATTCCGGCTCCATTCACGGTAAGTACCGCCATATGCCCCGCGCCGAAGCCCTGGTCAAAAGCGCCCTGTATTATTGCCAGGTCATAGAAGATTTGGGTTGCCGCGACATAGTTGTTTCCTTGAAATCTTCCTCGGTCCGGGAGACTTATGAGGCTACGGAACTGTTTGCCCGCAGCACCGATTATCCCCTGCATTTGGGGGTCACCGAGGCGGGTACTGAGCTGTCCGGCATCATCAAATCTTCCGTAGGCATCGGCGCTCTTTTGCTGCAGGGCATCGGCGACACCCTGCGGGTGTCGGTAACAGGACCGCCGGAAAAGGAAATTCCCATTGCCCTGGGTATTTTGCAAGCCCTGGGTCTGCGGGAAGGACCGGAAGTCATCAGTTGTCCCACTTGCGCCCGCACCGGTCACGATGTCCTGCAGGCAGCCCGGGAAGTGGAGAGGCATCTGGCTGGCACCAAGCTGCCTTTACGGGTGGCAGTGATGGGGTGCGCCGTCAACGGACCCGGGGAAGCCAGGCACGCCCATGTGGGCATTGCTTTCGGCCCCAAACAAGGGGTACTGTTTCGCCGGGGGCAGGTGGTTGCCGCTTTGCCCAATGCGCAACTGTTGCCCGCACTCCTGGCCCTCATCGCCCAGGAAGGCGCTGGGCTGCTCAAGGATAAGGAGGGGGAGCAATGAAGATTGCCGCCGTCGTACCGGCATATAATGAGGAAAAAACCGTCGGGGATGTGGTGCGCGTCCTCACTGCCTGTCCCCTGATCGACCACGTCATCGTCGTCAGCGACGGCTCCCGGGACAATACCGCAACGGTGGCGGCCAAAATGGGCGCCATTGTCGTCAATCTGCCCCATAACCGGGGCAAGGGCGGGGCCATGCTGGCCGGAGTCAAGCAGACCGACGCCGATTACATACTGTTTTTGGACGCCGATCTTATCGGCCTGAAACAGGCGCACATAGAGAGTATGCTGGAACCAGTGCTCAGCGGCAGGGCTGAGGTGACCCTGGGGGTCTTTAAAAAGGGCAGAGTAACAACCGATTTGGCGCAAAAGTTTGCCCCTTATTTGTCGGGGCAAAGGGTGATAAAGGCTTCCCTTCTGAACCAGGTTCGGGACATGGACATCGCCCGGTTTGGAGTGGAAATAGCCCTGACCCGTCTGGTGGAAGAAAACAACATCAGATGTGAGACTGTGGAGCTTCGGGATCTCAGCCACATTATGAAAGAAGAAAAGCTGGGATTTTGGAAGGGATTGCGCGCACGGCTTAAAATGTACAGGGAAATCATCGCTTATCTGCTGAAATACTGAGCAGGGGGGATGTTGTGTGGCAGATAGCGCCCTGCGCCTGGTGCTGGCCGTAGTTTACGGCAGCGTCATCGGGCTCGAGCGGGAAAAAAACAAGCATCCGGCCGGATTTCGTACCCATGTCCTGGTGTGTATCGGAGCTGCACTGATTACCCTGGTGTCCGTTGCCGGTTTTGCCGGCGGCGACCCTGCCCGGGTGGCTGCCCAAATTGTCAGCGGTATCGGTTTTCTTGGGGCTGGTACCATCATGCGGGAAGGCACTACCATTCGCGGCCTGACGACGGCTGCCAGCCTGTGGACGGTGGCCGGTATTGGCATGGCCATAGGCGCCGGGTATTACTGGGGGGCGACCCTGGCCACTTTGCTGGTAATTGTGGTTCTGTTTTTATTCCCGGCGCTGGAGAAGAAAATTCTGCGCGGCCAGTACCATGTCCTGGATTTAACTGTGGCGGACGTTCCCGGCCAGCTTGGCCAGATTGGCGTGAAACTGGGCCAGCTGGGCGTCTCTATCAAATCCATTCAGATAGCGCCCGGGAAAGGCGATCATGCTCTGGTTGAAATCGGAATCAAAACCCCTGCGACTCTTCAGTTGCACGAAGTTGTCAATCGTTTGGCGGAACTGGAAGGCGTGTACACCATAAAGTTTGAGGATTCATGATTGCGTTTGCATTTGCATTGCTTTGCTCACCATGTTATTATTTTCAGCGAGGAGTGGCACGCCACTCCTTATCCTTATCCTGATTGGAGAAATGAGGTTGGCCGATGAACAAACAAGTTATCAAGGAGCGCATAGAAGAGTACCTGACCGGCAATTACGACATTGAGGTTGTGGACATCCGTTTCGGTTCCATGGCCGGCAAAATCCTGGTGCAGATCCTCGTGGACAAAACAGGAGGAATTACGCTGGACGATCTCTCCGAAATTAACCGCAACCTGAGCCGGGAAATGGACGCCTGGGATACAGGGCCGGATGCTTTTGTCCTGGAAGTATCTTCCGCCGGTGTGGAGCGCCCGCTGACCAAGCTCGAACATTTTGCCCGGTTTCGGGACAGAAAGGCAAAGATTGAGCTGCATGCTCCCCTGGAAGGCAACCGTCGCCGGTATGTCGGCGCCATACGGGATGTGCAGGGCGATGTCATTGTCTTGCACTGCGATGCCGGAGACATTAAGATACCTTTTTCCCGGATAAAGAAAGCCAATCTGGTTTTCGAGTTCAGTTAAAGGAGGGCGAAAGTATGGATGTCGCTGAGTTTATTGAAGCTGTTCAACAGCTGGAAGAGGAAAAGGGCATTCCCAAGGAAGTATTGTTTGAGGCAGTGGAAGCTGCGTTGGTGTCTGCCTATAAAAAGAATTTCTGTTCTTTGCAGAATGTGCGGGTGGAGTTGAATCAACAGACCGGGGCAATCAAGGTGTTCTCCCAAAAGAAGGTTGTGGAAAAAGTGGAGAATCCTATGGAGGAAATATCCCTGCGCGACGCATTGAAATTGAGTCCTATTTACACCATCGGCGACCTGGCGGAAGTGGAAGTTACCCCTAAGAATTTTGGCCGCATTGCCGCTCAGGCAGCCAAGCAGGTGGTAATTCAAAAAATCCGGGAGGCTGAACGGGAGAAAATTTATGAGGAATTTGCCAATCGGGAGAGCGAGGTTGTCACCGGCATCATCCAAAGCGTGGAGCAGGGCAACGTCTTTGTGGATATCGGGAAAGTTGAAGCTGTTTTGCCGCCTTCGGAACAATTGGAAGGAGATAAGTACGAACCCCAGACCAGGTTGAAGGTATACGTTTTGGAGGTAAAAAACTCTCCCAAGGGTCCGCAGGTATTTGCGTCCAGAACCCATCCCGGTCTGATTAAGCGCCTGTTTGAGGCAGAGGTGCCGGAAATATACGATGGAGTTGTGGAAATCAAGGCGGTTTCCCGGGAGGCGGGACAGCGGTCCAAGATAGCAGTCTGGTCTGACAATCCCGATGTCGACCCTGTTGGTGCCTGCGTGGGACCCAGGGGAATGCGGGTACAGGCTATCGTCAACGAGTTGCGCGGCGAAAAAATTGACATTGTGCGCTGGAGTGCCGACCCGGCAGAATTTGTGGCCAACGCCCTGAGCCCTGCCAAAGTCACCAGGGTTGAAGTGGATGAAGAACAGAAGATCGCCAGCATCGTGGTACCCGACAACCAGCTTTCCCTGGCCATTGGCAAAGAGGGGCAGAACGCCCGGCTGGCTGCCAAACTGACGGGCTGGAAAATTGACATAAAGAGCGAATCCCAGAGTGCGGAGGAGGCCGGCGATGAAAGCTAAAAAGGTGCCTTTGCGTCAGTGCATTGCTTGCCGCACCCAGCGCCCCAAACGGGAATTGTTGCGCATTGTACGTACCCCCGACGGGGTTTTGCAGTTTGATCCCAAGGGCAAGATGTCCGGCCGCGGCGCCTATCTTTGCGTTTCCCTGGCCTGCTTGCGCAAAGCGCTTAAAAACAAGCTGTTTACCCGGCATCTGCAGGTGGAGCCGGATGCCGCACTGGTAAACCAACTGGAATACCTCCTGGGCGATGACCCTGACCAGGATTAAGGGCTTGCTGGGAATTGCTCAGCGGGCCGGATTCCTTTGCTCAGGCAGCAGCCAGGTTCTGGACCAGGTAGCCAAAAGCCGGGGCAAGAAAGACAAGGGCCTGGTGCTGGTGGCCGAAGACGCTGTAACTGGCACAGGCATAGATTTGATAAATACTTGCCTAAAGGCGGGAATCACCGTAGTCAAGGTGCCTGTCAGCATGACAGATTTGGGCCATGCCATTGGCAAAAATCGCCGCGGCTATGTTATGATTAAAGACAGCAGTATCGCCAGGAGAATTCTGGAGTTACTGGAAGAAATGGAGGTGCAGCCCCTTGACCAAAATCAGGGTTTATGAATTGGCACGGGAGCTCGAACTGGAAAGCAAGGACGTGTTAAAATTTGCCGCAGATTTGGGCTTTGATGTAAAGAATCACATGAGCAATCTGGAGCGGGAGCAAGCTGAGCAGGTTCGCCAGGCGGTCCGTCCCGCGCCGGCCGGCAAGAAAGCTGCCCAGCCCGAACAGAAAAAAGCCCAACCGGCGCCCAAAAAGGCCGAACCGGAAGGGAAGAAGGCGCAGCCGGAACAGAAAAAGCCGGCCGCAGTGCAGCGTAAAGCTGAAGCGGAGAAGAAAAAAGCAGAGCCAGCCGCAAAAAAGCCGGAGAAGCCCAGGGCTAAAGATGCAGGCAAGCCCAAGCCGAAAAAAGAACAGGAAGAGAAGAAAATTGCCGCCGGCAAGCCGGTGCAAATATCCGCCCACGGTCACACAGTTGCAGAGCTGGCGAAGCTTTTCAACATGCCGGCTGCCCAACTCATCAAAGAACTGATTGCCTTGGGCGTAATGGCTGCCATCAATCAGCACCTGGATGCCGACACCGCGGAAATCTTAGCCGCGCAATTGGGCATTGAGGTTTCCCGGGCTGCCGAAAAAGAGCAAAAAGAACCGCCCAGGGTTAAGCGCGCCGCTGCCAAAATGGAAGAACGCGCGCCGGTGGTGACCGTTATGGGCCATGTCGACCACGGCAAGACTTCGTTGTTGGATGCCATTCGCAACGCCAACGTCACCGCCAGTGAAGCCGGTGGCATAACCCAACACATAGGTGCTTACCAGGTGGAACATAACGGCAAAAAGATAGTCTTTCTGGATACGCCTGGTCACGAAGCCTTTACCGCCATGCGCGCCCGCGGCGCTAAAGTGACCGACATCGCCGTATTGGTGGTGGCCGCCGACGAAGGCGTTATGC